>NZ_JBEXUX010000009.1:0-202701 GCF_040629175.1 Embleya sp. NPDC005971 | reverse complement strand
CGAAGCGAAGGGACACGAAGTCACGAGCGAGGGGCCACTTTTTGCGGAGGAGCGTCAGCGGGGGAGCAAAAAGTGGTGCCTCGCGAGCCGGCGCCGAAGGCGCCCAATAGAAGCAGCGCTGCATCGCCGAAAGCCCCCCACCCGCTCGCTCCGCTCACGACCCCGGCCGTCCCACCCGTTCCGCTCACGACCCGGGCCGCCGTGCTCGCTGCGCTCGCGACCCGGATCGTCCCGCCGGTTCGGTTCGCGACCCAGGCCGCCGTGCTCGCTGCGCTCGCGACCCAGGCCGTCCCGCCGGTTCCGTGCGCAACCGGGTCGCCGTGCTCGCTGCGCTCACGACCCAGGCCAACTCCACCGCCGCCCCCGCAACCCCAGCCACCCGGACCCGCCACCCCCGCGACCCGCCGGAAGCCCAAGCACCGCCCCGCGCCGGCACCCGTGCCCCAGCCCCAGCCCCAGCCCCATTCGGCCCATAAAAAAAGCCCGACCCGAGAGTTTTCGCTCTCGGGTCGGGATGCCGTCGTGCCCCGGGTGGGGGTGGGGACACGAGCGGCCGGGGATGCGAGATCCCCGAACGGCTACAGACCCTGGGGGGGATTGGGCTGCGCCTGGGCCATTCGGAAAGGGGGGAGTCCCGTTGGTTCCGAATGGACCGTCGTTCTGAAGGCTAGTGAAAACCGTGGCCGAAGAACACCTGTCGACCCGACCGGATTGACCCCGAGACAAGGGTTTAAGGCCCACTTAAGGGTTGATCAAGGTCCACGTGTCCGGCGGCACACGAACAACTACTCACAGTGAGAAGATCCCTCGTCCAAGTGTCCGCCCCCACCCCGAGCCAACCGCGCATCGCAACGCATCCCACAACGCAACCCCACCCCAAACCAAACAACGAACCAGTCGTCAGCCCCCCAAACCGCCCCACACCCCTGCGCGTATTCCCATGAGGTTGATGAAGCAACTTCCGGGTGGTCGACCCATGAGACCGGTGCGTCCGGACCTGACGCTCGCCCCCGCCGTTGCGATGCGGCCGATCCGGCTGTGTCCAATAGCACCCGAAATCCCCTCCCCCACACAGACGTTGCACCCGCCGTGAGACCGGCCGCAGAGACCGTTATCGGCCAGGAGACGCCAGGACACGCCAGGACACGCCACACGACAATGCCGCATCACCCGAAGTCGGCACGCACGCCGTTCCCAAACGCGATCCCCGCAAGGCAGGACTGATCCTCGCCCTCGCCACGGCGCCCGTCACAAAACGCCGGCGCCACCACCACGCGAACTCCCATTTCCCCCAAGCCGGTTCCTCCGCCGAAACAACCCCACCCAAACAGCCCACCGGACCTCGCCCCCAGGACAGAACCGAAGGACCGAAGCAGGGCAAATATCACGCGACAGCCAAGCCCCTCATCCGGCAGGGTTCCGCCCGATGAGCGACAACAAGAACGACAACAAGAACAACGACAAGGACAACGAGGGCAACGAGGGCAACGAGGGCAACGAGGGCAACGAGGGCAACGAGGGCAACGACAAGAACGACAAGAACGATAAGAACGACAACAAGAACAACGAAATGTTCTACGCCCCCCACAAATCCCTCCAAGGGCTGCTGCAACGAGGACGGGGCCTGGGCGCCATACAGGCGCGGCAAAGCCCCTCGGCAGCCGCGCCGTTCGTGTACGACGGGATCCGTCGGGACTGGGCCTGGGACGGACTCGTCGACGAACGTGCCCTGTACCTGGCGCGGTCGGTCCAAGAGCTGGAGTTGTCGCCGGCACCGATCGTGAAGCAACTCGCGGGTTCCGAGGACGAGTGCTCCCGGGCGGCCGATGTGTTGGTCCTGCTCGCTCTCGGCGGATCGCACGAGGCCCGGGAGGGACTGCGGGTCCACATCCGGGAAGGCGCCCACTGGATACCCGTACTGGAGTCCGTCGCGGACCACTGGCCGGACACCTGGTGGGAGGACCTGGCCGAGGTCGCGCGAACCCGCATCGGCCGGGAACCGGAGCCGCCGTGGCGAACCGAGCCGTGGGCCGGGTTCGGAGTCGTGGTCCGGCGGCCCGATCCACGACCGGCTCCGCACGATCTCGGCGGACATACCGACGGCGAGCTGCTCGACCTGCTGACCCTCGCCCCGCCCGGGGACCGCATCCGGGTCGACGCCCTGCACGAACTGTGCCGCCGCGACCCGACGGAAGCCCTGATCCCCCTCGTACCCTCGCTCGCCACCCCGGACGGTCGCCGTCCCCTCCCGCAGCTCACCCGGGCCGTCGAACACCTCGGCGCCCTGGCCGTACCGGCGGCGCGCGACTGGGCGGGCGACGAGCGCGAATGGCTCGCCCGCCTCGGCCGTAACGTCCTCGCCGACCAGGCCGTCCCCGAGGCGCTGCCGGTCCTACTGGCCGAACTCGCGCAACAACGGCGGACCCACACCTGGTGCGGCCCCGAGGCCACGGCACGGCAACTGGCCCGCTTCGGGCCGGAAGCCGCCGAGGCGGTGGCCGACCTGCGCCGGCTCTGGCTGCACACCCCGCACTCCTACGCGCGGCCCGCCTACCTGGAAGCGCTCGCCGCCATCGACGCGAGCGGCCTGGAGCACGCCCACACCGAATCCCTCTGGGACTGCCAGGAACAGGCCCGACTCCTCGGCATCGCCCACGCACCCGACAACCCCACAACCCGAAAGCGCATCGCGGAACTACGCGACGACCCGATGGAAGCTCCCGAAGTCCGAGCCGCCGCCGCTGCGGCCCGGCCGGCCACTGCCTGAACCCGTCGCAGAAGCCTGTTTCGACGGGTGTCGGGTTCGTCTCGCGCAGCAGCGACGGTGCACGTCGAGGAGGTGGTTCCGATCGTCGTCCACGGGTCGGTCGAAGGTGAACGTGGTGCCGGAGGACTGCTCCTCGCGGGACTTCGAGAGCGCGACCATGGTCGTGAACGGATCGGGCACGGCATCGAGCTTGGCCAGCCTCCCCGCCCGGAACGTGTCATGGAGCGGTTCGACGAACGCGCCCGGATGACGGCGAGGGCGTCGTGGCGGCCCGGGTGTGGCAGCAACGCGCGGTACGCGGCGACCGGCATCAAAGGGTCCGCCGCAGGTGGTGTCGGGACAGCCCATCGTCGATCAAATGCGCGTTGACGACAGCCACTCCCCCGTCCCGACCGTCGACGATCACCCCACCATCGACATGCTCCGCCCCCTCACCCCGCCCCGTCCGTCACCCCACCCCCAACCGTCGCCGGCCGCGTCCGCCCTTGCCCGCTCGGCGGCTGCGGCGCACGATCGCCTCCGTGCGGCCGGCGCCGAGTCGTACGCTGATCTCCGCGCCGCCCAGCACCGAGCGGCCCACGCCGACCTCGCCGCCGGTGGCCTCCGCGAGGCGTCGGACGATGTCCAGGCCCAGTCCCGTGGAGCCCTCGCCGCCGTGCCCGTGGCCGCGCCGCAGCGCGCTCTCCGGGTCGGCGATGCCCGGGCCGCCGTCGGCCACGAGCAGGATCACCGCGTCCCGACCCGAGTGCAGGGTGACCGAGAACGGCACGCCCTCCTCGGTGTGCCGGAAGACGTTGCCCAGCATCGCGTCGAGCCCGGCCGCCAGGTCGCCCCGGGGCACCGGGACCCGTACCGGCTGGTCCGCGCCCACCAGTTGCCACGGGCGCACCTCGTCCTCGGCCAGTGCCGACCAGAAGTCCATCCGGTCACGCACCACTTCGGCCGCGTCGCAACCCACCGCCTCGATGCTCGTGCTCGATCGCCGTGCCGTGCGGATCAGTTCGTCGACCTCGCGCTCCAACTGCGCCACCGCGTTCCGGGTCTGTTCGGCCACCGGGTCCTCGCCCAGCGCCGCCGCGTTCAGCCGTAGCGCGGTCAGCGGCGTGCGCAGTCGATGCGACAGGTCGGCAGCCATCTCCCGCTCGTTGGCCAGCAGTTGCTCCACCCGATCGGCCATCGTGTTGAACGATGTGGCGGCCTCCTGGAGTTCGGACGGGCCCTGCGGCGCGATCCTGGCCGCCAGGTCGCCGGTCCCCAACGCGCGGGCCGCCGAAGCCAGGCCCCGCGCCGAGCGCACCACCTGTGCGCCGAGCCGGTCGGCGACCACCACGGAGCCGCCGACCAGGACGACCGCCACGCCGGTGAGCACCATCCACGCGGTATCGACGCCGTGCTCCAGGTCGCCGTCCGGCACGTACACCTCGATCACGGTGATCCGCCCCTGGTCCAACAGCAGCGGCTGCAACAACGCCCAGCCGCCGCCCGCCCGGACCCGGAACGACCGGGCCGACCCGCGCGCGGTGGCCACGCTCTGCTCGCTCGCCCGCGGCCGCCCCAGCACCGAACCGTCCGGCAGGTGGATCGCGATCCGACCACTCGAACCGGCCGGCACACTCGCGATCGCCGGCTCCAGCGTCGCCCGATCGGTGGTGATCACCAGCGCCGGCTGCAGCGCGGCGGCCTGCCGCTCGGCGTCGGTGAAGGTACGGTCCGCGGCGATCTCCCGGATCACCAGGACCAGCGGGATCAAAAACGCCAGGGCAACCATCGTGGTGACCGCCAACGAGACCCGCACCAGCGTGCCTCGCACCCCCTTGGGCGCCCGCGGCCGCTTGCCGTCCCGGCCTGCCGAAGCCGGCGTCCGTCCCCCGGAAGCCTGCGCCCGACCCGCCGCACGCGGATCCGGCGCTCCGTCGCCACCCGTACCGCCTGCGCCCGACCCCTCCCCACCCGCCGCGGTCCCCGCGCCCGCCCTCACGCCGGCGGCTCCAGTTTCACCCCGACACCCCGCACCGTGTGCAGATACCTCGGCTCCCGCGCCTTCTCACCGAGCTTGCGCCGCAGCCAGGACAGGTGCACGTCGATGGTCTGGTCGTCACCGTACGACTGACCCCACACCTCGGCGAGGATCTCCCGCCGCGGCACCACCGTCCCGGCCCGCGCCGCCAGGAACGCCAGCAGGTCGAACTCGCGCCGGGTCAACTCCAACTCCCGGCCGTCCAGTTGTGCCTCCCGGCGCCTGGTGTCGATCAGCAGGCCGCCGACGGTGAACACCTCCGGCGTGGTCCGCCCGCGCGCACGGCGCAGCACGGCCGACATGCGCGCGCCCAGGTGTTCGCCGGAGAACGGCTTCGTCACGTAGTCGTCGGCCCCCGCGTTGAGCAGCCGGACCACCTCGGCCTCGTCGTCCCGGGCGGTCGCGATGATCACCGGGACGTCGGATATGCCGCGCAACATCTTCAACGCCTCGGAGCCGTCCAGATCCGGCAGACCGAGGTCCAGAATGACCACATCGAAAGGGTATTGGGCGACTTCGCGCAATGCTTCGAGAGCCGTTCCGACGCTCCGAACGGCGTGTGAGGACGACGTCAGATAGCGGATCAGCGCCGAACGTACGAATTGGTCGTCCTCGACCACGAGCACCTGTGCCATGGTTCGGAACCGTACCCGTACTCTTCGATCCGGCCGGCCCGGGAGGGGAACATCGGGCCGGATCAGCGGCTGGAGGCCAGAGCACGTGCGCAGAACCGTCACCTCGATCGCGGTATGGCTCGTGGTCAGCGCGATGGCCGTCGCGCTGGCCTGGTGGGGCGTGCGCAGCGTGTTGCGCGACACCGTGTTCGAGCCGCCTCGGGCTCCGACGCTGGCCGCCGGGGACGAACCGCCACCGGTGACGAGTTCTCGGCCACCGACGCCGCTCGCGCCGTCGACGCCGGTCGCGCCGCCGACGAGCGAGGCACCCGACCTGATCTCCGCGGTCAACCGAACGCCGGCGCCGACCACGGCGTCCGCGTCGGCGCCCGCGTCCTCCGCCCCGCCGACGCCGAAGAGCCCGCCGACGTCGGTGGTACCGCCGGCCCAGCTTCGGGAGGACCCGCCGGCTCCGGCCGTGCAGAGTTTCGAAGTACGGGGCGGGCGGGCGTCGTTCCGGTACTCGGCCACGAGCGCGACGCTGATCGCCGCAACCCCGAACCCCGGCTGGGCGGTGAAGGTGTGGCCCGGAGACAGGTGGATCCGGGTGGACTTCACCGCCAACCACCGCACCTCGTCGGTGTTCGTGGTCTGGAACGGACACCAGCCGATCGCGTCGACCTACGAGGACTGACCGGGTCGCCGCCAGGCCCTCGACCCGAACGACTACAGGTCTTCCAGCACCTCGGCCGCCGTCGACCGCAGGCCCCGGGCGGCCCGGGTCGCGGTGTTGTACGCCTCGTCGCCGCGCCCGTCGGTGAACGCGTTGGCCGCCTGAATCAGGCCCTGGGCGCCCTTGAGCACGTCGACCGCCGCCGCGAGCAGCGCCTCGCCGCGTGCGTCCCGGCCGGCCTCGTCCGCCAGTTGGGCGAGTTGCCGGGTGAGCACGGTCAGCCGCATGTCCACCCCGCGGGCGCCGGACAGCGGGGCCGGTCGCGGATCACGCACGCTCGGCAGGCCCTGACGCGAGGTCGGCGCACCGTCCGGCGTCCCGCACAGCGGACACGACTCGCCGAGCGCGAGCAGACCACGCTCGGGGTGCCGGGGGCACGGCGCCGAGCGCGGGCGCGCGTCCGCCGCGTCCCGGGCCCGGCCGCGCCGCCGCCGGTTCTCGCAGAACAGGCACTTGTCCCGGGCATCCTCGTCGACCGGGCCGTACGGGTGTTCGTTGCACAGCGTGGTCGGCGTGGGAGCGGCCAGCCGGCCCAGGATCACGCGCGTGTTCGCCAGTTGCTCGGCGATCGCGTCGTACGCCTCGGGCGGGCTGGTGTTGCTCAGGAGGTCGACCATCTCCATCAGGTTCTTGGTCGACAGGACGAGTGCCTTCGTATCGGGTGCCACGCCTATGGACTGTAAATGATCGGCGGGACATCACCACACCTGAACCGGTGCGGCATCACCGCACGATCAGCACCTCCAGGGTCCTCGGCCCGTGTACCCCCTCGACCCGGTTCAGCTCGATGTCGCTGGTCGCGGACGGGCCGGAGATCCAGGTCAGCGGCCGGCCGGGGAGCAGTCGCTCCAGTGCCTGCGGTACGGACGCGACCACGTCCCGGGCGCGGACCACGCACAGGTGCCAGTCCGGGACCAGGGTCAACGCCCGGCGCCCCTGTCCCGGTCCCGCGTCGAGCACGATCGTGCCGGTCTCGGCGATCGCGACGGCGGCGGCGGTGAGGACACCGTCGGCGGTGTCCAGCTCGGCGACGGTGAGGTGGGGGGCGGGCTGCTCCGGCCTGTTATTAGTAGGATCATCGGACGATTCGTCGATCGGCCCGTACACCCAGCCGTCCGGCACGCACGTCCCGGGCGCGAGCCCCGCGACCCACTCCGCCGGCAGCCCCGCCGGTGTCACCAGCCGACGTGCCCCGCGCCGTTCGACCGCGTGTGCGATCGCGTCCGCGAGTTCGCTCCCGGTGACCTCGTGCACGACGGCCCGATAGTCGCGCAGGTGTTCGGCGAACAGTTCGAGCACGCCCTCGACCACATGCGCCCGTGCGTAGTCGCGCGGAACCGGGAAGACCTCGTCGCGCGGCACGTCCGTCAGCGCCCGCCGTACCCGGTTCAGGATCACCTCGCGCGAATTCATCGGCTCTCCCCCTCGATCTCGTTCGCTTCGGTGCGCGCGGCCGCAGGCCCCGGATCCCCCGGGCCCATGTCCGCCTGCGGCGCACCCCCGGGCCCGCTGCGCTCCCGCACCCACCAGTCCCGGAACGACTCCGCCGGCACCGCCGGGATCGACCGACTGTCCGTCCAGGCCGCGCCCGGGCCCGGGGCCCGCTTGGGGATCAACTTGCGCGAGCGCGCCGCGACCCGCTGTACCCGGCGCAGTCGCCCGGGATCGTCGAGCACCCACTCGGCCGCCCGCATCGCCGTCCGCTCGGCCCGATGACCGCCGCCCTCGACCACCTGTTCGCGCAGATGCACCAGCACCTCGGGGATGTCGATCGCGACCGGGCACACCTCGTAGCACGCGCCGCACAGCGAGGAGGCGTACGGCAGCGACGCGGTCTGCGCGTCCACCTTCGCGGTCGCGATGCCGCCCAACTGCGGCACCAGGATCGCGCCGATCGGCCCGGGATACACCGACCCGTACGCGTGTCCGCCGGTGCGTTCGTACACCGGGCACACATTCAGACAGGCCGAGCAGCGGATGCAACGCAGCGCCTGCCGACCGGTGCTGTCCGCCAGCACGTCGGTGCGGCCGTTGTCGAGCAGGATCAGGTGGAAGTCCTGCGGGCCGTCGCCGGGGGTGACGCCGGTCCACATCGAGGTGTAGGGGTTCATCCGCTCGCCGGTCGAACTGCGCGGCAGCAGTTGCAGGAACACCTCCAGGTCGGCCCAGGTCGGCACGACCTTCTCGATGCCGACCACCGAGATCAGCGTGTCCGGCAGGGTCAGGCACATCCGCCCGTTGCCCTCCGACTCGACCACCACGAGCGTGCCGGTCTCGGCGACCACGAAATTGGCGCCGGAGACCGCGACCTTCGCGGACAGGAAACGCTCGCGCAGGTGCCGACGCGCGGCCTCGGCCAGCGCGGCCGGCTCGTCGGTCAGACCGGCCGGTGCCGGCACGCCCCATTCGCCCATCTCGCGAACGAAGATCTCCCGGATCTCGGACCGGTTGCGGTGGATCGCGGGCACCAGGATGTGCGACGGCAGATCCTCGCCCAACTGCACGATCAACTCGGCCAGGTCGGTCTCGTAGGCCCGGATGCCCTCGGCGGCGAGCGCCTCGTTGAGGCCGATCTCCTGGGTGACCATCGACTTGACCTTGACCACCTCGGTCTCGCCGGTGGCCCGGACCAGGTCCGCGACGATGCGATTCGCCTCGGCGGCGTCGGCGGCCCAGTGCACGGTGCCGCCGGCGGCGGTGACCGCGGCCTCGACCGCGAGCAGGTGTTCGTCGAGGCGGCGCAGCGTGCGGTCCTTGATCGCCGCGCCCGCCGCGCGCAGTTCGGCCCAGTCCGCGAGTTCGTCCACCACCAGGGCCCGCTTGTCCCGGATGGTGTGGGTGGCCTTGCGCAGGTTGTGCCGCAGTTGCGCGTCGCCGACGGCGGCCCGCGCGGCCTGCGGGAACGGGGGCATGCCGACGAAGGTGGCGCCGGTCGGCGGGACGGCCTTGCTCATGCCGGCTCCTTCTCGGTGGAGGCGAGGATTTCCGCGAGGTGCAGGACCCGCATCCCGGTGCGCTGACGGTCCATCAGGCCACCGATGTGCATCAGGCACGAGTTGTCCGCCGCGCACAACACCTCGGCGCCGGTGCCCGCGGCGTGCCGGACCTTGTCGGCGCCCATCGCGGTGGACACGTCCGGGTTCTTGACCGCGAAGGTGCCGCCGAAGCCGCAACACTCCTCCTCACCGGGCAGGCCGAGCAGTTCCAGACCGCGCACCTCGCGCAGCAGTGCGGTCGGACGGTCGCCGAGCTTCATCAGGCGACGCGAGTGGCAGGTGGGGTGGTAGGCGACCTTGTGCGGGAAGTACGCGCCGACGTCGGTGACGCCGAGCACGTCGACGATGAACTCGGTGAGGTCGTACACCTTCGGGACCACCGCCGCGACGTCGGCCGCGAGGGTGGCGTCCCGGGCCCGGGCGGCGGCGCGCGGGTGGTTGTCGCGGATCATCGCGCCGCACGACCCGGAGGGGGTGACCACCGCGTCGTAGCCGGCGAAGGTGTCCGCGAACCGGCGCACCATCGGCTCGATCCGCGGGCCGTAGCCGGTGTTCCAGTGCATCTGTCCGCAGCAGGTCTGGGCGAGCGGGAAATCGACCTCGCAACCCAGGCGCTCCAGGAGGCGGACGACGGCCTGGCCGGTGCGGGGGTACAGGGTGTCGTTGAGGCAGGTGATGAACAGCCCGACGCGCATGCGGGCGGCCTCCTTGCGGTGGGTGGGATCGGGGGTGGGGTTGATCGGGGGTCGGGGGGGGTGGGTTCGGGGCGGGTTGTGGGTGGTTCGAACCGGCATGCGTGTGGTCAGACCACAGTGTGGTCACACGGTATGGGCATGTCATGCTGTGCCACAAGACGTGGGTGTCGGCCCGCGACCTGGATCGCTCCGAGGAGCTTTTGTGAACGACGGCCCGGACTGGCGCCCGGTCAAGCGGGTGCGCGCCTTCGAGGAGGTCGTCGCGCAGATCGAGGAGCAGATCTCGACCGGCCGGCTGCGCGCGGGCGACAAGCTTCCGGGCGAGCGCGCTCTGGCCGCCGCACTCGGGGTCAGCCGCCCGTCGGTGCGCGAGGCGATGCGGGTCCTGGAGGCGATGGGCGTCCTGGTCGCGAACACCGGCAGCGGCCCCGAGGCGGGCGCCATCCTGGCCGGTTCGGCGGGGCCGGCGCTGACCGGTGTGCTGGGACTGCACCTGGGCCTGGCCAACTTCGCGGTGGACGACGTCGTGGAGACCCGGTTGTTGATCGAGTCCTGGGCGGTCGAGGCCGCCGCCCGGCACGCGAGCGAGGCCGACCTCGACCGGCTGCGCACGATCGTGGCCGCGATGGACGCGCCGGATCTGTCGGCGGAGCAATTCAACGAGCAGGACACCGAGTTCCACACCGCGATCGCGGAGTTGTCCGGCAACGCGCTGGTCGCCACGTTCATGCGCGCGCTGCGCGACACGGTACGTCGACACCAACAACGCGCGGTTGCCGAACTGGGCCCGGACACCGGCGCGTTGCGTGCGGACCACCACGCGATCCTGGCGGCGATCGAGGCCCGAGACCCCGCCGCGGCAGCGGCGGCGGTGGTCGCACACCTGCGTCGGGCCTACCCGGGAGTGGGGCGGTTGGCGTGAGGGACGGCTCGCGGGGCCGCGCGGGTCGGGGTGTTGCCGCGCACCGGGGCTGAAATTTCGCTGACGGGGCGTCATGTCGCTTGTGGGGCAAGGTGATCCGGGGTGGGGGAAACCTTGGGGCGGGGTGGTGACTCGGTGCGGTTGCGCGGCATACTGCGCGGCAACGTACAGCGCAGGAGGTCGCGAGGATGCTCGGGCACGACCGGATCGACGCGGAGACGTACCATCGGGACATCGTCCCTGGATTGCTCATCGGTGAGGCCGGGAAGCGGGCTGCGGCGGGGTTGGCGGGTCTCGAACCGCTCGGGCTGCGGGTCGGCGAGGGGGCGTGGACGTATCGGGCGCACGACTCGCGGTTGCGAGTCGTGGAGGGCGTCGATGCGGACGCCACGTGCGTGGTGCGGTTGTCCCCCGACGCGTGGACCGACCTGGTCACCCTGTTGCGGACCGCCGCCGCGCTCGCGATCGCGGGCGACGTGGCCACCGAACGAGGCGGTGTGCACGAACTGTTCCGCTGGGAGCCGGTGTTGCGGGCGCTCTATCAGGGGATCGAGATCTATCTGCCGCACGGCACACAGGTGTTCGACCGACACGGTCGATCGGTGGACACGGCCGCCGAACTGACGCTCGATCACTCGGATCGCGAACTCGCCGACCACTTCGAGGCGACCGGGGTGATGCGGGTGCGCGGAGTCTTCTCCGCCGCCGAGATCGCCGTGTTCGAAGCCGAGGTGGATCGACTGGCCGCCGAGGCGCGGCCGGACGACGACCGGTCCTGGTGGGCACAGCGCGAGAGCGGCGAGCAGGTGTTGTGCCGGATCGTCTACGCGAGCGAGCGGTCGGCGCCGATCGGTGCGCTGGCCCACGATCCGCGGCTGGTTCGACTGGCCACGTTGATCCACGAGGACCTCGCGGCGTCCACCGACCGGATGGAGGGCATCTCGGTCCTGCTCAAGCCGCCCGGTCGGCTCAAGGGCCTGGCCAACATCCCGTGGCACACCGACTGCGGGCTCGGCGGCCATCACATCATGTGCCCGTCGGTGGCGATCGGCATCCAACTCACCGGCTCCTGCGCGGAGAACGGCTACCTGGAGGCGATTCCGGGCTCCCAGGGCCGCACCTGCCCGCAGCCCGGCGCCGCCGACCTGGCCGAATTGCCGCACCTGACCGTGCCCACCGAGCCGGGCGACGTGACGGTGCACATGACCGACGTACTGCACGCCTCCCCCGCGCCCTCGGGCGAGGGCGGGCGCCGCACGATGTATGTCACCTTCCATCCACCGACCCTGTTCGAGCACGTCGGGCCGGGCGAGGCGATCAACGACCTGATCCGCAGTCGCAGCGCGAGTGAACTGGAGGCCGGGCTGGGGCGTTGAGCCCGACGGCCGGGGTCGGGGCGGCCCGCCTCAGCGCTGCGGCACGGCGGGAAGCGCGGCGGATTCCACGGATTCCACGCTGAGAATGCGGTCCAAATGGGTGATCCGCAGCACCCGCGCGGGCTGCGGTCCGACGCCGCACACCACGGTGTCGCCGTCGCGGTCGCGCAGGCGGCGGTAGCCGTAGACCAGACTGCCCAGGCCGGACGAGTCGATGAACGGCACGCCCGAGAGGTCGATCCGCAGGCTGCGCGCGCCCTCGTCGACGAGGCGGTCCACCGCCTGCCGGAACACCGGCGCCGCCGTCATGTCCATGTCCCCCTGCACGGAGACGATGCCGCCGAGGTCGGATTCCATCGTGGTGTGCACGACGCACGGCCTGGCGGAGAACGATGTGTGATCGACGTCGTCCGGTGGGAGATCGTCAAGGCTCATGTGGAGCACTCCACCTGGTCAAGTGTCGGCTCGGTCGCGCGCCGCGCGGCCGCTCGGTACGGTTCGCACGTCTCGGGATGAATCTCCACATCCCTCCCGGAAACGACAGGACCGCATCGGCACACTACTCGTCGCGTCGGCCCGTCGTGGACCGTCTTCCCCTATAGGTGTGATTCCCGCGGAACCCACACCCGGGCGACGTTCCCGGTCGTACCGTGAAGGTTGCGCGAGCGCCGGCCCGAGCCGGCTCGAAACGCACGGACGCAAGGGATTCCGTAGCCATGACCGGACAACGCCCCTCCGGCGACGAGCGGGGCAACAGCAACACCCGGGAGCCGGCCGCCGAGGGGCGGACCAACGGCTTCAAACCGCCACGTGTCCCGGACGAGCCCGCGCCGCCCACGTGGTCGCTCGGCGAGGTGCTCGACCAGAGCGACACCGGCGTGGTCGTCTTCACGCCCGAAGGCACCGTGTGCTACCTCAACGCGGCAGCCGCGCGGTTGCTGCCGGACTGCACCGTGGGCACGGCCGAACCGATGTTGCCCGCGACCGGGACCGGTTGGCAGGGCGAGGTCTTCGAGCGGCGCATGCGCGGCCGGCGGGCGGTGCTGGGCGGCGGCCACTACGTGTGGTACGTACAGGACACCACTCCCGAACGCCGGCGCGAGGACGCGCTGTTGGCCGAGCGCAGGCGCAAGGTCTTCCTCGCCGAGGCGGGCCGCCTGTTGTCCGCGACCACCCACCCGCGCCGGCTCACCGATCTGGTGATCACGCTGCCGGCCCGCGAACTGGCCGACTGGGTGGCGCTGTCGGTGCCGAGCATGGAGGACGGCCGGCTGCGCACCACCTACGCGCCCGCCACCGGCCGCCCGATCGGCCGGGTGACCAGCGGCCTGGGTGCCGCGTGGACCGCGCCGGCGGGCGTCGGCCGGGTGTTGCGCACCCGACGGCAGGAGTTGCACCCGCTGATGGACCAGGCGTTGCTCACCCGACTGGTGCCGGACGAGGCGGTCGCGGATCTGGTCGCGGTGGACGCCCGCTGCGCGCTGGTGGTTCCGGTACCCACCGACGACGACGCGCCCTCCGTACTGACGTTCGTGCGCTCGGCGACCTCGGACCCGTTCACCGAGGAGGAGATCGCGCTCGCCGTCGACTACGCCGAGCGGGTGGGGGTCGCGCTGCGCACCTCGCGGCTCTACGTCGAACAGGACCGGCGGACCATGCTGTTGGCCCAGGCGCTGGTGCCCGGTCCGCTGCCGGAGGTGCCCGGCGCGCGGATCGCCGCGCGCTACCGGCCCGTCTCGCTGACCGACGGCCTCGGCGGCGACTTCTACGCCGTGCACCCGACCCCCGTCGACGGCACCTGGGCGTTCTCGATCGGCGACGTGTGCGGACGCGGCACGCCGGTGGGCATGTTCAGTTCGCGGTCGCTGCTGATCCTGCGCACCGCGGCGAGCGCCGGCTGCGCCCCCGCGCATCGCATGGCGCTCCTGGACGCGGAGTTGACCCTGGGCGATCCCTCCCTCGTGCTCACCGCGATCACCGGTGACTGCTCCGTGCGTGCGGACGGTTCGGCGCTGGTCCGGCTGACCTGCGCCGGGCATCCGCCGCCGCTGTGGATGGATCCGGCGGGTCGGGTGCAGGCGATGGCGTTCACCGACCCGCTCGTCGCGGGCATCCCGGGCACCGTGTTCGGCGAACGGGAGTTGGCGCTGGCGCCGGGCTCGACGCTGCTCCTGTACAGCGACGGGGTCACCGAGGCGCGGGACGCGGACGGCGAGGCGTACGGCGTGCGGGCGTTGCGGCACGACCTGGCGTCCTGCGCGGGCATGCCCGTGGACGCGCTGGTGGCCCGCCTGGAGCAGCGGCTGATGGTGCACCTGGGCGACGCCCCGGTCGTGGACGACGTGGTCCTGCTGGCCATTCACATCCCGTACCGGGACGACGACGAGGCGCTGCCGATTCTGGTCGAGCCCGGCCGCCCGGTTTCCGACGAACACCCGGATGGCGCATGACGCACGTGGTCCCCGACGAACTCGACCTGTTCCTGGAACACATCGGACGGGCGGACGAGGTCGAGGCGCTGACCCTGGTCCGGAACCTGCTCGGCAAGGGGGTGCCCGGCGACCGGGTGTTGACCGACCTGGTGATCCCGGCGCTGCACACGGTGGGCGAGCGGTGGGCGACCGGCGAATGGACCGTGGCGCGCGAACACGGCGCCTCGCACGTCACCGGTCGGGTGGTGCACCTGATCGCGGACGCGACCCCGCAGCCGCGGGCGGCGGCCCGGGTCGTGGTGTGCTGCGCACAGGGCGACTGGCACGGGCTGGCGTCCACCATCCTGGCCGCGCTGTTGCGGGTGCGCGGCATCGAGGCGATGGTCCTGCCACCGGGCACCGGCGCCGGCGAACTGGCCCGCGTGTTGCCCGACGCGGAGGCGGATTCGGTCGCGATCGGCTGCATGGTCTCCACCGCGCTGCCGGGCGCGCGGGCGATGGTCGAGGTGGCCCGGCGGGTGGGCGTGCCGGTCCTGGTCGGCGGCCCGGGCTTCGGTCCGGACGGCCGGTGGGCGGGCGTGGTCGGCGCGAACGGCTGGGCCCGGGACGCCCGGGAGGCCGCCGACGTGCTGGCGGGCCCGGACTGGCCCACGATCACCACCCCGGCCCCTCGGCTGCGCCACCTCCCGGACGCCGGTTACGACGGCGTCGGTCTGCTGCGCGCCCCGCTGGTCGCGGCGGGCATGGCGGCGCTGGTCCCGATCGAGGGCGAGCACTCGGACACCACGATGCGGGACGGGCTGGTGAGCGCCGTCGACGCGCTCGCGGTCTCGCTCTTCCTGGACGACCAGGTGCTCTTCGACGACTTCACCCGCTGGTTCGCCGACGTGCTGGGTCACCGTCAGGTCTCCCGGGAGGCACTCGCCGCGGCCTACCGTGCCTTCGCCGCCCGCCTGACCCACGTCCCGCGAGCGGGCGCGACCCTGACGGCGGCGCGAGCGGCGCTTTGAGGCGCCCGGTGCGGGCCCCGCGTCGCCTACATGCGGGACATGGTCAGCAGATCCCCGCTGCCGTAGCCCGGGATCACCTGCTCGTAGGTTTCGTAGGGGTTGGTCACGTCGAAGATGCGGGGGTTGTCGAACTGCACGTAGAGCGTGCGGCGGCGGGACGGGCCGGACGCCGCCGGGCCCGCGTGCAGGCCGCAGCCCATGTGCACGGTCACATCGCCCGGTTCGGTGGTGATGCCGACCACCGGCAGTTCGGCCCACTGGGCCGGGGTGTACCGCTCGTGCGCGACCGTGCCCCACGAGCCGGCCAGCGCGTAGAGCTGGGAGCTGTCCTGGCTCACCGCGTCCAACCGGATCCCCACGTGCACGCGCGGACAGGTGACCGGACAACCGCCGAGGGCACAGTCCTTGTGCCAGGGCAGGTCCGGGATGGACAGCGGTTCGGGCGAGGTGCCGAACTCCTTGAGTACGGCGATCTGTCCGGAGTCGCGGTCGGTCACCGCGACCACGTCCTGACCGGCCAGCCCGCACAACATGCGCACGGTCGGGTCGTCGGCCAGCGCGGCGATCCGCGGCGAGCGCATGCCCAGGTAGGTCAACCGGTAGGGCGCGCGCAATCCGCCGGGGCCGTCCGCCCACAACGATCCCCGGTCGCCCTCGCGACACAGGCCCCGGATCCGGTCCACCTCGCCCGCCAACTCCTCGACCCGGTCCGCCTCCAAGACCTGACGCACCACCAGATAGCCGGTGGAGCGCAGGAAATGCGCCATTTCGTCGGGGTCGTCGTGGGTGGTGAAGTCACGATGCAGGTCGATCGGGCGATCCGCGAGGTCGCGCAGGTCCAGCGCCGCGGGGTGGTAGATCGGCGTGCCGGAGTACATGCAGCGGATCGCCGGCTCCCAGACGTCCCAGTCAGCGAACCCCCCGCGCACGAACCGCACCGCGTGCGACTCGACCAGGCCCCGGCTGGTGCGCAGTTCGTAGAGGTAGTCCTGCCAGGCACCGGATTCGAGCTCGACCACCAATTCGGCGTCCGCGGTGACCCCGGGCACGATCCGCACCTCGCCGCAGTCCTCGACATAGCTGTACGCCTGACCGTTGGGCATGCACAGCGCGATCGGGGCCCGGCCGGCCACGTCCCAGGCGACCCGTTCGCCCAGCCCGCCCTCCAGCCGACGCGGCAACTCCACCCGATGGAACGATTCGAAGCACACCACCGGCCAACCCAACACACTGAACGTGCCACGTTCGGCGTCGTGCGCCACCGCCGATCCGGCGCCCGCAATCCCCATTGCCCCGTCCTCCCCGTTCCGCACCCGATACACCGACCGGGTCGTCACCAACGGTAGGCAAACAGCGTCAGAACAGCGTCAGAGCAGCGCGAAAGCGCAAGGTGACAGCCAGTCAGCGAAGCGAGGAGACGCCGGTGTCCAGCGGCTCGCCGAGCAGACGCACAGCGTCCCCGAGCGTGCGCTCGGCGTGTCCGGGCAACCCCAACTCCAGACACCGGGCGTAGGCGGCCTCGAACTGCCCACGAGCTGCGGCCCCGTCGCCGACCAGCGCGGCCAGACCGCCGAGCACCCGGCGCACCGGGCCGAGCGAGGAGCCGGTCCAGTCCAGGTGGTCAGCGTACGGGGTCAGCGCCTCGCTCACGAGCAGACCACGCTCCACATCGCCCAGTTCGATCGCGACCTCGCCCAGCCGCATCAGCGAGCCGGTCCACAGCAGGTCGACCGGGATCGTCGCGAAGCCCGGCACGCACAACGCGTGGAACTCCTCGCGCGCCGACTTGGGGTCCGTCGACGCGGAGGCCGTCCAGCACGCCTGAACCCGCCACCAGGACACGTCCCGCGACCAGTCCGCGGCCACCGCGGCGCGCCGCGCCATCATGCCCAACCGGCCCTGTTCCCAGCGCACCGCCAGGATCTGCGCCAGGTTGAACGAGCGCACCGCCTCGCGCGGCAGCCCCGATCGCCGGGCCAGCCGCAGCGCGTCGGCCAGGGCGTCCCCCGCACGCGCGGTCCGCCCGCGCAGCAGTTCCAGGCCGCAGCGGTAGATCAGCACCTCCCAGGTGAACCATGGATGCCGCAACCGCCGGGCCACCCGCTGCGCCTGCGCGTACTCGCGTTCGGCCGCCGGGATCGCGCCCTGTACCACCAGGTCGTACGCCTGGTTCAAGTGGCTGCGAAACAGCGACTCCTGATCACCGGTCAGCCCGGAGAGCACGGTCAGCTCGCTGCTCATCCGCAGTCGCTCGTCGACCAGATCCGGACCGGACGCGGCCAGGTGGTGCGCCTCCAGGCCCTGCGCCAGCGCATCGTGCGAGCCCGATTCACGGGCCGCGTCCAACGCCTCGTAGAGCATGGTCAGCCGCGCCTCGCGGTCGTGCCCGAAGGTCAGCGCCACCGCGAGCGCGGCCAGCAGCAGCGAGCGCAGCGCGATGTCCGCGGGCAGGGCCGAGGCGATCGGCAGCGCCGCCAGCGCCTCGCGCAACAGCGCGACCAACTCCAGGTCCACGCCCACCTGGTAGACCTGCCCCAGGCGCACCATGGCCAGGGCGACCCGGCCCAGCCGGCGCGAGTCGGACAACGCCCGGGCCTCCTCGGCGGCCCGGCGCAGCACCTCCCGGCAGCGCCGGTCGCCGCACCGGTCCAGCGCCGCACCACGGGAGAGCAGCAGGTCGCAGCGGGTCTCCGGGGCGGGGTCGGTCACCATCGGCAGCACCTCCAGGGCCTGCCGGTAGTGCTCGGCGGCGACCTCGAACGCGCCGCCGTCGCGCGCCTCGTCGCCCGCCCGCCAGGCGTAGTCCAGCGCGCGGCGCGCCTCGCCGAATCGGCAGGCCAAGCGGAAGTGGTGGGCCAGTTCCGGCAGATGCGCGTCCCGGTCGCCGCGTGCCTCCAGGGCCAGGCCGACCTTGCGGTGCAGTTGCAGCCGGCGGGCGGTGGGCAGTTCCTGGTAGAGCGTGGAGCGCACCAGCGCGTGGACGAAGGTGAAGCGGCCCGGGCGATCGGTCTCCTCGGCCCGCACCACATGGGCCCGCTCGGCGTCGTCGAGGGCGTCCACGACGGTGTCGAACCCGCCCGGGTGCACGGCGGCGACCAGGTCGATGTCGAAGGCGGGGCCGACCACGGCGGCCACGGTGAGCGCCTCCAGGGTGGACTGCGGCAGGCCCAGCAGCCGCTGGCGCAGCACGTTGCGCACCCGGCGCGGGACGTCCGCGGGCACGCTCTTGCCCAGTGCCGACCAGTCGCTGACGTCCGCCCACTGGCGCAGCAGTTCGGTGGCCAGCAGTGGATTGCCGTCGCTGAGTTCGCGCAGGACGTGCGCCCGGACGCCCTCCGCGCGCGGCGGCAGCGGGCCGGCCAGCACGTGCGCGAGTTCGACCAGGGCCGCCACATCCAGGCCGCCCAGCGGTACGTGCACCGGGTGCAGGTCGCGGTAGAGGTCGGCGATCAGTTTGGTCATCGGGTGCACCGAGCCGAGCGCGGTGTCGCGGTAGGCGATCACCAGCACCGCCCGGGTGCCGACCAGGGCCCGGGCCACGTGGCGCAACATCAGCATGGTCGAGGTCGAGGACCAGTGCACGTCGTCGAGCAGCAGGACCAGATCGCCCTTGCCGGCCGCGTGCCGAAACACCCCGGCCACCGCCTCGAACAGCCGGTAGCGCTCGGTGTTCGAGTCGGGTGGGCCCTGAGGCTGGGTCAGGCCGGCCGGTGTCAGGGGCAGTTCGGGCAGCAGGCGGTGCAACTCGCCGCCCAGGTCGCCGACCCGCTCGCGCAACTCGTCGGCCGCGACGTCGGCGAGATGCGCGCGCAGCATGGTCACGAAGGGTTGGAACGGTGCCGCCACACCCTCGTCGCTGCGGCCGGTGAGCACCAGCGCGTCGCGGCCGGCGCGGGTGGCGAATTCGCTCAACAGGAAGGATTTGCCGATCCCGGCGTCGCCGCTGACCAGCACCACCCGCGAGCCGACCTCGGCCCCGGTGGATTCCTCCAGCAGGCGCAGTTCCGCCGAGCGCCCCACGATCGGACCGGGCGCGCCGTGCGGGAACACGTCGTGCGCCGAGCGGGTGGGTTCCGGGGCGGGCGGGGCGTCGCCGCCGGGTGCGGGCGAGGCGAAGCGCGCGGCGGGCGCGGGCACCGGCAGCGGTTGCGGGGTGGCGTCGCCGAGCAGGCGCAGGAAGGCGGATTCGGTCTCCGGGGAGGGGCCCACCCCCAACTCGGTGGCCAGCAGGCGCCGACAACGTTCGTACGCGCGCAGCGCCGCCGCCCGGTCGCCGCCGGCCGCGTGTGCGGTCATCAGCAGGCGGTGGCTGCTCTCCCGGAACGGATCCAGGTCGACGAGTTGGCCCGCGCGAGTCACCGCCGCGTCGGCCCGGCCCAGGTGCAATTCGGTGGTCACCGACACGGCGAGGGCGCGCAGCCGGGCCGAGCGCCAGCGGGTGCGCCGCTCGTTGACCCAGTCGCCGTCCTGGCCGGGCAAAAACGGCAGGGCGAGGATCTCGTGCGCGTCGTGTGCCCGCGATCGGGCCTGGGCGAAGGCGCCGTGCACGGCGAGCGCCTCGGCCTCGATCAGCGCGCTCTCGGCCGCCTCCACGTCGACCTCGGTGCCCTCGGGCAGGGACAACACGTAACAGCCGGCCCGGTGTCGCAGCACCGAGGAGGCGTCGTATCCGGCCTGACCCAGGAAGCCGCGCACCCGACTGAGCACCCCGCGCAGCGCGCCCTCCCACGACTTGGGGGCCTGCTCGGGCCACAGCAGGGCGGCCAACTCCTCGCGCGGCACCGGATGCCTGCGCCCCAGCGCCAGCGCGGCGAACACGAGTTGGGCCTGCGGGCCGCCGAGGAGATCCTCCGCGGCGCGGCCCGCGGGGCCGTCTACGCAGACATGGCCGAGAACACGCACCCGGACCACCATGTGACGGACCCCCCTCCTGCTGTCGTCTTCGCGACAACCGATTCCCCGGCACCGGTCCGGGAGCGGTTCGAAGGACCCCGCGCGCCACATGGTACGAACCGAACGCTTCGACCGGCGGCCAATTGCGCCGGCCCCATGTCACAACCCGGCCAATCACTTGATCCCCACTCGGGTTTCCCGAAGGCTGTCGGCCGCGCCGCACCATCGGGTACGGACTCGGACGGCATCCCGTCACGGGCGTGGAGCACGCGCCGTCGGGGCAGCCGTCAGGTGGACATCGGGCGTGTGGGCACTCGGGGTTGGGAGGGGCACGGATGAGCCTGGATGGTTGGAATCTACCGCCGGTACGCGAGGGACGGGCCGCGTCGGACGAACTGGACGCACGGCGGCGCGGCACCGCGGCGTATCGCCAGGAACCCGAACCCGGCGTGACGGTGCGTCAGGAGCTGGCGGGCGGTGTGCCGTGCACGTTCCTGGAGGTGCCGGACCCGGCGCTGACGCTGCTGTACCTGCACGGCGGCGGCTACCGGATGGGCGACGCCTCGGGCTGGTTGGGCATCGCTTCGCGGATCGCGCTGGCCGCGCGGGCCCGGGTGGTGGTGGCCGAATACCGCCTCGCGCCGGAGGCGCCGTATCCGGCCGCGCTGCACGACGTGGCGAACGTGTACAACACGATCGTGGCGGCGAGCGAGGACGCGGATCCGGCCCCGTTCGTGGGCGGCGACTCGGCCGGCGGCGGGCTGGCGGCGGCGCTGACGGTGGCGGCCCGCGGCGCCCGGGTGCCGTTGCCGTCCGGGTTGGTGCTGCTGTCGCCGTGGCTGGACCTGACCGTGACCAAGCCCACGTACGACTCGAACGCGGCCACCGACCAGCTGATCTCGAAGAAGTCGATGCGCGAGGCCGCCGAGATCTATCTGCAACTGCACGACCCGGGCGATCCGTTGGCGTCGCCGCTGTTCGCCGACCTGTCCGGCCTGCCGCCGGTGCTGCTGCTGGCCTCCTGCCACGAGGCCCTGCTCGGCGACGCCACCGCGTTCGCCGCCCGGGCCGCCGCGGCGGGGGTCGCGGTCCAGGCCCACCTGGTCCCCGACGTCCCGCACGCCTGGCCCGCGATCGACCCGACCATGCCCGAATCCCAGGAAGCCATCGGCACGATCGCCCGCTTCCTGACCACCAACGCCCTGCCGGCCTAGAAACGAGCGCGGCCTCGGGGCGCCGCCACCCGACCCCCGAGGCCCCGCGGCCACGAACAAGGCATGATCGACCCCGTGAGCACCATCGAATACGTCCTCCCCCTCGTGGCGCACATCGAGAAGGACGACCCGCCGGCCCGCACCGACGCCCTGGAGGCCGCCGCGCGCGCGGTCCTGGTCCTGTTGGCCGACCCGAGGTCCACCGACCCCGAGGGGGAATGGCACGACGTCGTCGAGGCGTGGCAGGGCCACCGCATCCGCAAGGTGGTCCGGCGGGCCCGCGGCGGTGAGTGGCGGCGGGCGAACACCCTGCCGGGCATCACGGTGGCCCACCGCACGGCGGAGGTTCGGGTGTACCCGCCGATTCCGCTCGACGGATGGCCCAAGGACCTGGCCAAGTTGCAGGTCTCGGGCACCGACCTGCAGGAGCCGACCGCGCCGCCGGCCGCCGCGTCCGGGCAGCCCGTGTTGTGGCTGAACCCGACGCTGGAGATGACCGCCGGCAAGGCCATGGCACAGGTGGGGCACGGCAGTCACCTCGCCTGGCTGGGCATGGGCCCGGCCGGGCGCAAGGAGTGGGCGGAGCGTGACTTCGATCTCGCGGTCCGCGTCGCCGAACCCGCCGCGTGGCCCGCGCTGACCACGAGCGGTCGGCCGGTCGTGCGCGACGCGGGTTTCACCGAGATCGCGCCGGGTTCGTGCACCGTGGTCGCGGATGTGCCGTGGGCGATCCGCTGAGCGGGTGACGTTGTGTCATCGCGTGGGTCGACGGGGCGGAACAGGCTACTCCGGGGCGGCTTTCGGCGATCCGTGTACGCTGCAAACGAGATCCGTACGTGACCGGATCGTCACTGCTCCGGTTCCCGGGGCCCACTACGGTAGGTCACAGGCCGGGCCCACCACCCGGCTCCCGAGCCACGTGTCCAGGGCCTCCCCGGATCCGTCGGCGCATCCGATGGGGGACGGGGCGCCGATCGTTGCGGGCATCCTGCGTCGGGGCTCAGGACACCATGGGCGAGGGGACTGCCGGCGCGTGACTCTTCAGGTGATCAAGGACGATCTCCAGGGCTGGACCGTGCTGCACGTGCTCGGGGAGGTCGACTACGCGGTCGTGCCCGAGCTGCGCGAACACGTCAGACGCGCGGTCGCCGACGGCGACCACCGGATCGTCCTCGAACTCACCGAGGTGGAATTCCTCGACTCCACCGGCATCGGCACCCTGGTCGCCGCCCGTCGCCTGCTCCGCTCCACCGGGGGCACGCTGCGCCTGGTCATGCCCAGCAACAACGATCACCACGTCAACCGCGTCTTCACCGCCCTGGGCCTGCGCCGCCTCTTCGACGTGCACCCGGACCTGACCGAGGCCCTGTGCGAGGACACCCCGACGGACGAGGACCTCGGCGCCACCGGTTGACCGGCGGGCGAGCCCCGCCGGACCACCCGAGCGTGCGAATCTCAGCGTGGGGTGCGCTTGGTGACCTTGCCCTGGGCGTCCGCTTCGAGGGTGGCTTTGCCCTGCGGGTCGGTGACGGTGACGCGGATGGTCAGGGTGGCGGTCTTGGCGTCGGGCTCGAAGGTGATCCGCCACGAGGTGGGGTCGGGGATGCCGAGCTTGGTTCGCGCCTCGCGCACGAGGGCGGGGAGTCGCTCGTAGGGGATGGCGTTCAGGTCGATCACCGCGCCGGGTTGCGGCGGGGTGCCCAGCACGCCGCGCACGGCCATCAGGTTTGCGTCGATGCTGAGTTCGCTGGCATTGCTCGTGTGCATCCCGGTGATCAGCGAATCGGCGGCGCGCCGCATCTCGCCGGCTTCGAGCATCGACCCCGTCGACGTCCCGGAGACCGTCGAGGTCGACGTGGTGCGACTCTCGGTGGTCGTCGTCGAGGACGACGAGGTGGCCGACTCGGTGGGGCGGTCGTCCTCGGTGAACAGGTCCGCGCGAAAGAGCAGGACCACGACCGCGCCGCCGAGCAGCAGGCCCAGCGTGGCGAGCAGGCAGAACGCGCCCTCGCCGTCCTTCGGACCGGTCAGCAGCGCGGACTCGGGGGCCGAGTCCACCGATTCGTTCGCCGCCCGGCGGGCCCACTCCTCGGTCGGCTTGGTGACGATGGTGACGTCCCATGGTGCGTCCGGGCGGTACTCGACCACGACCACGCCGCGCGGCCGATAGTCGGGTATGTCCACCAGGTTGATGTGCTGGTTGAACTCGACCCGGTATGCCGATCGCTCGTCCGGCGCCACGGTCAGCACGAACTCGACGGGGATGTCCGCCGATTCGCCGCCGATGGCGCGGCGGCTCTCGATCACGGCCAGCGCGAGCCGCGCCGGGACGCGCGGATTGCGCGCGCGACGAAAGCGCCCCGCGACGCCCACGACGACGACGTTGAGCACGAAGAGCCCGACGCCGATCGCGACCACGGACCAGCGTTCGAGGACGGCCCCGACCACGCAGCAGGCCAGCGAGACGCCGATCACGCCCCCGGACAGAAATCCGCCCACCGCGGCCTTGAACCGCACTGCGGCGGGGTTCCTGCGGGTTTCGATGATCGCCATGGCGGCGATTGTGCCGGGCCCGGATGGACGGCGAAAGGCGGCCGGGCGAAATGCGGATCCCGCTTCCCCGGACGTGGGGAGATCCCCCGAATCGGCCGCGCTCGGGTCAGTGCCGGACCGCCTGGCCGATCTCGGCCTTGCTCGGGTCGGTCAGCTTGCGGTTGCTCTTCGCGGTGCCCTTGGCCTGCTTGCCCGCCTCGACCTTGTCGATGTTCAGCACGACCGTGTCCAGCAACTTGCCGCCGGCGTCGCGGAACTCGACCGAGAGCGTGTAATCGGCGGTCTTGGCGGTCTTGTTGTCGACGGTGACCTCGGCGGTGGTGCGATCGCCGTCGGCCCGGATCGGACCGACCGTCGCGTCGGCCGTCGCGTCGAGACCACCCTTGATCTCGGCCAGTTTCGAGGCCGCCGCCGCGCTCGCCGAGGACAGCGCGTCCTTCGCCTTCGCGCCGGCCGAGGACAGCGCCGACCCGATCGCCGTGGGCACCGAGTCCGCGTTGCCGCCGTCGTTGTCGTCGCCGCACGCCGCCGAGGTCAGCATCAGCGCGGCGGCGATCGACAACGCGCCGACGGTACGACCGTACTTGCTCGCCATGTTCGTTGCTCCTCGCGTGGGGCCGCCGGGCGCGGCGGCGCCCGTGTACCACCAGCACCGCTGTCCGCGCGCCCGGTCGGCTAAACGCCCGGCTCGCCCGTTGGGCCGTCGGTGGGACCCCTGCGCCGGACGAGCCGCGACCAGGGCGTCGGCACCGACGTGATCGCCGCCGTACCGGCCCTGATCGACCGTCAGGTGGCGGCCGGGCAGGGACGCCTTCGCCCGGATCTTCGAGAGCATCCGCCGCCCGGTCGACGCCGCCTGAACCCACGACCGCGACCGAGCCCGGTGCCGCCCCCGACCGTGCGCCGGGATCGGGCTTCGTCGCGTCCGAGGCGGCCCACCCCTTGAATAGTTCACCAGGTTAAGTTACAACACGTAACGTAAATCCCGAGGAGCGCACCCGGCCCCGAGACTCGCCGTCGGATCGCCCTGCCCGCGTCGGCATCCGCGATCCGGCACAAGTAATAGGGAGAACAGCCCATGGCCGACCTGCTGGTACGCGGAGGCACCGTCGTGGACGGAACGGGGGCGGCCCCGATCCGGGCCGACGTCCGGGTCAGGGACGGAGTGATCGTCGAGGTCGGCCCCGACCTGGCCCCCGGCGGCGGCACGGAGCGGGTCGTCGAGGCCGCCGGCGCCTTTGTCGCCCCCGGCTTCATCGAGGCGCACACCCACGTCGACGGCGCCATGTGGTGGAACCCGGACCTGGACCCGCTGCCCGCCTACGGCACCACCACGGTCGTCTTCGGCAACTGCGGCATGTCGGTGGCGCCGCTGCAGGAGAGCGCGCGCGGACCGGTGCTCGACCTGTTCTGCTTCCTGGAGGACCTCCCGCTCACCGCGTTCCAGGACAAGGTGCCGTGGACGTGGGAGCGCTGGCCCGAGTACAGCAGCGCGGTCAAGGGTCAGGCCGTCTCGGTCAACGTGGCCGGCTTCGTCGGACACCTGACCCTGCGCACCACGGTGATGGGCGCGGAGGCGTCCTGGTCGCGCGCGGCGACGGCCGAGGAGATCGCCGAGATGGCCACGCTGCTCGACGAGTCGTTGACTCATGGAGCAATTGGTTTGTCGACCAATGTGTTCGACAAGGATCGTTACCTCAAGCCGGTGCCGACCCGGCTGGCCGAGGACGCCGAGTTCGAGGCGCTCGCCGACGTGCTCGCCCGGCACCCCGGCGCGACGCTCCAGATGATCACCCGGTTCAACGAGCCGGAGAGCATCGACGCCGATGTGGAGCGATTCGCCCGAATCTGCAAACCGCGCGGCATCCGCGCCCAGTGGACCGCGATCCCGTCCACCGTGCGGGAGGACTACCTGCGCGAACAGACGATCGCCCTGCATCGGCGGCTGCGCGCGGACGGCGTCGACTTTTGGCCCAATGTCCCGCATAAGCCGCTGGAGCCGTTCTTCAACTTCGAGCGCGCCCTCACCTTCCAGCGGGTCGCCGCGTGGAACCACTGGATCAACGGTCCGGCCGAGACCAAGCTCGCCACGCTCGCCGATCCGCAGTGGCGGGCGCAGGCCCGCGAGGACTGGGACAACCGGGTCTCGTCGTCGACATCTCGACTGGATCGCCCCGAGTCGCTGATCTTCGCGATCTCCGAGACCGGTCACGGCCCACTGGACATCTCGCTCAAGGAATACGCGGACCGGGAGGGTCTGCACATCTCCGACGCGTTGGCCACCTGGATCGGCAACAACGGCATCCTGTCCTGCCTGCGCGGCATCCCGGACGAGTTCGACGAGCCGGTCGTGGCCGGTCTGTTCAACGAGCCGCACACACTGACCAACATCAACGACTCCGGCGCGCACCTGCAGTTGTTCTGCGGCTCGGGCGAGAACGTCTACCTGCTCACCCGCTACGTGCGCGACACCGGCCTGATGACGGTCGAGGAGGCCGTGCACAACCTGACCGGCAAACTGGCCGGCTTCTTCGGCCTCAACGACCGCGGTGTGATCGCCCCGGGCCGGGCCGGCGACCTGGTGGTGTTCGCGCTCGACGAGATCGAGGTGCGGCCCGAGGAGAAGCGGTACGACAACCCGGACGGCTCGTGGCGCTTCACCCGCGGCCCGGCCGGCGTCCGGGCCACCATCGTGCGCGGCGTGCCCACGGTGCTGGACACCGAGCCCACCGGGGAGCGGCCGGGCACCATGGTGGGTCTGGTTTCGTCGCAGGACTGACGGAACGTCACATAAGCGCGTTTACCCTTGGGGTACGGCGGTGGGTCGACCGACCTACCGCCGTGTCACGTTTTTGTGACGATCCACCATAGGCACCGCCAAGGGATGCGAGTCGAAGGGACGCTACGGCCAACGTGATCGATGCCACGGACCGCGTACGGGGAGCGGAACGTGCGGCCTCTTCACAGCAGGCATGCGCGGAGGGCAACCTGGTGGACACGGGCAACCGGTTCCACGGCCGAAATAGACTCGAACAGCGTCCGAATTGCGCCGGTTCGAGGGAGACCGGCCCGCCGTGAGCGATCACCGCCGGAAGCGCGATGGCCCTCCGTCTAGGTAGCATCCGCCGAGTGCCGCCCGTTACCGACGGGCACGCCCCCCGACAAAGGTTCTCGATGAGTGACGATTCCCCCTCGCCGGCATCGGCGGGGTTCGCGCCGAGGCAACAGCCACGCCTGGCCAAGGGAGCTTCTCCCTGGCTCGTGCCGACGGCTGTGACCGGCGCGTTGACCGGCTTGGCCGCACTGCGCAACCGGCGCTGGGCCTTCGCGGCCGTGCCGACGCTGGCGCTGACCGGTGGCATGTTGTGGTTCTTCCGTGACCCGGAGCGCACCATCCCCGCCGACGGCGTGATCGCCTCGGCCGATGGCGTGGTCCAAAGCATCGACGCCTGGCCCGACGGCCGCACCCGCATCGCGACCTTCATGAGCCCGTTGAACGTGCACGTGAACCGTGCGCCGCTCGACGGCGTCGTGAAGTCCGTGGAGCACAAAGCCGGCGGGTTCGTCCCGGCATTCAACAAGGAGAGCGAGCACAACGAGCGGGTTGTGTGGATCTTCGACACCGCGATCGGCGACGTGGAGCTGATCCAGATCGCCGGCACCGTGGCGCGGCGCATCGTGCCGTACCTGGAGCCGGGTACCGAGGTGGCCTGCGGTGACCGGATCGGCCTGATCCGGTTCGGTTCGCGCGTGGACGTGTACCTGCCGCCGGGCGTGGAGCCCGCGGTGACCGTGGGACAGCGGACGACGGCGGGAGAGACACGTCTTGACCGGGACTGATTACGACGATACGGCCGACCTGGACGCTTCCGAGCTGAACCTTCTGGGCACCCCCGTCGAGGACGATCCGCAGGCGGCCCTGTCCGCGCGGATCTCGGTGGCGGACGTGCTCACGCTGGGCAACGCGGCCAGCGGGTTCATGGCGATCTACTTCCTCGCCTGTTCGGTGATGGCCGCGCGCGGTGGCGACGTGGGCGTCTCGGCCGAGCGCGGCATGGCCGCGGCCGTGGTGCTGATGCTGATCGGCGCGATGTGCGACCTGTGTGACGGCATGGTGGCGCGCAAGCTGCGGATGTCCTCGCTGGGCGCGCAACTGGACAACCTCGCGGACGTGATCACCTTCGGCGTCGCACCGGCGTTCTTCGTGGTCACGTGGGCGGCGGTGCCGATGAACACCGGGCAGGCGCCCGCCGCCGTCCTGGTGGCGCTGTCGGTGCTGATCGGCGGCGTGTTGCGGCTGGCCAGATTCGCGACCACGCCCGGACGCCCGGGGGTGTTCCAGGGCATGCCCATTCCGATGGCCGCGATGACGGTGGTCTCGATCGTGCTGCTGGACCTGCCGTTCACTCCGGCGGCGGTGCTGATCGTGGCCGTCTCCGGACTGATGGTGAGCCGGATCGAATACCCGAAGCCGCAGGGCAACATGGCGATCCTGGTGATGGCCGGCATCGGCCTGAGCATGAGCTGCCTGATCGCCTGGGCGGCCGACGCGCCGGGCAGCGAGTGGATGCTCAACATGGGCGCCACCACCCAGGTCACCCTGGCGCTGCTGGTGCCCGCGATGGCGATGGCCCGCAAGGGCGTCGAGCGCATCGGCCTGCGGATGATCCGCTAGCCCGGGCGCACCCCGCGTACCGAAACGCCGTCACCCACCGGGTGGCGGCGTTTCGCGTGCTCCGGCCGGCGCGGGCCGGCTACCGGAGCCGGTGCGCCAGTCCGGTGAAGCGTTTGCCCGCCGAGACGGTGCGCACCGCCTGGCCCAGCGCGCGCCGCGAACCGACCAGCACCACCAGGCGCTTGGCGCGGGTGATCGCCGTGTAGAGCAGATTGCGCTGGAGCATCATCCAGGCACCGGTGGTGACCGGGACCACCACGGCCGGATACTCGCTGCCCTGCGAGCGGTGGATGGTGACCGCGTACGCATGCGAGAGCTCGTCGAGTTCGGCGAAGTCGTAGTCGACCTCCTCGTCCTCCTCGGTGCGCACGACCAGCTTCTGTTCTTCGGGAGAGAGCGCGATCACCACGCCGCCGGTGCCGTTGAAGACGCCGTTCGCGCCCTTGTCGTAGTTGTTGCGGATCTGGGTGACCTTGTCGCCGACCCGGAAGGTGCGCCCGCCGAAGCGCTTCTCCGGCAGTCCCTCGCGGCCGGGTGTGAGCGCCTGCTGAAGCAGCAGGTTGAGCGCGCCGGCGCCGGCTGGGCCGCGGTGCATCGGGGCCAGCACCTGGATATCGCGGCGCGGGTCCAGGCCGAATTTGCGCGGGATGCGGCGGGCGACCACGTCGACGGTGAGGGTGGCCGCGTCCTCGGTCTCCTCCGCGGGAAAGAGGAAGAAGTCGTTCAGGCCGTCGGTGATCGGCGGGCGGCCCGCGTTGATCCGGTGCGCGTTGGTGACCACGCCGGACTGTTGCGCCTGGCGGAAGATCTGGGTCAGCCGCACCCTGGGCACCCGCTCGGCCGCGAGCAGGTCGCGCAACACCTCGCCGGCGCCCACGCTGGGCAACTGGTCCACGTCGCCGACGAAGAGCACATGGGCACCCGCGGGTATCGCCTTGATCAGCTTGTTGGCCAACAACAGGTCGAGCATCGACGCCTCGTCGACGACGACCAGATCCGCGTCCAGCGGCTTGTCCTGGTCGTAGGCCGCGGTGCCGCCGGGCTGGAGCTGGAGCAGGCGGTGCACGGTGGCCGCCTCGCAGCCGGTCAGCTCGGCGAGCCGCTTGGCCGCGCGGCCGGTGGGCGCGGCCAGGATCACCTTGGCCTCGCGCGCGCGGGCGAGTTCCACCACGGAGCGCACCGTGAAGCTCTTGCCGCAGCCGGGGCCGCCGGTGAGCACCGCGACCTTGGCGGTCAGCGCCAGTCGTACGGCCTGCTCCTGCTCGGGGGCCAGCGCGGTGCCGGTGCGGGCGCGCAGCCAGCCCAGGGCCCGGGTCCAGTCCAGTTCGGCGAACGCGGCCAGTCGGTCCTCCCGGGCGCCCAGCAGGGCACGCACCCGGCCGGCGAGGGAGAGTTCGGCGCGATGGAAGGGCACCAGGTAGACGGCCTGGACCGGATCGCCCTGGGTGCCCGAGACGGTGACCGGGCCGGGCAGTTCCTCGCACACCACCCCCTCCTCGGCGACCAGTTCGTTCAGGCAGGTCACCACGAGTTCGGAGGACACCTCCAGGATCTCGACCGCCTCGGCCACCAGGACCTCGGCGGGCAGGTAGCAGTGTCCGCTGTCGCTGCCCTCGGACAGCGTGTACTGGAGTCCGGCCTTGATCCGCTGCGGCGCGTCGTGCGGTATCCCCACGGCCTTGGCGATCGCGTCGGCGGTCTTGAAGCCGATCCCCCACACGTCGGCGGCCAACCGATACGGCTCGGTGCGCACCACGGTGATCGACGCGTCGCCGTATTCCTTGAAGATGCGCACCGCCGGCGACGTGGAGATGCCGATGCCCTGGAGGAAGACCATCACCTCCTTGATCGCCTTCTGTTCCTCCCACGCGGCGGCGATCAGCTTGGTGCGCTTGGGGCCCAGGCCCGGGACCTGGATGAGTCGGGTGGCGTCCTCGTCGATCACGTCCAGCGAGCGCACACCGAAGTGCTCGACGATCCGGTCGGCGGTCTTGGGGCCGATGCCCTTGATCAGCCCCGAGCCCAGGTAGCGCCGGATGCCCTGCACGGTGGCCGGCAGCACGGTGCTGAACGACTCCACCTGGAACTGTTTGCCGAACTGCGGGTGGCTGCCCCAGCGACCGTGCATCCGGATCGACTCGCCGGGTTGGGCGCCCAGCAGCGCGCCGACCACGGTGAGCAGTTCGGTGCCGTGTCGGCCGGTGTCCACTCGGGCGACGGTCCAGCCGTTCTCGTCGTTCTGGTAGGTGATGCGCTCCAGGACGGCTTCCAGAACGGCGCCTCCCCCGGCCCCGGTTTCGGCGCCGGGCGGCATTCCCGGCAGCGTGCCTGTCATGCCGCCCGACCCTAGCCAACCGCAGTGACAGCAGAACTAGAACATGTTCTCTTTTTGCTCGTCGACACCATTGACTGTGTCACATAACGGCGGTACGTTCCGGGGACTCCATGCTCCGAGCCGCAGGTTCACCGCAGCTCAAAAACCGTGAGGACACACGCATGCCCGTCATCAACGAGCAGGTCGAGATCGCTGCCGCCCCCGAGGCCGTGTGGGCCAAGCTGACCGACTACAGCGTCTTCGGCGAGTGGATGGTCCCGCACGTCGAGTTCCCGGGCGGCGCGCCGGAGAAGCTCGAGGCCGGCGTGACCTACGACGAGAAGATGAAGCTGATGGGCTTCCCGGCGGACATCAAGTGGACCATCAAGGACGTCGAGGCGGGCAAGTCGCTCTCGCTCGACGGCAAGGGCCCGATGGGCGTCATCATGACCGAGGTCTTCATCGTCGAGGCCGCCGGCGACGGTTCGGTGTTGCGGATCGAGTCCGAGGTCAAGGGCGGCGCGGTGCAGATGATGGCCGGCAAGGTCACCAAGGCCACCCAGGAAGCGCTGATCGAGTCGCTGGCCAAGTTCGCCGCACTCGTCAAGTAACCGCCTCGGCACCCACATACCCGTCGCCGCCCACCCGGCGACACCCCACACGACGACCATCCACCCGGTGTTCTTGCCCGGGCGGGTGGTCGTCGTGCGTACCGGGTCCGCCCACGCGTCTCGCGTTCGCCTGGAACAATGGCGATCCATCGTCGAGCGCCGCGACCCCCCGGAGGGACCTGACGTGCCGTCAACTTCCGCCCACTTCCCGTGGACCCTGCACCGGACCAGGCTCGACAACGGTCTGCGGGTGGTGGTCTGCCCCGATGCCACGGTGCCGCTCGCCGCGGTCAACCTCTGGTACGACGTGGGGTCACGGCACGAGGTGGAGGGCAAGCACGGCTTCGCCCACCTCTTCGAGCACCTCATGTTCGAGGGTTCGGCGCACGTGGAGAAGGGCGGCCACTTCGCCGCGATCGAGGGCTGCGGCGGCGACGGCATCAACGCCTCGACCAGTCCGGACCGCACCAACTACTACCAGACGGTGCCTTCGGGCCAGTTGGAACTGGCGCTGTGGCTGGAGGCCGACCGGATGGGCTCGCTCGGGTTGACCCAGGAGACCCTGGACAACCAGCGCGAGGTGGTCAAGAACGAGCGCCGGCAGCGCTACGACAACGTGCCCTACGGGACCTGGAGCGAGGAGATGATGGTCCTCGCCTACCCCGAGGGCCACCCCTACGCGACCTCCACGATCGGCTCGATGGCCGAGTTGGACGGCGCCGAACTCGCCGACTTCACCGCATTCCACGAGACCTGGTACGCGCCGGACAACGCGGTGCTCACCGTGGTCGGCGACGTGCGGCCGGAGCAGGTGGTGGCGTTGGCCGAGAAGTACTTCGGCGGCATCGCCCCGCGCGGCTCCTTCACCCAGCCCACCCCCGCGCCGCTGCCGCCGCGCTTCGGGGCCGGCCGGCATCTGACGGTCCATCGGGACGTGCCCGCGCCGCGCCTGTTCCTGTGCCACCGCGCGCCGCGCTTCGGCACCCCGGACGCCGCCGCCGCGAGTGTGTTGGCGACCGCCGTCGGGCGCGGTCGGGGCAGCCGGTTGTACCGGGAGTTGGTCACCGCGCGCAATCTGGCCCAGGCGTCCGGCGCGTTCCTGTCCGCGTGGAACCACCTGCACTTCGAGTCGGTGCTGATGGGCTCGTGCGCGCCCAGCGAGGGCGTCGAGGCGCGGGAGGTGCTCGACGCCTATGTCGCGGTCTGCGACGAGGTCGCGCGCGAGGGGGTGACCGAGGCCGAACTCGACCGGGTCCGGGCGGTGTTGTCCGGCGAATGGCTGCGCGAGGTGGCCACCGCCGCCGGCCGGGCCGACGCGATCGGCCGGTTCACCACCCGCTTCGGCGACGCGGAGTCGATCCGCGACCACCTCGACGAGTTGCTCGCGGTCACCGTCGAGGACGTGCACCGGGTCGCCCGCGACCTGCTGCACCAGGACAACCGGATCGTGCTGGAGTTCCGCCCGCAAGCCGCCGAGGCCGACGCCGAGATCGACACCACCGAGCCGGAGGCCGCCGCATGAGCGAGCACATCGCCACCCGCCACACCCTGGTCGCCGAGCGACCCACCGGCGCGGCCCCGCGCCCGTACCGCTTCCCCGAGGTCCGCCGGGTCACGGTGGGCGGCGGCGAGGTGGTCGGCGCGCACGTGCCCGGACGCAGCCTGGCCTGGGTCAAGTTGGTGATGGAAAGCGGCGCGTTGCACGAGCCGGTGGGCCTGGACGGCCTGGCCCGGATCACCTGCTCGCTGCTCGACGAGGGCAGCCTGGACCGCGACGCGGACGCCTTCGGACTCGCCATCGAGGCACTGGGCGCGAACTGGCGGCTGGCCTGCGGCTGGGAGACCCAGGAGGTCGGCCTGGACCTGCCCGCCGATCGACTCGACGCGGGCCTGGCCCTGGTCGCCGAGGCGGTCCGGCGACCGGCCTTCGCCGACGGTGACGTCGAGCGTTTCCTCGCCGACCACGTGCGCTCGTTGAAGACCTCCTGGGCCCAGCCCGGCACCCGCGCCGGACTCGCCTTCCGGCGCGCCCTGTTCGGCCCGGACAACCGACTCGGCGGGCTGCTCGGCGGCACCCCCGACACCGCGCTCGCGCTGGACGCCGACGCGATCCGCGGCTTCCACGCCGACCGGATGACCGCGCCGGGCACCCTCGCGGTGGTCGGCGACCTGGACACGATCGACCTGGCCGCGCTGGGCCGTACCGTCTTCGCGGGCGCGACGGGCACCGCGACGCGGGCGAACCTCGCCGAGTTCGCCGGCGCCCCCTCGACCGGGCGCGTGATCGTGGTGGACCGTCCGGGCGCCGTGCAGTCGGTGTTGCGGATCGGGCACACCGCGCCGCCGCGCTCGACCCCGGACCTGATCCCGATCGAGTTGTTCGCCGACGTGCTGGGCGGCGCCTTCGGCTCGCGGCTCAACCACCTGCTGCGCGAGGTCAGGGGCTACACCTACGGCGCACACGCGAGCTTCGGCCACGGCCGCCGCTCCGGCTCGTTCACGGTCTCCGCGTCCGTGCACACCGAGGTGACCGCCGCCGCGGTCGTGGACACGATCGGCGAGATCCGCCGGATGCACGCCGACGGCGTCACGCCCGAGGAACTCGCGGCCACCCGCGCCCACTCGCTCGGCAGCATGCCGATCAACCTGCAAACGCCCGGCGGCATCGGCGGCCGACTGGTCGAGGCGATCGTGCACGGTCTCCCCGACGACCACGTCACCGCCGAATACGCGGAAATCCTGGCCACCGACCCGGACGCGGTCGACCGCGCCGCGCACACGCACCTGCGCCCCGACGAACTCGCCGTGGTCGTCGAGGGCGACGCCGACCGCATCGTCCCCGACCTACGGGCGGCGAACTTCGAGGTGCTGCTCTCCGACGTGTGACCCGGTCGCCCGCTCGACGACTTCACCCGCCGGCCAGGTAGACCTGCCGGTATCCGCTCCACACCGCCGGGCCCAAGTCCGCCGGTACGTGCGGGGGGAGCGGCCACATCGGGCCGCTCACCTCGCACAGGACCACATGCAGACCCTCGCCCGCGTCGAACCAGCGCAACCCCACCGCCCCGGGCGCGCGCAGCAGTTCGGCGACGGCCTCCTCGTGCAGCCAACGCCCCATCGCCGCGCCCGAACCGTGCGCGGTCAGGTGCAGCAGCTTGTCGCCGGCCGGGAAGAGCCGGCTCGCCGATACGTTGGGCCAGCGGCGGATCTCCCGGCAGTCCAGCCGCAACGAGGTGACCGCGCCGCTCAGTTCGGGAGGCAGCGGGGTGCCGGCGGTGTCGTGCAGGTCGCCGCCGGCGGCGGCCTGGACCCCGAGGTGCTCGAGGTCGTAGACGGTCAGGTAGCGCGCCGCCGGCGGCCCGGCCTCGATCTCACCGTTGCCGAACGCACCGCACAACACGAAGCGGCGGGCCCGCCGGAATCCGGGCAGCCGCAGCAGATCGTCGTGGTGCCGATCGCACCACGGCGAAAACGTGCCGTCGAGCGCCTCGGGCAGGTCCGATCGCAGGTGCAACAGACCCGCACCCGTGGGGAATCCGTCCAGGTCCAGACGCGGTATCGCGGGCTGATCGGACATGGTTTGCGCCTCCCCCGGAGCCCTCGCGCCCGGTTGTCCCTGGCGCAGGCGGGAACTGACGGAGGGTCATAGCTTTGTTACCCACCGGTCGCCGAAAGCATGTCCTCTTTGCCGAACATCCGGGCCGCCTCACGCGCGCTCGGCGTGCCCGCGTCCGGGTCGGCACCGGCACCCACGAGCGCCGCGACCACCGCGCGCTCGTTCTTGAACACCGCGCCCGCGAGCGGGGTCTGACCGCGGTCGTTGGCCCGGTCCGGGTCCGCGCCGCGGGCGAGCAACGCACCGACCGCGTCGGCGTGTCCGTGGTAGGCGGCGAGCATCAGCAACGTGTCGCCCCGGTCGTTGGCCAGGTTCACCGGCAGACCGGCGTCCACGTAGCGGCCGAGCGTCTCGGCGTCGCCGGTGCGCGCGGCCTCGAACAGCCGCCCGGCCAGCTCCGCGATCGCCTGCTCGTCCGGTGCGGACCCCTGTTCCGGCTGCTGCCCCGGCTGCTGCTCGCTCATGATCGACCTCCGAGAACGCGACGACGTACGGATCCGGCAGTCGAGCCGACCCCGACCCGACCGGATCCGAACCTATCGGGTGGCGCGCCGGGGCCGCGGCGCCGCCGGCCGCGGCGCGCGTGTGAGAATCGGTGCGATCGTGGCCCCGGATCCCAAGGAGACGGCTCGTGCGCCATCCGCACCACCTCGACCTCGACGCCTACTTCGCCCGCACCGGCTGGTCGGGCGAGCGGGCACCCACCTGGGCCACGCTGCGTTCGCTGCATCTGGCGCACGTGGTCGGCATCCCGTTCGAGAATGTCGAAGTCCTCCTGGGCGGAGTGCCCTCGCTGGAGCCGGCCGACCTGGAGGACAAGCTGGTCCGCCAGGGCCGGGGCGGCTACTGCTTCGAACACAACCTGCTCTTCGCCGGCGTGCTGGAGGCACTGGGCTTCGGGGTCACCCGGCTGGCCGCGCGGGTGCGGATGGGCTCGGACGCGATCCGCCCGATGACGCACATGCTGCTCGCGGTCGAGGTGCCCGGCGAGGCGCACCCCTACATCGCCGACGTCGGCTTCGGCAGCGGCGGCCTGCTGGAGCCGCTGCCGCTGCTGCCGGGCGTGGCCAGCCCGCAGGGGGCCTGGCGCTTCCGCCTGGTGCGCGAGGACGACCTGTGGCTGTTGCAGACCGTCTACGGCGAGGACGGCTGGTTCACCGTGTACGCGTTCACCCTGGAGCGCCGCGAGACGGTCGACTTCGAGGTGGCCAACTGGTACGTGGCGACGAATCCGCGCTCGCCGTTCCGCAATACGCTGCGCGTGCAGTGCAGCGGTCCGCATCGGCGGGCGTACATCGACGACCGGCGGTTGACCGTGGTGCACAGCAACGGGTCCCGGGAGGAACGCGAGTTGGCGGACGACCACGAGGTGCTTCGGCTCCTGGTCCGCGACTTCGGGTTGCTGCTGCCCTGGGACACCGCCTTCCCCGAGCCGTCCCAGTCATCCGGGCGCCGCGAAACCTCCCGGCCCCCCGAATCCGCCACGCGACCCGAGGAGAGCTGAGCCATGTCCTTCGACAAGCAGGTGCAGGTCACCGCCGAGCTGTACGACTACGTGCTGGACCACTCGCTCGCACCGGACGCGGTCCAGCGCGAGGTGATCGAACGCACCCGGCGAATGGGCCGGTTCGCCGGATTGCAGGTGCCGGCCGAGCAGGGCGCGCTGTTGACCCTGCTGTCGGGCGTGATCCGGCCCAAGGTCGCGGTCGAGGTCGGCACTTTCACCGGCTATTCGGCGCTGTGCATCGCCAAGGGCCTGGCCGAGGGCGGCCGGCTGCTGTGTTGCGACGTGTCCGAAGAGTGGACCGCGATCGCCCGCGAGGCGTGGCGCGAGGCGGGTGTGGCGGACCGGATCGACCTGCGGATCGCCCCGGCGCTGGAGACGCTGGACGCGCTGCCCTCGCACCCGCACATCGACCTGGTGTTCCTGGACGCGAACAAGGACGGCTACATCTCCTACTGGGAGGCGCTGATCCCCCGGATGCGTCCGAACGGTCTGCTGATCGTCGACAACGTGCTCTACGGCGGTCTGGTCCTCAAGCCGAACGGCGACCCGACGCCGGAGGCGGTGGCCGCGTTCAACGCCCACGTCAAGGCGGACCCGAGGGTCGAGCCGGTGATGCTTCCGGTCGCGGACGGCATCACCCTGGCCCGGGTGAAGGAGCTGGACGAACTGTGATCCGCCGGGCCGGACGAGTCGTGGTGACCCGTCCGGCCCGGCCGCTCGACCTGCCCTGCCCACTCAGCCGCGGTCGGCCAGGATCCGGCGCAGGCGTTTGGCCTCGGTGACCGCCCGGGAGGCGCCCTTCCGGTCGGCCAGCTCGTCCAGCCCCCGGATCGCCCCGGCCGGCCCGCCGCCGGCCGCGGCGGTCTCCGCGGCCACCGAAAGGGCGTCCGCGAGGCCGGTGCTCTTCGTCCCCGCGAGCAGATCGGGCAGGAAGCCGCTCAGCACGCCCCACACCGCCGCTCCCGCGCCCGCCCGGGCCGCGTCCCGCAACGAGGCGACCACCCGGGTGGTCTTCAGGCCCCGGGTCCGCACCGCCTCGCCGATGTCGCGGCCCAGCGCCGCGGTGTCCCACGCGTCGCCCCGGGCCGCCAGGGTCACCAGGGCGTCCACCGCGGCGGCGCGGTCCTCGGCCGCCCGGGCGCCGAGCGCGTAGGCCAGCGCGAGCGACATGCCCGGACCGAGCGGGCCGTGCGACTCGGCCAGGGCGGGCAGGATCTCCGCGCCTCGAGAACTCCCGTCGATCCCGCGCTGGGTACGGATCGCCAGGTGCGCGGCGATCGTGTCCCGATCCCGGGGCAGCAGCAGCGGCCAGCAGTGCATGTCCGGCTCGGTGTTCTCGGACCAACCGGCCCCGCGCGCGGCGGCCCCCGCGTCGGCCAGGTCGTACAGGACCGACGCGCTCTTGGGCAGCAGTTCGCGGTCGCCGGGGACGACCGTGGCCAGCGGGCCGTCGGAGTGCGCCCAGGTCCGGTCCCGGTAGGAGAACTCGCGGTGGATCCGGTCGAAGCGCCGGCGCCCGACGACTCCGGCCGGCGGCCCGCCCGCGGCCAGCACCGCGGCCACCCGCCGCCCGGCGGGCGAGGTGAGCCGGCCGGCCCGGGCGATCAGGTCGGGGTCGATGTCGGCGGGCAGCCGCAGCAGCGCCTGGTCGACGTCGCGACGCCACGGGGTGTGCTCGGACGCCTCCCACTGTTCCAGGCCCGCCACGAGGGCCCGGGGGTCCACGAAGCCGGTCGCGTCGGCGATCTCGGCCAGGTGCGGGCCGCTGTACGGCACCCGCAGCCGGGTGCCCACCTCGTACAGGCGCGCGAGCAGGAAGCGCTGCGCGGGTTCGAGTCGGTCCACGTCGACCTTGGATCCGGGGATCAGGTCGTGGTCGGAAGCCTCGGTGCCCTTGCCGAACAGGCTGCGGAACCAGCCCGTTCGGGAGCCGCCGTAGCCGGTGGCGGCGGCCACCAGCGCGCCGACCGCGCCCTGCACCTGATGGATGAACCAGTGCTGCTCGATGATGTGTGCGTGCCGTTCGGTGAGCGGCAGCAGCGCGGTGTGCAACGCCTCGCGGTCGCGGGCATGTTCGCGCAACATCGCGGAGACGATCCGCTCCACCGCGAGCGGATCGGTGGCCCGGCCGCGCGGGTTCACCCACGGGTTGGCGGTGCCGGCGAACAACACCGCGAGTTCCTCGACGAGTTCGTCGAGCGAGCCGATCGGCGGCGGCAGTTCGCGCACCGGCGGCGGCGCGAGCAGCGGCAGCGGATCCGGCTCGGCGACCACGCTCTCGCCGATCAGCGCCGCCGCGTCCGGGCGCAGTGCCTCGCCCAGCAGCGGCAGTTGTGCGCGCACCTCGTCGTACACGAGGGCGGCCTGATCCGCGGGCAGCTTGCCGACGTGCTTGGCGATCAGGATCAGCGCGCGCTCCTGGAGGTCGACGGCGGTCGAGCCGAACGCGGTGCAGGCACCGGCCAGCAGGGTGCCCGCGTGCTCGGGGTGACGCTTGATCGCCTGGCCGAGCCAGACGAGTTGGCCGCGGACCAGCTTCTTCTCGCTCCGGAACAACACCGCCCGGCTCGCCTCGGCGAGTCGTTCCGCGTCGAGTCGGCCCGCCGCGTCCAGTCGACGCAGCACCTCCTGGGCGGTCCCGGCCACCGGCGAGGGTGCGTCCGGGAGCAGGCGCAGGTAGAAGTCGACGCGGGCGGCGAGTTCGTCGTCGGTGGGCGCCATCGCGTCGTGCAAACGTATGAACGCCCTTGATGCGCCCAAGCGTTCGCCGCGCAACAGGCGGGAGAGGCAGCCGTCCAGGACGGTGTCCCGCTCGATCACCTTCGCGTCGGCGAGTTCGGCCAGTGCCGCGCCCCAGCGCGACTGTCCGGCCTGCTGCCAGGAATCCTGGCTCTCCAGGCGTGCGCCGACCCCGTCGGCCTCGAACAGGGCGGGCAGCAGATCGGCGAAGTAGGGGTCCTCGCGCAACCGCTCGGCGAGCGTGTGCCCCTCCCCGATGCTCTCGCGCCCCACCTTGTCCAACCAGCGCACCACGAAGCCGGCCGTGGTCGGCGTGGGCAGGCCGCCGCCGCGCACCAGCGCGTCCACCACGTCCCAGTGGTTGCCCCAGGGTTCGACCGGCATCTTCGCGGCGAGCCGGTTCGCGATCTCCGGCAGCCAGGCCGGGTTGCGCTGGGCGAGCAGCGTGTAAACAGCGCGTTCGTCCCCGACGCCTCGGCCGGGCCAGGTCATGTCCTCGCGGGAGAGCCACTGGGCGATCCCGGCCGGCCCGCCCAGGCACGCGATGCCGGCGTAGCGCAACGAGCGCAGGCCGCGCGGGGTGTCCCGGAGCGCGCGGATCGCCTCCTTGTACTCCGGCAGCAGCTTGCGGCGTTCGGCCTCGGTGCGGCCGGCGAACAGGGCGATGATCGCCGTCGGGTCCTCGGTCCGTTCGTCCTGGTCGGGCAGGGCCGCCTGCACCTGCGCCCAGGTGAGCGGCGCCCGGGTCCCGGCGGGGGTCGTGCTCCCGGTGTTCGGTTCGGTCCCGGTCATCGGTTCGCCTCCTGCGCTGCGGGGGCCGTCGTGGTCGGGTCGCCGGCGGCCCGGCCGCGCACGATCTGCGTGGCGAGCAGATGCTTGCAGGGCCCGCGCCCGCCCCGGTACTCGGCCCACCACTGGCACGTGCAGCTCCCCGCTCCGGCGAGCCGCAGGCCGTAGGTGTTCTCGCCGCTGCGCACGGTGGCGCTCTCGCCGGTCCCGGTCAGCGTCACCGCTCCTGCGGCCACCAGGGCGTGCGCGTCCCGCAGGCGCGGGTTCATCCGCTCCACGCTGCCGGTGTCGTAGGGGAGTTCGCGGTGGTAGTAGGCCGCCTCGGCGACGTCGTAACCGATCCGACCGCCGGTGCCCAGCCGGACCAGCGCGGCCCGCACCCGGTCCGCGGCGAGTCCCGAGCGGGCGGCCAACTCGCCCACCTCGACCCGGGGTTCCCAGGCCAGCAGGGCCGAGATCAGGTCGGCGTCCGCGGCGCCGGAGTCGGCGGCCAGGCCGGTGAGCACCGCACCCTCGCCGGAGAAGCCCCGAGCCGGGTCCGGGGACAGGGTCAGGGTCAGTCGCATGCCCGGCAGTTCGATCTCCCACGCGGAGGACACCGCGCTGCTGCGCGCGTGCACGGCGGGCCCGTAGACGCGCAACGCCAGCGCGTGTCGCAACAACCGGGTCAGCGCCTGGAGTCGGTCCGGCCCCGGCAGGCACACCGCGCCCGGCAGCGGACGGGCGGTCAGCCGCAGCGAACGCCCGGCCGGAACCGCCCACAGCGGCTGCCGGGCGCCCCGGGGCAGCGCGCGCACGAACCGCACCGCCTCGCCCGCCGCGAGTTCGGCGCGCAGGTCGAACCCGGCCGAGATCACCTGGACTTCGGCGAATCCGCGCAGCCAGCGCTCGGGCAGCGGGACCTTCTTCTCCACGACCGGCCCGTCGAAGGTGGTGACGGTCACATCGTCGGGTCCGACCGCCAGGTGCAGCGGATCGGCGCCGCCGACCTTGGCCAACGCCTCGCGCAGCGGCGCGTTGACGTCCACGTTGGTGGTGCCGGTGCCGAACATCTCGCCGTCGATGCCGGCCGGCAGCACGTCCAGCCGGGCGTGCACGCCGCAACACGCGGAGAACGACTCGAAGCGCAGCCGGTCGCCGTTGCCGGTCACCACCGGATCGAGCAGACCCGGCCGCATCGGTTGGTAGTAGCGCGCCGCCGCGACGTCGGCGACCGCGAGCAGTCCGCCCGCCGCCGCCTCGGGCGCGGTCAGGAAGCCGTCGAAGAAGCGCGGGAAGGGGGTCAGGCCGTGCGAACCGAGGCCGCCGCAGGTTTGCAGCCCGAGCGAGCGTTCGCCGTCGACGGCGGCGAGCGTGGAGGACCGCAGATAGGTGAAGGAGTGCACCGGGGAGGACATGCGGAAAACGGTAGACACCCCGTCCGACAGCGGTAGTCGGCCCCGCCGGCCCCGGTTCGGCCGGTCCGCCGACCCTAACGGGTGGGCCTGCGCGGTTCTTTCGTGGCCGATTCGGGAACCTCGGCGCGCGGGCGGGCGACCCGGCGCGGGGCCGCCGCGGCGCACTCGTACGGCAGTGGATACGACACGAGTCACGGATTGCGCGCGCAGCGTACCGATCGACTCGTTCGTTCGTCGGAAACATCCGGATTACCCGATAGTAGAGGGGGATTCGCGGTGCCGCGGCATCGATTAGGTGGTATCACCTGTGCGAGCATGGGCGGCTGGGGCCCGGGGTCCGAACATGAGCCGCGGAACTGCGGCACATGGACGACTCGGGTGGGTGGTGGCACATCGTCAAGAGAGTGCTGTTGTAACCATGATCCGAGGACGCGTGGCAACGCGCCGGCATACTATGCGCTGGTCCATTCAGCCGGAGGTAGCAGATGCCCGCAACGCAGCCGGGGAGCGGCTCGACGGTTCGCCGTATTCTCCTCGGTTCCCAGCTTCGCCGCCTGCGCGAAGCGAAGGGGATTACGCGGGAGGAGGCCGGTTACGAGATCCGTGCCTCCGAATCCAAGATCAGCCGAATGGAACTGGGGCGCGTCAGCTTCAAGGAGCGCGACGTGGCTGACCTCCTCACGATGTACGGAGTGGGCGACGAGACCGAGCGCGCGGCGCTGCTCGGCCTCGCGGCGGAGGCCAACGCCCAGGGCTGGTGGCACAACTACAACGACATCCTGCCGAGTTGGTTCCAGGTCTACGTGGGCCTGGAGGAGGCCGCGTCGGTGATCCGCACCTACGAGGTGCAGTTCGTGCCCGGCCTGCTCCAGACCCCGGACTACGCACGGGCCGTGGTGATCGCCGGTCAGCCCTCCGCGTCGGCGGCCGAGGTGGACCGCCGGGTGGGGCTGCGGATGCAGCGGCAGTCGATCCTTTACCGCGACAAGCCGCCCAGGTTGTGGGTCGTGCTGGACGAGGCGGCCCTGCGGCGCCCGATCGGCGGTCGGGACGTGATGCGCGATCAGGTCCGGCACCTGATCGAAATGGCCGCCCTGCCCAATGTCACGATCCAGATCATGCCGTTCCGGTTCGGTGCGCACGCGGCCGAGGGCGGCCCGTTCCTGTTGTTGCGGTTCCCGGAGAGCGACCTGCCGGACGTGGTCTACCTGGAACAGCTCACGAGCGCGCTCTATCTGGACAAACGCGACGAGGTCGACGCGTACACCGAGGTCATGGACCGGTTGAGCGTGGACGGCATGCCGCCCGACAAGAGTGTGGATCTGCTACAGCGGATCCTGAAGGAGAACTGACCCGGATCGACGTGTGTGGACCCACCCGGGCGGAGCGTCCCGGGCGGGCTTTCACGCGAGCAGGTTGTCGAAGTCCCCGTCCTTGGCCCCGAGGATGAGCGCCTCGATCTCGGCGCGCGTATAGATCAGCGCCGGTCCGTCGGGGTGACGCGAATTGCGGACCGCGACGTCGCCGTTCGGCAACGCCGCCATTTCGACGCAATTGCCCTGCGAGTTGCTCCGGCGACTCTTCTGCCAGGTGACCCCGTCGAGCGCGGTCGCCGATACCCCGTTGTGCGTTGCCTGCATGACGCTTCTCCTGGACCTCTCGCCGAGCGACCCGACGGCGGTCGCCCGCCCCCGGTTGCGGCACGTGTCGTTCCTTCGTCCCGGTCCGTCGCAATTTCTTCCAGAACCGGTCCGACTTACGCATGCACGTGCATCTGACCATGCATATGCAGCGTACAACGGTGATGATAGCGCAGCCCGACTTCACTCACACGGGAGGGCTCAGGCATTCCTCAAGGTTTCAAAGGAACCGTAAAAGCTGCTTAAGAGGCGGGGGACGAAACGGGCGTAAGAATGCAGAAAACCCGTCGAAGGATCGACGGGTAAACGCTTCACACCTTAATTCGGTTGCCGCTCCCGAATGTGAATTAGAACTCTCCACAAACCTGCAACGTCGGCATGGAACGCAATGCGTTCCGAAGACTGCAGAACGTGTGTGTCAGGCCGGTATCTCGAACATCGCCCAGACGACCTTTCCGGTGCGTCGGCCCATACCGTCCAGTGGGAACCAGCCCCACGAATCACTGAAACAGCCGACCAGATACAGACCCCGACCGGATTCCTCGTCCTCACCGCCGGCCTGGGTCTCCGGGAGACTCTCACCGGGATCCTGAACCGCGCACATCACCCGCTCCCCCTTGCGCAACAGCGCGAGTTGGATGTTGTGCGCGACATCGGCGGCATCGTCGCGGCCGGCGCCGAGACCGTGACACAGCGCGTTGGTGACGAGCTCGGACACGACCAGCGCGAGGTCGTCCTCCAGGCATGCGGCCCCCCAACCGGCGAGCACCGACTGGGTGAAGTCCCGAGCGGCCTTGACCGACTCACGGCGGGCGGCGAGGGCTTGTATCGCGATATCGGATGTTGGGCCCATATCCCCGGCCAGAGGCTCCATCCACTGAAACGTCGACGTCCGGAACCCTGTGGGACTCGCGACGGTCATCCGTGCCTCCGAGCGGGTACTGGTCCCCGGCCTGTTGGGAACGCCGCCAGAGGACTCGCCTCACAGAGCGTCCATGCACATGCGCGTGCACATGCACACACTTCATTATGAGGATGCCGACCCCAACTGCAAGACCGGATGCACGTGCATCGACGATTTCTGCGTCTGCACCACGCCGATGCACGTGCATTTCGATCGATCAAGGTTCGCTTTACGTCCGGATCCCGGACATATCAGGGAACCGGTCTTTTCCTTCTTTTGGCCATACCTCGGGAATAATCCGGACAAGCTACGCGCACCGTGGTCGGCCGGCTGCCGACCGTGCACGTTCGAGCGGTCAGGCCGAGGCACCCGACGGCTGTCGGGGGGCCTGCCGGGTCGCGTCGGCCGAGCCGCTCCCGCGCCCTGTGAACTGAATCACCAGGGCCGCACCGGCGAGCAGGAAGACCGCCAGACCCGGACCGAGCAGCAGCCACGGCATGACCGAGACCTCGGTCTCCTCGTCCGGAATGCTGTCCGCGTCCTTGAAGGTGTCGACGTTCGCGCCGATGTTCTCCACCAGGGCGTTGAACTTGGCCAGGATGCGGTCCGTCTCGACCAGCCCCTTGCCGACCTTGGGGTACTGGGTGGACAACTCGGCGGTGAACTGCGGCAGCGGCTTGCGCAGCAGCGCGGCCATCGACGGCAGCGACTTGGTCTTCATCCCGGCCGCCATCTTGCCCAGCGTGTCCAGGTCGTTGTGCGCCTGCGCGTATCCGGCGTCGGTGAAGGTCGGGCGGAAGGCGGTGAACATCTTCTCGGACGCCTTGGTCTTGCCGATCACCCCGGTGGCGAAGGTGCCGATCACCATGCCCAGCCCGACCACGGCGGCCAGCGCCAGACACACCGTGCTCACCACGACCCGGTTGCCGACCAAGGAGAACAGCAGGCCGCCCGCGCCGACCACGAGCAACACGATGCCCGGGATCAGGTAGAGATAGGTGACCGCCGTATTGGGGGCGTCGGCCGTCGGAATTGCGTCGGCCTGGCGGAAGTTCGCGGCCTGCGCGTCCATGGTGCCCGCGAGCTTGTTGAACCGGGGCATGATCGTGGGCAGTTCCTTGAGGCCCTTGCCCACCTCGGGGGCGGTCACGCCCATCAGGTTGATCAGCGCCGGCGTCTCGATCCCGGCCTGCTTCGCCAGGCCCGGCAGTGTCTCCGCCTGGAGCTGGGCGAGCATCTCGTTCATCGTGACCAGATCGGTCCGGCTCTGCGCGATCGCGGCCGGGGTGAAGGCCGGGCGGAAGTCATTGGTCAGATTGTCGACAGCCTGCGTCTTCTTCGGCAGGCCGGCGGCCAGCGGGAAGATGATCAGGGCCGCACCCAGCAGGGCGATCAGCACCAGCGCCACGTGGCGGTATGCACGCACAGCGGGTTCTCCCTTCGCTTTCCGTTATTCCTCGGATCGTATGGGTGATCGCCGCGATCACCCCGGACCCGCACGGCGGAAAGCACCTGTTCTCGTTGTTTGTCACTCGGGCAGCCGATCTTCGCAAAGAGCAACCCGCCAGTCAGCTACCGGCAAGTAATGTCACGGGATCGAGATCTCCGGCACATCGCTCGCCCCGGCGGCCGATGCCATGGATCGGTCCACCACCAGGGGCTACCTTTGCGCCCGCCGGCTCGTGCGAGCGGCGAGGTGTGAACGGAGGTCGCCGGTGGATCTTGAACCGACGGAAGATCAAAAGGCGGTACGGGCCGTCTTTTCGCAGTTCTTCACGGACCGATGCCCCATTTCCGCGGTGCGCGCGGCCGAGCCGCTCGGATTCGCGGCGGACCTGTGGCGCCGGCTGGCGGCGATGGGTGCGCCCGGGATGGCGCTGCCCGAACGGGTCGGTGGCGGCGGAGCCGGCCGATCACACCTGATCCTGTTGCTGCACGAGGCCGGGCGGGTCTTGGCGCCGGTGCCGCTGAGCGGGCACCTGGCCGCGTCCCCGCTGCTGGTCGACACCCCCTGGGGTGCCAAGGCGGCCGAGGGCACCGTGATCGCGGCGCCCGCACTGCGACCGGCCGTGGACGGACTGGCCCGCCTGGTGCCCGGCGGCGCGGTCGCGCACGTCGTGGTGGCCCTGGACGAGGACGAGTTGGTCGCCGTGCGCGGCGAGCCCCCGATGACCGCGCCGGTCAACCACGCGTGCGCGCCGCTCGCCGACCGCTACGTGCGCGACGACCTGGGTGGTCGGGTCGTGCTGGCCACCGGCGAGGAGGCGGCGCGGCGCTTCGCGGCGTTGCGGCGCGAGTGGCAGTTGTATACGGCGGCCACGCTGGTCGGGTTGGCCGAGCGGGCGTTGGAGCTGGCGGTGGCGTACACGCTGGAGCGTGAGCAGTTCGGCAAGCCGATCGGTGCGTTCCAGGCGGTCCAGCAGGGGTTGGCCGATCTGGTCGGGCCGCTGGACGGGATCCGGCTGCTGACCGCGCGGGCCGCGTGGGGTGCCGACGAGGGCGATCCGGCGGAGGCCGGCCGACTCGCGGTGATGGCCTACCTGGCGGCGACCGAGGCGGCCCGCGCCACGACGTATCGCGCGGTGCACTTCCACGGCGGCTACGGGGTGACCCTGGAATACGACATCCAGCTCTACTTCCGCCGCGCCCGGGGTTGGCCACTGGTCCTGGGCGACCCGGACGAGGAGTACCAGCGGTTGGCCGACGACCTCTTCGGACCTGTGGGGAGCATCTGATGGACTTTCGACCGAAGGAGTCGGTGGAGGAGTTCCGGCGCTGGATCCGGGAGTTCGTCGCGGCGCACCTGACCGAGGACATGGTCGAACGGGCTCGGCGCACCGGCACGTTCCACGACTGGGAGTTCCATCGCGCGCTCGCCGCGACCGGGGTGATCGCCGAGGGCATGGCCGGGCCCGGGCGCAGCACCGGCCGTGATCCGTTGGAGTTGTACGTCCTGTTCGACGAACTGGGACTGGCCGACGCGCCGTTCTTCGGGCTTGCCAACACGATGCTGGTGGCGGGCATCGTCGAGCAGATCGGCAGCGCGTTCCATCTGGCCGAGGTGTTGCCCCGGTTCCACCGCGGCGAGGCGATCGCGGCGCTGGGCTACAGCGAGCCGGGCTCGGGCTCGGACGTGGCCGCGGCGGCCACTCGCGCGGAGCGGGTGCTGGGCCATCCGGAGGACGAGCCGGTGTGGCTGGTCAACGGGCAGAAGATGTTCACCACGCTCGTGCACGAGGCCGGTTACGTGATCCTGCTGACTCGCACCGACCCGGAGGTGGCCAAGCATCGGGGGCTGACCATGTTCCTGGTGCCGATGGATCTGCCGGGCATCTCCTTCCAGCCGGTCGAGACGATGGGCGGAGACCGTACCAACATCACCTACTTCACCGACGTTCGGGTGCCCGATCGTTGGCGGCTGGGCGAGGTCGACGGCGGGTGGGGGGTGATGAAGGTGGCGCTGGCGTACGAGCGCGGGGTGTTCGGCAACATGAACCAGGGGGTGTCGCTGCTGCGGCGGTTCACCCGGTGGGCGGCCGAGACCGGGGCGATGGACGACACCGCGGTGCGCAAGCGGCTGGCCCGGATCGCGATCGACAACGAGATCACCGCGCTGTTGGCGCTGCGGCCGGCGCTGATCGCCAGTGCGGGCGGGTTGCCGACCACCGAGGGCTCGATCGCGAAGTTGTTCGCGAGCGAGGCGTACAACCGCGCCGCCGAGGCGTGCCTGGACATGGCCGGGCCCGAGGGCCTGCTCGGCGAGCCCGGGGACGCGTGGTTCGTCGACCACGCCGCGCGGGACGCCCCGGTGACCACGATCTACGGCGGGACCAGCGAGATCCAGCGCAACAACATCGCCGAACATCGATTGGGGCTGCCCCGGGCACGGTAATCGTGGCCCGCCGGCGGTGTGGTGTCCGGGCTCCACCGATATGACGGGCTCGGCCGACCGACTCGGATGGCGGGCGGCCGAACGGGTGGCCGGGGCGCGGGTCGCTTCATGGCAGACTTCGGCACCGTTCACACCGGTGAGCGAAACGGAGTTTCTGCCATGCGGCCGCTGCACGACGAGGACCCTTCGAGCGTTGGTGCCTACCGATTGGTGGGCCGGCTCGGCGAAGGGACCACGGCTCGGACCTATCTGGGGGCCGCGCCCGACGACACGCCCGTCGTCGTGCGGGTGATCCGGGCCGACCTCGGGCGTGATCCCGCCTTCCGGGCCCGTTTCGGCGAAGAGGTGGACGCCGCGCGGCGGTTGCCCGGCCTGGGTACGGCGATGATCCTGGACGCGGACACCACCGGACGTCAGCTCTGGTACGCCACCACCCACCTCCCGGGCCCGACCCTGGAGGAGACGGTGCGCCGGCACGGCCCGTTGCCCGGTCATTCGTTGCGGGTGCTCGCCGGTCGACTGGCGACCGCCCTGGGTGGGTTGCACGCGGTCGGGTTGCAGCATGGCCGGCTCGATCCGGCTTCGGTGCTGCTCGGCACGGACGGGCCGTGGTTGCCCGGGCTGGGGATCGCGCACGGGTCGGCCGGCTCGTCGGTGACCGCCGACGGCGTGGTGATCGGCACCGTGCTCGACTCCCCCGGTTTCCGTTCGCCGGAGCAGGTGCGGGATCTGCCGGTGGGTCCGGCCGCCGACGTGTTCTCGCTCGGGTCCGTACTGACGTTCGCCGCGACCGGCGGCGGCCCGTTCGACCGGGGCGGGGTGGGTTCGGTCGCCGATCGGGTCGCCGAGGGCGATCCCGAACTCGGCGACGTGCCCGCGTCGTTGCGCACCCTGATCGCCGCGTGCCTGGTCAAGGACCCCGCGCACCGACCCGCGCCGGAGGAGGTGGTCCGGGTCGCCGCGGGCACCCCGGGGCCGACCTGGCTGCCGGCGGCCGGCGCCGCGTGGGTGGCCGAGCGGGTGGCCAATCCGTGGGAGCCGCCGGAGCCGATGCCGGGCAGTGAGCCGTACGCGCCGGGCACCGTCCCGGCGCCGCCGCCGGGCAGCACGCCCGCGTCGGCGCCGGCGGCCGACGCCGAACCCGACTCGGCCCCGGCCCCGGCCCCGGCTCCCGAGGCCGCAACCCCGGTGGAACCGCCGGCCGCACCCGGGCCCGCCACGCCGGCCGCGCGCGCCGAATCCCCCTCCCGCGCACGTCGGTCCGGCGCCCGGGCCAAGTCCCGGCGCGGCTTCCTGGCGGTCGCCGCCGGCGCCGCGGTGCTCGGCGGCGTGGGCGCGGCCGTGGCGCTGAGCCGGGGCGGCGACTCGCCCAAGGCCGGGCCGAAGCCGAAGGCGCCGGTACCGCCGCCGAGCCCGACCGCGTCGACCGGCCCGAGCAGGCCCGCCTCGGTCCAGGAACTCACCGTCTGGACCACCGAGAACCTGGTGCCCGCCGCGCTGCTCGGCGACCTGGGCCTGGAGTTCGGGAAGAGCGGTTCCGGGGTCCGGCTGGGCAGCCGGCTCCAGTCCAAAGCCGGTTACACCCAGGCGCTGGAGCAGGCGTTGCGCGCGGGTCGCGGGCCCGACGTGTTCGAATTGGACCTGCTCTCCGTGGCCCGGTTCAAGGCGGCCGACCTGATCATGGACCTGACGCCGCATCAGAGCCGGTTCGACACCACCACGTGGTTCCCCGCCGTGCGCGCCTCGGTCACCTCCGCCGGCCGGATCATGGCGCTGCCGCTGGCGGCGAACGTGCCGGTGGTGCTGTACGACAAGGGGCTGTTCCAGGCCGCCCAGGTGGGGGTGCCCAGCGACCGGGTGACCTGGGTCGCGGACCTGGAGAAGTTGCGTCTGGCCAATGCGAGCAACGCCGACTATCGCGCGCTGTACGTGCCCGGCGGCGCGTGGCCGATCCTGGCCTCGTGCGTGTGGGAGGACGACGGCACGATCGCGGTCCAGGAGGGCGACGCGTGGCGCGGCACGCTCGACCTGCCCGGCTCGGTCGAGGGGGCCAGGTTCTTCCGCCACCTCCAGTCGTACGCGCCGGACGCGGTCGGCGTGGCCAACGACGACCCGGCGATCACCACCCGGGTGACCAAGGGCAACGTCGCGTCGGTGATCGCCGATTCGGCGCTGTACGACGCGGTGGTGGCGACGAATCCGGCGCTGCGCGCGGTGTTGGGCGCGTTCGCGATCCCGGGCCGGACGGCGGGCAAGCCGGCCGCCGTCGGAGTGCGCGGCACGGTGCTCGCGGTGTCGGCGGGGAGCCTGTTCAAGGAAGCCGCGATGGACCTGTTGGCGCTGATCGCCACCGAGCGTTGGCGTTCGCGGATCGCGACCGAGGGCCGACTGGTCCCGGTGCGCACCGGGTTGGACCGGGCGGTGCCGCCGGACAATCCGATGATCCCGGCCTCGATCGCCGCGTTGCCGGTGGGCGGGCGGGCGTATCCGGTCGCCCCCGGCTGGTCCGAGCGCCCGCTGGCCGAGTTGGCCAAGCAGACCCTGGCCGGCGCCGATCCGCTGGCCGCGGCGGCGGCGGCGAATCCGATCGTGGCTCGGGAGTTCGGCGTATCGCCGGGTTGACGCGGCCCCCGGGCCCGAAGTCGGTGGATCTCCCGACCGGGCCCGGGCCGGCCCCGCTCTAAGGTTTGGCGAACATCCGTATCCCGCCAACCGGAGGAGCCGCACAGTGCCGTCGTGGAACGACGACCCGCAGGTGTCATCGGAGGATGACGCATCGGCCGACCCACCCCCTCGGCCCACCCATGCGCCGATGGCCGTGCCACCACCCCCGCAGCCCGCCGGCGGGGCACCCGCGTACCACCCGGCCGGCCCGCCGCAGCAGCCGTACCCGGGCGGTGTGCCGCCACAGCCGTACCCCGGCGGTGCGGCACCGCAGTATCCGGCCGGCCCGCCGCAGTACCCGAACGTGCCGCCTCCGCCCGGCTGGGGGCCCACTCCCCCGCCGCCCGGCGACGGTTCCTCGCGGCGCAAGGTGATCGTGGCCGGTTCGGTCGCGGCGGTCGTCGCGGCCGGCGGCGTCGCCGCGTGGCTGCTCACCCGGGGCGACGGCAAGACCGCGGCGCCCGGGCCCACGCCCGCCCCCACCACGCCGGGGCCGGTCCCCCCGCCGGCCCCGCCCAACCCGGAACCGCCCACCGGCGAGAGCGGCCCGTACACGCTCACGTTGTGGCTGGAAAAGTTGCTCACCCCGGGTGTCGACCAGGCGAAGACGAACACCGACCTGGCCGCCGCACTGCTCAAGGCCGATCCGTTCGGGACCGCCCGCACCGAGGTCCAGGACCTGATCGACAGGCGCAAGTTGGACACCGCGCTCGCCGCCGGCAACGGCCCGGACATCTTCCAGGCGCAGACCTTCGATCTGGCCGCTCGGGTGCGGCGTGGGGAACTGCTGGACCTGACGCCGTACGCGAGCCGACTGAACGTGGACGCCTGGCACCCGGCGGCCAGGGCCGCGTGCACGTTCGACGGCAAGCTGTACGCGCTGCCGATGGACGTCTACGCGCCGGTCGTGGTCTACGACAAGCGGCTGTGCGACCCGGCCGGGTTCACCGTGCCGCGCACCCGGGACGAGTGGATCACCCAGTTGGACAAGCTCAAGCGGCATCACGCGAGCGACCCGAAGTTCGAGGCGCTGCACCTGGTCGGCAAGGCGTGGCAGACGATCACCGCGTGCCTGTACGAGGACGGCTGCGAGATAGCCGTGCGCGAGGGTGAGCGCTGGGCCGGGCGGCTGGGCAGCCCGGCCGGCCGTGCGGGCATCGGCTTTTACCAGAAGCTCCAGGCGTATTCGACCGCGCCGAAGGACGTCGAGGAGTTCAAGGACCCGGCAGGCACGATCACCGCCGTGCTCGCGGGGGGCAAGGCGGCGATGATGATCCAGCCCGACTGGGTCTTCCCGGAACTGCTGCGCTCCTCCCCCGAGACGGCGCGCAACCTGGCCGCCTTCCCGATGCCCGGGAACAGTGCGGACAAGCCAGGGGCGGTCGGCGTGTGGGGCGGGGTGCTGGCGGTGTCGGCGAAGACCGCGCATCCGGCGGGCGCGGTGAACATGCTCCGGGTGCTGGCCTCGGCGACCTGGCAGGAGCGGTGGGCCACCGAGAACGAGACGGTGCCGGCCCTGGCCGAGGTGACCACCGCCGCGGGCCGCACCAACGTGATCCGACCGGCCACGTTGGCGGCGCTCAAGCAGGGCCGCCCCTACCCGCAGGCGCCCGGCTGGACGTCCGCGCCGCTCAAGGACTTCGCCGGGAACGTGTTGGCGAAGGGACTCGACCCGGAGGCAGCCGGGCGCAGCGCGGACGCGACGATCGCCGCCGGCTTCGACAAGGACACCCGGCTCTGATCGCCGGGTGGGTGACCCACCGTCCTTGTCACCCACACGGCGCAGGAAATCCTCAAGCGTAAGCCCGCCGCGGTTCGCCGCGGCGGGCTTCGCGCATTACCCACCCTCCGCGTTCGCACGGCCGCATACCGTCGGCTCACTTCCCCTTCGGGTGACCGGCGGTTTCCGGATTCGGCAGTACATGTCCCGCCGCCGGGTCGCTCTCCGAGCACACGAGGATGCGGTCCGTCATGTCCGGAAGTCCCGATCCCTCCCGGGCCGATCTGCTCCGCGGCAGCCTCACCGCCGTCGCCCCCGCCGCGCACGATCTGGTCTCGCACTTCTACGCCCTGCTGTTCCTGCGCCGGCCCGACCTGCGCGAGTTGTTCCCACCGGCCATGGACCTCCAGCGCGACCGACTGCTCGCGGCGCTGCTGCGGCTGGGCACCGGCGCCGACGAACCGCACGAGCTGCGCCGGTTTCTGCGCCGGTTGGGTCGCGACCATCGCAAGTACGGCGTCCTCGACGAGCACTACGACGCGGTCGGCTCCGCGCTGATCGGCGCACTGGCCCGCTACCTGGGCGGCCGCTGGACGCCCGAACTCCAGGCCGCCTGGCTGGAGGTCTACACGTGGGCGGCGGCGGTGATGATCGAGGCCGCCGCCGACGACGCCGAGGAGGCGCCGCCGTGGTGGGACGCGGTGATCACCGGCCACGAGCCGCGCGGGCGGGACATCGCGGTGATCACCGTGCAGCCGGATCAACCGCTGCCCTATCACCCGGGCCAGCACGTCACCGTGGAGACACCGTGGTGGCCGCGGGTGTGGCGGCATTACTCGATCGCCAACGCGCCGCGGGTGGACGGCCGGCTCGAACTGCACGTCCGCGCGGTGCCCGCCGGGTGGGTGAGCAACGCGCTGGTGCACCGGGCCCGGGTCGGCGACCACATTCGGCTCGGGCCCGCGCGCGGCGGCCTGGTGCTGCGCGGCGAGACGCTGCGGCGCACGTTGTGCGTCGCCTCCGGGACCGGTCTGGCGCCGATCAAGGCGCTGGTCCAGCACATGGCGCAGCGGCAGTTGGCCAACCGGGCGCATGTGTTCATCGGTGCGAAGTACGGGGCGGATCTGTACGACCTGACCGCGCTGGCCGCGATGGCGCAGATGTACCCGTGGCTGCACGTGATCCCGGCGGTCAGCCACGACCGCTCGTTCGCCGGCGACCACGGTGCGCTGCCCGACGTGTTGGCCCGGTACGGCCGCTGGCACGACCACGACGTGTTCGTCAGCGGGTCGGCGGCGATGGTCCGGGCCACCGCCCATCGGCTGACCGGCGAGCTGGGGGTGGCCCCGCAGCGGCTGCACACCGAGAGTCTGGACGCCATCGTGCCGGGGCCGCGGCTGCTCCAGGGCTGCTGAGCTGCGGACACGCCGGCGCGGGGGCGTAACGTACGGGGCAACAGGGTCGTGTCGAAGCGATCGGTTCGAGCAGCAGCAGGAGCGCCCGCATGGTCAGCAAGCCGCCCGTGGACGACGTCGGCGACGAGGGCCTCGTGGTCGGCCCGCCCAAGGAGTACGCGGCCGGGCTGCCCGCCGTGGCCTGGTCACTGCGCCACGCCGGTCGCCAGATGGGGGTCAAGCGCAGCCTGCTGACCCTGGTACGGGTCAACCAGAAGCAGGGCTTCGACTGTCCCGGGTGCGCGTGGCCCGAGCCGGACCATCGCAGCGTCGCCGAGTTCTGCGAGAACGGCGCGAAGGCGGTCGCCGAGGAGGCCACCGTGCGTCGAGTGGGCGCGGACTTCTTCGCCGCGCACCCGGTCGCCGAGTTGGCCGACAAGTCGGACTACTGGCTGGGCCAGCAGGGCCGGCTGACCGAGCCGATGTACCTCGCCGAGGGTGCCTCGCACTATGCGCCGATCTCCTGGGAGGACGCGTTCGGGGTGGTCGCCGAGGAGTTGGCGGCGCTGGATTCGCCGGATCGGGCGGCGTTCTACACGTCGGGTCGCACCAGCAACGAGGCCGCGTTCGTGTACCAGTTGTTCGTGCGCGCGTTCGGCACGAACAACCTGCCGGACTGCTCCAACATGTGCCACGAGTCGAGCGGTTCGGCGCTGACCCAGACGCTCGGGGTCGGCAAGGGCAGTGTGTCGCTGGAGGACCTGTATCAGGCCGACCTGATCTTCGTGGTCGGCCAGAACCCCGGCACCAACCACCCGCGGATGTTGTCCGCGCTGGAGAAGGCCAAGCAGGCGGGCGCCTCGATCGTGGCGGTCAACCCGTTGCCCGAGGCCGGGCTGCTGCGGTTCAAGAATCCGCAGAAGGTGTCCGGCATGCTCGGCTCGGGCACCTCGTTGACCGACGAGTTCGCGCAGATCCGGGTCAACGGCGACCTCGCGCTGTTCCGGGCGCTGAACCGACTGTTGCTCGAAGCCGAGGACGCCGCGCCGGGCACCGTCCTGGATCGGGCTTTCATCGACGAATACGCGCACGGCTTCGAGGAGTTCGCGGCGGATGTGCGGACCACGCCGTGGGCCGACGTGCTGGAGGCGACCGGGCTGGAGCGCGAACAGATCGAGCGCATCCATCGACGGGTGCTCGACTCGCGCCGGATCGTGGTGTGTTGGGCGATGGGCCTGACCCAGCACAAGAACTCGGTGCCGACCATCCGCGAGGTGGTCAACTTCCTGCTCCTGCGCGGCAACGTCGGCCGGCCGGGGGCCGGGGTGTGCCCGGTGCGCGGGCACAGCAACGTGCAGGGCGACCGGACGATGGGCATCTACGAGAAGCCCTCGGCGGCGTTCTTGGACGCGTTGGCGAAGGAGTTCGACTTCGAGCCGCCGCGCGAGCACGGGCACGACGTGGTGGACGCGATCCGGGCGATGCGCGACGGCGCGGTCGAGGTGTTCGTCGCGGTGGGCGGCAACTTCGTCTCGGCGACGCCGGACACCGCGGCGACCGAGGCCGCGTTGCGGGCCACCCGGCTGACCGTCCAGGTGTCCACCAAGCTCAATCGTTCGCACGCGGTCACCGGCCGGCGGGCGTTGATCCTGCCCACGCTGGGGCGCACCGAGCAGGACCAGTTCGTCACCGTCGAGGACTCGATGAGCGCGGTGCACATGTCGCGCGGCAAGCTGCCGCCGGCCTCGCCGCACCTGCGCTCCGAGGTGGCGATCGTCTGCGGGCTCGCCGAGCGGGTGCTGGGTGATCGGGTATCGGTGCCCTGGCGCGATTTCGCGCGCGACTACGACCTGATCCGGGATCGCATCGAGCGGGTGATCCCGGGGTTCACCGACTTCAATCGGCGGGTGCGCAAGCCCGGCGGTTTCGTCCTGCCGCACGGACCGCGCGACGCGCGCACGTTCCCGACCACGACCGGCAAGGCGAACTTCTCCCGCAACGACCTCGCGGTGCTGCGGGTGCCCGCAGGTCGGCTGATCCTGCAGACGGTGCGCTCGCACGACCAGTACAACACCACGATCTACGGCCTGGACGACCGTTATCGCGGGATCAAGCAGGGCCGCCGGGTGGTCTTCGTCAACCCGACCGACCTGGCCGAACTGGGGATCGCGGACGGCGCGTCGGTCGACCTGGTCGGCGAGTGGAGCGACGGCGTCGAGCGCCGGGCGCCGGCGTTCAAGGTGGTGTCCTACGACACCGCGGCGGGTTGTTGTGCGGCCTACTTCCCGGAGACCAACGTGCTGGTGCCGCTGGACAGCACGGCGGACGAAAGCAACACGCCGACCTCGAAGTCGATCGTGGTCCGCCTGGAGCCGCACGCGCACTGACCCGGCGGCGGCCGGGTTTCGCCTTCGTCCGCCGCACGGGCCGTCGGCCCGTGCGGCGGACGGGGCTCAGCCCTGGAAGCGGGCCGCGAGTACGGCGGCCAGGCGGCGGGAGGCGAAGCCGGTGCCGTGCACGAAGCGGACCACCGGGCCGAAGGTCGCCGCGGCCGGCGGGCCGGTGACGTACAGGCCCGGCACGGTCGTCTCGAACGCCGCGTCCAGCGCGGGCAATCCGCCGATCGTGGTGATCCGGCGCCGCACGTGCGGCGCGAGGAAGCCCAGCGCGGCCAGGTCGACCCGGTAGCCGGTCGCGGCGAGCACGTGGTCGGTGTGCACCGCGCGCTGGTATCCGGTGCGGTCCCGGAGCAACATCCGGACCCGCCCGTCCGGCTCCCGGCGGGCCCCGGTGACCGTCTGCGCGTCCCGCACCGACACCCGCCCGTCCAGCCGATCCCGCAACCACCACGCGGCCGACGGGCCCAGGATGCGCCGGGCCAGGTCGACCCGCACGCCCGCGGGCAGCAGCCGGAACGCGGCCGGCCCGCGTGCGGCGGCGGCCACCGACCACCCGGCGCCCAGCGGCGAGTCCGGGGTGAGCCGCCGGGCCCGACCCGGCACCGGCGGCGCGGCGAAGCGCACCCGCTCGGCCCGGCCGAACACGCGCACCCGCGCGGCGCCGCCCTCGTGCAGCAACGCCGCGCTCTCCAACGCGGATTGACCCGAGCCGATCACCACGATGTCCCGGTCCGCGCCGAGTTCGGCCAGATCCGCGTGCTCGGCGGAGTGCGAGACCAGGTCGGCGCCCAGGCGGTCCAGGACCGGCGGTACATGGCGGTGCGCGGCCAACCCGGTGGCCAGCACGACCGCGTCGACCTCGACCTCGCCGCCGTCCGCGCGGCCCAGCACGAAACCGTGGCCGGCCGGTTCGAGGCCGGTGATCCGCACCCGTTCCACGCCGGGTACCAGCCGATCGGTGTACCAGCGGCCGTAGCCGGCGAACGTCTCCCGGGGCACCGGCTGATCGCCCGTCAACGGCCGCTCGCCCCGGGCGCGTTGGTAGTCGGCCAGGTCGAAGCCCGGCCTCGGGGCGGCGATCGAGGACGCGTCCGGCCGGGATTTGAGCAGCATGCCGACCGGCATATGGCGTCGCCAGCTCTCCATCGGCTCGCCGAACACACGGGTGGTCACCCCGAGTTGGCGCAGGTGGGCGGCGAGCGAGAGGCCGTAGGGGCCCGCTCCGACGATGGCGACGGTCATGGTGCGTCCTTCGGGTGTGCGAGATGGAGATGTTGATACCGATTGCGGGGTTATCCGATGAAAAGTCGGTTCGCGCTGCTAGAAAGGTCCGGACGGGGAGGCGACGCCATGGTCGGGCGAGGGGTCGAGCTGGATCGTTCGGTACCGGCACTGCTGTTCAAGATCGGCCGATATCCGCTGCATCAGGGCTCGGTCGGCGCGGTGCGCTCGCTCGGCCGAGCGGGTGTCGCGGTGCACGCGGTGGTCGAGGACGCGTACACCCCGACCGCGCTCCCCCGGCATCTGAGTCGGCGACACGTGTGGCCCACCACCGGCCTGGAGGACCCGGCGGCGCTGCTGGAGCGGCTGTTGCGGATCGGTCGCGGGCTGCCCGCCCGTGCGGTGCTGGTGCCCACCGACGACGAGGCCGCGCTGCTCGCCGCCGGGGCGCAGGATCGGCTGGCCGAGTGTTTCCTGTTGCCCGAGGTGGAACCCGACCTGCCTGCCGGGCTGGCCGGCAAACGTGGGCTCTACCGGCGGTGTCTGGCCCACGGGGTGCCCGCACCGGACACCCGGTTCCCCGTCGATCGGGAGCAACTGGTGACTGACGCCGCCGAGTTGGGTTACCCGGTCGTGGTCAAGAACCTGGCGCCGTGGGCCCGATTGCGCGCCCCGGTGGTGGCCGGCACCACGCTGGTCTCCGACGAAGGCACCCTGCTCGCCCTGGTCGACGCCCCGCGGTCGGTGTTGTTGCAGACCTACCTGCCGCGCGAGGCCGCGCAGGACTGGATCGTGCACCTGTACACCGCGCCGGACGGCCGCTGCGCGCCGGTGTTCACCGGCCTCAAGCTCCGGTCCTGGCCCGCGCACGCCGGAGTGACCACATACGCCCGGGCGTTGGCGAATCCGGGGCTGGCCCGCCGGTCGGCCCGGTTGTGTCGGGCGATCGGCTATCGCGGGCCGGCCGATCTGGACTGGCGGCTGGATCTGCGCGACGGGCGGTACAAGCTGGTCGACTTCAACCCGCGGGTGGGCGCCCAGTTCCGCATGTTCGAGACCGATCGCGGGTTGGACGTGGTGCGCGCGCTGCACCTGGACCTGACCGGTCGGGCGATCCCGGCGGGCGGGCAGCGTGAGGGACGGCGCTACGTCGCCGAGCATCTGGACGTCGCGGCGTGGCTCGCCTACCGGGGTCGGGCCGGAGCGGCCCGGCCGCCCGGCTGTCCGCCGGTTCGCGGCGGGGTGGAGCCGGCCTGGCTGGCCTGGGACGATCCACTGCCCGCCGCGGCGGTCGCGGTACGGGCGCTCGGCGCGGCGTTGCGTCGGTACGGGCGCTGAGGGCGTGCGGTGACCGCGAGCGGGCGGGTGCCCCGGGCGCCGGCGCTGCTGCTGGCGGCCGTGCTGCTGGCGGCCTGTGGGGCGGGGCCGCCGGCTCGGCCGCGCTTGTTGTTCGCCGAGGACTTCACCGGTTCGACGTTGGCCGCCGAGCGCTGGGTGACCTGTTACGACTGGAACGTGGACGGTTGCACCAACGCGGGCAACCGGGAGCAGCAGTGGTATCGGCCCGAGCAGGTCCGGGTGGGCGGGGGTGAGGCGATTCTGAGCGCGGTGCGCCGGCCCACGCCCGGCTCGGATCGACTGGTCCACCCGTGGGCGTCGGGCATGTTGTCGACCGGGCGGCCGAGTTGGTCCGGTCGGCCGCGCTTCACCTTCACCTACGGCCGGGTCGAGGCCGAGTTGCTGATGCCGCGCGAGCCCGACTCGTTCCCGGCGTTCTGGCTGATGCCCGCCTCCCGGTACACCCCGCCGGAGTTGGACGTGGTCGAGTTGATCGGCGGGGACGGTCGGGCCCGGTCCACGGTGCACTGGCGCGATTCGCACGGTCGGGCGCGGGCGTGGGTGCACGAGTCGCCCGCGCGCGACTGGTCGGAGCGCTTCCACCACTTCGCGCTCGACTGGGCGCCGGCTCGGCTGACCTGGTCGATCGACGGCGAACAGGTGTTCACGGTGACCGATCCCGCGCGCATCCCGCACCAGCCGATGGAGGTGTTGTTCACCCTCGCGATGGGCTATCCGGACCCGGTGCCGGAGCAGGTGCGCAGCGCCGAGTTGCGGATCCGATCGGTGCGGGTGTGGTCGCCCTGAGCGCGCCCGCGCCGGCCGCGGGTCGGTCACCGGATCCGGCCGGCCACCGGATCACGCCGGCCCGCCCACGGATCGGGGTGTCCGCGCCGGCGCGCCCGGGTGCGCCGCCAGATCCGCCAACCCAGCGTGGGCAGCCCGTCCCGAAACGGCGCGACCCGAGCGCCGGCGCCGGCCAGCCAGGCGTCCAGGCGGGTCGCGCCGGTGTCCGCGCGCACCAGCAGGCGGGAGATCCGCCACGGATCGTCCTCGCGCGAGCTGTGCGCGTCGCGCACGGCCATCGCGGTGCGAAAGCCGGCATGCCGCACCGCCTCCCGCACGGCCGCGTTGTTGTATCCGAACGGATACGCGAACGAGGTGACCGGACGCTCCAGTTCGGTCTCCAGCCGCTCGCGCGAATCGGTGATCTCGCGGTGCATCAGCTCGATCGGCAGGGTGTCCAGCTCGCGGTGCGTGCAGCCGTGTGCGCCGATGGTCAGGCCCGGCGCGTCGGCGATCCGGCGCAGGCCGTCCCAGGTGAGCATCGCGGCGGGCGGCAGCGGGGGCCGCCGGGTGGGCCACAGCGCGTCGGTGGTGACGTAGAGCGTCGCGGGCAGGTCGCGCTCGACCAGTTGCGGCAGCGCGTACCGGGCGAAGTCGGCGTAGCCGTCGTCGAAGGTGATCAGCACGCTGTGTCGGGGCAGATCGCGTCCGCCGTGCAGGGCCTCGGTGAAGCGGTCCAGGTCGACCGGGACCCGGCCGCTGGCCAATACCCGGTCGAGGTGGCGGCCGAACTCGGCCGGGCCGACCGTGAACGGCGCGATCCACGGCGGCGGGTCGTCGCGCACCGAGTGGTACAGCAGTACCGGAACCGCGGTCTCGGATCTCATCCGATGTCCCTTCGCGAGGCGAGAGTGTGCGCGACGATGCGGATCAGCGCCGCGAGGGTGGTCAGCCCCGCGAGCGTGCCGAGCACGCGGGGGCCGGAGAAGGCGCCGGCGAGCAGGTACGCCTCGGCGGTCAGCGCGCACAACGCGGCGCTGCCGACGACCGAGATCACCGCCGTCGCCGGTGCCGTGCCGCCATCCCCGGCGATCGCGCAGCCGGGGCCGAGCGCCAGGAACACGACCACCACGAGCACCCGCAGCGGCTGCCCGGCGGGCAGGGCGAGTGAGCCGAACGCCAGCCAGCCGGCCGCGGCCGGCCACGCCGCGCGAATCGGGCCGGTCATCGCCGGGGGTCGCTTCGGGCCGGGGCGTCCCGGGTCGGGGCAACCTGCGCCGGCGCGGTCCCGATCGGCCGGGTGCTCGGGTCGATCCGGTAGATCACCGCGTCCCGATCGCGCCGGAGCAGGGTGAAGCGCGGCGCCGCGGCGAGCGTGCGGTCCATGCGTTCGAGCGCGCCGGCCGGCAGCAGGCCGGTCTGCTCGCACTCGGCCCGCTGGCCGGCGGTCAGGAAGAGGTACGCGGTGCTGCCGGGGTATTCGTCGGCCAGCGCGGTCAGGCCGGCGACCGGATCGTGCACGACGCCCGCGCGCAGGGTCGGCGTCTCCATCGCGAACCAGCGGTGTTGTTGTCGCTCGTAATCGGCGTAGGCTCCGGGGAAGTTGTTGGTGGCCGCGACGATCAGATCGCCGGGGGCGGAGACCGTGCCCAACCACTGCCGGGCGGCGATCTCGCCGTCGCCGAAGTGGTTCTGCCGCTCCTTGCCGTAGTAGCCGAACACGAACCCGGTGAGCAGCAGCGCGAACACCACCGGCAGCAGCAGCGCACGCGGGCGCGGCCGGCCCCGGTCGCCGAACAGCGGCGCGAGCCACGAGGCGATCAGGAAGGCGACCGCGGGGAGCGCGAACAGGTAGACGCGGAAGATGATTTCGCCGCCGTACGCACCGGCCGCGAGCAACGGCAGCGGGGCGATCGCCAACCGCGTGGCGGGCGAGCGGCGCAACCGGGGGCGGCGGATCAGCGCGGCGGCGGCGAGCACCACCACGCCGACGGTCAGCGCCCGATCGACCCGGGCCACCAGCACCTGGCCGGGTTCGGCGCTGCCCAGGTCGACCATCCCGGCGTGCGCGTTGGCCTCGAAGTCGCCGAACTGCTCCCAGGAGGAGCCGAACTGCTCGAACACGAAGGGCCGGGCCACGGTCAGGTCCCAGGCCGAGACGGCGATCGTGGTCAGCACGAGCAGGGGCAGCGCGACCCGGCGATGGGCCCGCGAGCAGGCCAGTGCGCCGGTCGCGACCACGAGCATCGGCGGGGTGAGCTGATGCGCCGTCACCACCGCGAGCACGAGCGGCGTGCACAGCGCGACGGTGCCGAGCGGGCGTCGGTCACGGTCCAGGATCAGCGCCAGGATGCTCACGTAGAGCACGAACGCGAAGGTCTGTGGTGCGAAGTAGTCCTGGCCGACCCACGCGGTGCCGAAGTAGATCCACACCGCCGCCCAGACGATCCGCCGGTTGCGGGTGAAGGTGCGATAGAGCAGGACCAGCGGGCCGATCAGCAGCAGGTCGAAGGCGAGCGGCGACCAGGTCGCGATGGTCAGCGCGTCCTGCGCGCCGATGCCGCGGACCGCGGTGGCGGCCGCGGCGAAGAACCCCGGCCATTGGTGGTACGGCGCCAACTCGCCCGCGTGCGGGAGGGTTTCGCCGGTGCGCAGGAACTGGTCGACCACCTCGACGTGCTTCCAGGCCCATGCGTACCGCAGATGGTCGTACAGCACGGCGGGCGTCGCGTGCAGCATGGTCACCAACGCGCCGGTGTACAACGCGTATCGCGGTGCCCGGGCGGCGCGGTCGAGCAGGGTCGCGGCGAAACCCGCGGTCAGCAGGCCCAGTGCGCACCAGTAGAGGATCGGCAGCACGTCCAGCAGGCCCAGGCCGCCCATCCGGTCCACCGCGACCGGCATCCGCATCGCAAGCACCCACAGCAGTACGGCCACCGGCAGCGCGAGGAGCCCGAACGCGCGGAAGGCGAGCGCCGCCGCGGTCGGCAGCGGGTCGCGGCCCAGGCCGCGCAGCCGACCGGTCGCGTAGCCGAGCCCGGTGGTGAGCACGCCCAGGAGCAGCGCGGGGATGGTGGCCTTGGGCGGTGCGGCGTCCGGCGCGAACGGCCGGACCAGGGCCCGCGGGATGGTCGAGGCCAGGTAGGAACGCTCGGCCGCGAGCGCGGTGCCGGTGCCCGCGTGCCGGCCGACCGCGGCCTTGGACAGGCCCTCGGCCCAGCAGCGGGCCCGGAAGTAGCGCCAGGTGGCGCGCGCGGCGGGCACCCGGTGGCGGACCACGGCGGCGGGTTCGTAGCCGATCGTGCCGCCGCGGTGCCGGGCCGCCGCGCGGATGCACAGCTCGGTCTCCTCGCAGCCCAGCGGGCGGGTGCCCACCCGGCCGAGGTCGGTGCGGAAGCCGCCGATGTCGACCAGCACGCTGCGCCGGAAGGACATGTTGGCACCGATCAGGTTGCGGACCGGCGCGGCGTGTTCGGGCATGCCCCGGTAGGTGCAGCCGATCACCCAGTCGAACTCGGCCGGGAACCAGGCCGGGCGCCCGGTGTCCCAGTTCGGCCGGATCCGGCCGCCGATCCCGAGCACGTCGGGGTCGGCGTAGCCGTCGAGCAGGCGCATGGTCCAGTCGGGTTCGGCCACCGCGTCGTCGTCGAGGAAGGCCACCACCTCGCCGTGCGCGCCCTCGACGCCGGTGTTGCGCGCCCCGGAGAGGCCGCGTCGGCCGCGATTGCGCAACACGGTGACGTCGGTGAACTCGCGGGCGGCGCGGGTGGCGAGTTCGTGGCAATGGTCGGCGACCAGGATCGTCTCGGCCGGCGGCTCGTCCTGGGCCCGGATCGAGGCGAGGGCCGCGCTCAGGTCGTCCCAGCGGTCCATCGTGTAGGCGCAGACGATCACTGTCAGGGTGGGTCGGGGCGGCGTCTGCCCGGCCGGTGGCACGGCCTGCCGCAGGGCGGCCGCCCGGGCCCGCCGGACGGCCGCCTCCTCGGCCCGGATGGCGACCCAGGCCAGGCGTCGGGTGCGCGGTGGAGTCTCCGTCATGCGGGCCTCCCGGCGGTGTCGGGCAGCCAGACCCGGCGGGCGATCAGCAGCGCGAGCGCGGTCGCGGTCTGCGCGCCGAGCCACGCGACGCCGGCGCCGAGCACGCCGAGCACGGGCAACAGCAGGACGGTCAGGGTCAGTACGGCGGTCGCGAGGCTGGCCTGGACGGCGACCACCACGCGCATGCGGCCGAGCACGCGACAGGCGCTGATCGCGGTCGCGACCACCAGGTGCGGCAGCGCGGACAGGGCCAACAGTTGCAGCAGCGTCGAGCCGTTGCGGGCGTAGCCGGGGCCGAACACGCGCAGCACCAGGGGTGCGCCGGCGACGAGGGCGGCGATCGCCGGGACGAGCAGTGCGCCGGTGTGGCGGAGCACCCGACGGCAGCCCGCGGCGAGGCCGGCGCGCTCGCCGGCCGCCTCGACCAGCAGCGACGCACCCATGTTGAGGCTGATCAGGTGGAGCGTGTTGGCCACCACCCAGGCGAGCGAGAAGTAGGCGCTCTCCCGGGCACCGGCGTGTTCCAGCACGATGATCGACGGCAGCGTGGTCGCGGCCAGCCAGCACAGCGTGCCCAGATACTCGGCGCCGGCGTAGCGCAGGACGGCACCGCCGAGCACGAAGCCGGACCGGCGCCGGCCGGGCGCGGACGGCTCGAGGCGCGCGACGGGACCCGCGCCCGGACCGGCGTCGGGACGGGATCCGGGACGGAATCCCGGGCCGGATCCGGGGCGGACCTCGGAACCGCCCTCGGACCCGGCGGGGTTGCCGCGCCGGTCGGTCGGGAGCAGTCGGGCGAACAACCAGGCGTCCACCACGACCAGGGTCGAGACCAGGGCCAGCGTCCAGGACATCAGGATCCCGATCGTGGGCATCGACCCGGCGAGCGCGGCGACGAAGACGATCTTGGCGACCGCGAAGCCGCTGTTCTTGCCCACCACCGGCCCGGGTCGGCGCAGTCCGGTAAGCGCGCCGTCCTGGAGCGCGAACAGGGCGTACGCCACGGTGGTGGCCACGAAGCAGGCACCGGCCGCCGGTTCGCGCAGGAAGCCCAGGCCCGGCGCACACACCGGGATCAGCGCCAGGAAGCCCAGCACGCCCACCAGCGTGGCGCCGCCCGCGGCGGTGTAGGCGGCCCGGATCAGCGCCCGCCGGTCCGACCCGGCCTGCGGCAGGAAGCGCACGAGCACGTTGCCCAGGCCGAGTTGGCCCAGCCCGGAGAGCAACATCAGTGCCGACACGGCGGCGTAGCTGCGGCCCACTGTCGCGTCGCCGTACCAGCGGGTGGCAAGTGCCCAGTAGCCCGCGCCGAATGCCGAGGTGACCAGCGAGCCCACTGTCAGCACATGGCCGTTGCGCAGCAGCGGGTCCACCCCGGGCCGACTCGGCCGGCGAAGCTGGGCCTGGGTCACCGGGCCTGCCCCGGTTGCTCCCAGGGCGTGCGCACGCCGTGCATGCGCAGCCGTGCGTGCAGGTAGGCGAGCGGGCCGGCGACCAGCGCACGCCGTTCGAGCCCGGCCAGGCGGGCGGGCCAGGGTACTTCGGGCCGGCCGGGCGCGCGGGTGCGGGCCAGGGCGTGGCGGATGCCGCCGGGCACGCGGCGGCAGAACGCGCCGATCGTGCGCGGCTCGCGCAGCACGGCGGCGGTCAGGTAGGCACCCAGGCCGGTGCCGTAGCCGCGGACCTGGTGCGCCACCGCGGCGCGATCGGCGCGATGCCGGTGCCAGATCAGCGCACCGGGTTCGTAGCCGATCCGGTGGCCGCGCACGATGGTGCGAAAGAACGCGAGCAGGTCGTCGCCGCCGCGCGCGGGCGTACCGACGCCGGTCGCCGGGTCGAAGCCGCCCATCGCGCGCAACACGTCGGCTCGAAAGGCCATGTTCGCGCCCGAACCGAAGCGGCCGGCGGTGAACGGGAACAGCGGGTCCGCCGGCGGCGCCTGCGCGTCGTAGAGCACGGGTTCGAAGCCCTTGGCGAAGCCCGCGTGGTGATGCAGCATCAACTGGGCCGGGGTGCGCAGTTCGGCGGGCAGGATCAGCCCGGTGACGCACGCGGGTCGGCCCGCCCGGGCGAAGCCGGCGACCAGGCCGGCCACCCAGCCGGGGTCGGCGAGCACGTCGTCGTCGGTGAAGGCGAGCAGTTCGCCGGTGGCGGCGGCAATGCCCCGGTTGTGCGCGAGGGCCAGGCCGGCGCGGGGTTCGCGGACGTAGCGCACCAGGCCCGCGCAACCGCCGCGGACCACGCTCGCGGTGCGGTTGGTGGTGGGCGCGTTGTCCACCACGATCAGTTCGATGTCCGGATAGGTCTGCCACAGCAGGGTGCGCAGGCACGCGGCGAGCAGCTCGGGGCGCTCCCGGGTCGCCACGATCACGCTGACCCTCGGCGTCTCCCGGCGTCCGGGCGGTCCGGGAGCGTGGTCGGGTGGGGCGGGGGTGCCGAATCGGGCCGCGGCGGCGGTGATCAGCCGTTCCGGGTCGGCGCCGTAGGACTCCAGGTCGAGCAGGCCCATGGGCACGCCGTCGTGCCGGACCAGGGCGAGGACGGCGCCCGTGGGGCACTCGGCCGGCCGGCCGTCGGGGGTGCTCAGCCGGGCCGCACCGGTGGCGGTCAGGTCGAGCACGCGCACGTGCACGAGGTCGGGTTCGCCGGTGGCGGGATCCCGCCCGGGGTCGGGGGCGCACTCGACGTCGGGGGCGGGATCGAGGTCGGCGGCCGAGCGGCTCGGCGCCGGGCGCGGGAGGAGTACCGGCGTCGGCTCGCCGCCGGGCTCCGGGCTCGACGTCGGGTCGGTGTGCTCGGCCGGGCGCTGCCTGGGGATCCGCGGCGGCCGATTCGGCTCCGGTTCGGGTCGCGGGGTCAACCGTCCTCCCCCGTCCGGAGCGTGCGCGCACCGCCGCGCTCGCGCAGCACGGTGCGCAGTACGCGGTGTCCGTCGCGCAGTGCGTTGAGGTTGGATCGGCCGCTGCGGCGCGGGAGTTCGAGGCTGGGCACCTCGGCGATGCGCAGCCCGGCGCGGAGCGCGCGGATGATCATCTCGGCCTCGATCTCGAAGCCGGTCGAGCGCAGGTCGAGGTGGTCGAGGAAACACCGGCGGAACGCGCAGAAGCCGTAGCACAGATCGGTGAGCCGATAGCGGTAGAGCCGGCTCACCAGCGCCATCAGCGCGTGGTTGCCCGCGCTGCGCAGCGCGGTCAGGTCGAGCGATCCGCCGCCGCCGACGAACCGGGAGCCCTTGACGAAGTCGTAGCCGTTGGCCAGGAAGTGCACGTAGTGCGGGATCTCCTGCGGCAACATGCTGCCGTCGGCGTCGATGGTGACGATGATGTCGCCGGTCGCGTGCCGGAATCCGGTGCGCAGCGCGCTGCCCTTGCCGGGGCCGGACTGCGGGATGACCCGGGCGGCGGGCAGGTAGTGGCGGGTGATCAACGACGTGGCGTCGGTGGAGTCGCCGTCGATCAGCAGGACCTCGTCGACGCCGTCGGGTATCTGTTGCAGCACCCAGGGCAGGTTGCGGGCTTCGTTGCGGGCCGGCACGACCAGGGTGACCCGGTCGCGCGGCAGCGGGTCCGATGCCGACTGCCCGGCGCGCAGTGGGGTGCCGCCGGGCAGTTCGGTGATGCGGGGCAATGGACGTGTCGCCTGTGCGGTGTGCGTCGTGTCGTGCATGACCGGCCCCCTCCCGTCTGCCGCGCGCCCCGGGGGGCACACGGCATCGGGCCGGCGGAACCGGCCCGAGATCGGTGACGCCGGGTGCCGATGGCGCGACACCCGGTCATCGCTGATCGTGGTTGGGCGGCGAAAGCAGGGTCAATCGGACCGAAGATGCTTTGCCAAGACGTTACGGTTGGGCGATTTCACCATCGAATGCCAGTTCGGGGAATTTACGCACCTTTCGGGGAGATATTCAGGGGTTCAGCAGGAGCAGTCGCAGGAGCAACATTCCCCGCATTCACAACAGTTGCCACAGCAGTCGCAACCGTCGCAGCAGTCCCCGCAGTCGCACTTGTGGCAACAACCCTGCCGCTGCCGGCCGGTGCACGGGTCCTCGAACTCCTCCCGGCAACACCACTGGCACGTACAGCACAACCCGGCCCAGATCGCGCACGCGACGAACACGTTGTGCCCGCCGGGCGGCGGCGGTGGCGGGGTCGGGCCGCCGGGCGGACCCCACGGGCTGTTCGGGTCGTACGGGCTCCCGGGCGGCTGCTGGTTCGGCGGCTGCGGGTAGGGCGGCTGCTGGTTGGGCCAGGAACCCTCGGGGCGCGCGGCCAGGCGGCGTTCGGTTCGCTCGCCGTGCTTGGCGCAACCGTTGCCGTGCCTGCCAGCGACCGAACAGGACGGCGCCTCGACCGGGAAGCCCGCATGCCGGAAGGACCGGTCGATCGCCTCGTCGATCTCGTGCACGAGCAGCCGGTGCACGAGCACGCCGTCGACGAACTCGACCTCGGCCAGCGCGAGCCGGATCCCGGTCGCCGCGTCGCGGCACAACCGGTGCGCCTCGTCCGGTCCGGTCCCGGTGGCCAACAGCGGATTCCAGGCGCCCGCCGCGCGGTCGGCGTGGATGTCCTCGACCGCGTCGAGCAGGTGCGCGAGTCGCCCGAACAACCGGCCCGCCTCGGCCAACGACTCGGCGTTGTCCGGTCGTTCGGCCAGCACCGCGGTGTGCGCGAACGCGGCGCCGGTCGCGGTCTCGGTGGGTTCGGTCACGGTCAGCACGGACACCCCCGGTCCGGCCGACGCCTCGATCTCGACCTGCCGATCCACCGCCTCGACCAGCACGGCCGTGTCGAAGCCGACCTCCAGCGCGGCGTCCGCACCCTGCCGGGCCCAGCGCTCGGCGACCCGGCGCGCGCCACCGGCCACCGCGCGCCGCTTGTACACCCCGTCGCCGTCGTCGATGTGATCGCGCATCTTCGCCGACGCGAGCACCAGGGACACCGCACCGGCCAACCGGGCCCCCTCGCCCATCGCCACGTCGGCCCGCCGCATCGCGCGCAGCGGGCACGGCCCGGCCCGGCGTCGGCCGTCCGCCGCGGGCCGCGCGGACTGGGCCTCGACCAGGACCGAGATGATCAGCCCGTCGTAGTTGGTGGCGGCCCGGGCCGCCTGACCGTGGTCGTCACGCAGCGCGAGACACATGCCGCACAGATGCGCCATCCACTCGCTCTGCAGCTTCTCCGACAGTCGGTGCCGGCACGGCCGGATGATCCCGAACAACCCCTCGCCCCATTTCGCTGCGCCGTTCCCGTCCCCCACGGGGGGCACAGCCTACTGACCACCCGTCAGCCCCGTTGGGGATCCGCGGTCGGGGCGGCCCGGCCCGACGATCGGTGCGGCCATAGGATCCGCAGCGTGAGCGCATCGATACTGGTCGTCTGCAGCGGGAACATCTGCCGCTCCCCCCTGGTCGAGGCGATGCTGCGGCACCGGCTGGCCACATCGACGCTGCCCGTCGAGGTCTCCTCCGCGGGCACCATCGACTGGAACTCCCGGCCGATGGCGGACAACAGCGCGCTGGTGCTGCACGAGTACGGGATCGACCCGGGCGCGCACCGCAGCCGCAAACTCACCGCCGAGTTGCTGCGCGCGGCCGACCTGGTCATCGGCATGTCGCGCGAACACCACTGGGCGATCGACGCGCTCGCCGCCGAGGCCCTGCCCCGCACCTTCCTGCTCGGCGAACTCGTGCGGCTGGGCGAGCGGTTCGGCCCGCGCGGCGAACTGCCGGTGGCCGACTGGGCGGCCTCGGTCGACACCCTGCGACCGGCCAACCGTCTGGCCCGCCCCGCCGACGAGCTCGACGACCCGATGGGCGAACCGCTCGAATCCTTCCGGGTGATGGGCGCCCGCGCGGACGAGCTCACCGCGCGGTTGGTGGTCCTGCTCGCGGGGTGACGCCGTTGTTCGAACACCGATTCCGTTCGAACAAATGATCTTTCCTCGTGATGTGCCAACGCCCCTGGGCACACCGACCCTTTGGCTGCCTCGTACACTCGCTGTCCCGTCGTGGGGATCGGCGGTACCGGGTGAGGTGGGGCATGCGCGACGCAGAGCACGACCGGAACTACCGGGACGACCGCGAGCACGACGGCTACGACACCTACGACGACTACGACGGGCACCACGAAGACCGGCGCCGGCACGGCTGGGTGTTCCTCGTGCCGGCCCTGCTGCTGGTCGTCGGTACGGGCTACGGGGCCTACTCGTTCCTGAAGCAGGACGACCCGTTATCGACCGCGAACGCGAAGTCCGCCGAGTCCGCGACGGCGGGCACCGCGGAGCAGAGCCCGCGCAATGCCGCGCGGCGCTTCCTCGCCGAGTGGCAGACGGGCAACTGGTCCGGCGCGGGCGCGCTCACCACCGATCCGACCGCGGCGGGCGCGGCGCTGGTGGGGCTGGACGACGGGCTCCGGGTGGGCAGTCGCCGGCTGATCGTGGGCGAGGCGCGACCCCAACAGCCGGACGGCGGCGTCCCGGTGGGGTTCGAGGCCCACCTGACGCTGCGGGGCGCCGGCGAGTGGACGTACACCGGGGTGCTGACCGTCGCCAAGACCCCGGTCCGGGGCTACCTGGTGAACTGGGCGCCGAACGCGCTGCACCCGGACCTGACCGCGACCACCCGGCTCCGGCTGGAGCCCAACCGGGACGGGGCAGGCGGCGACGTGCTGCGCGCGCGCGACGGCTCGGAGTTGTCGCCGACCGAGTACCCCTCGCTGGCCGCGATCCGGACCGGCCTGGCGAGCAAGGCCCGGCCCGGCGAACAGGCCGAGGCGGGCGGCACCGTACTGCTGGTCGACGCGAGCACGAGCGCCACGGTCAAGCAGCTCGGCACGGTCGGCGTGGTGCAGAGCGCGCCGCCCGCGGACGGCGGCGTGCAAACCACGCTCGACGCCACACTCCAGGCGACGGCCGAGCAGGCGGTCCGGAACGAGTCGCGAACCACCTCGCTGGCGGCGGTGCGGATCAGTACGGGAGAGATCGTCGCGGTCGCGAACAACCCGGCCGGCGGGCCGAACACCGCGTTCCTGGGCACCACCCCGCCCGGCTCGACCCTGAAGATCGTCTCGGCGGCGACGCTGCTGACCAAGGGCGTGGTCGACCTGGACGACAGGGTCGGCTGCCCCGAATCGGCGAACGCGGGCGGCATGCGGTTCACCAACTCCGAGGGGCGCGCCTTCCCCGAGGGCACCTTCAAGCTCGCCTTCGCCCAGTCCTGCAACACCACGATGGCGAACCTGTCCGGCAAGCTCACCGGCTCCGACCTGGCCACGATGGCGCACGACTGCTTCGGCATCGGCGGCGACTGGAAGACCGGGATCGTCTCCTTCGACGGCCGGGTGCCCGCCGCGACCGACGACACCATGAAGGCCGCGAACATGATCGGCCAGGGCCAGGTGCAGATGAACCCGCTCACCATGGCCTCGGTGGTCGCCACCGCGAAGTCCGGTACGTTCCGCCAACCGCACCTGCTCACCGACCAGGCGGACCGGTGGCAGGCCCCGCGGGCACTCTCGCCCGCGGTGAGCAGCCGGTTGCGCACGCTGATGCGGTCGGTGGTCACCGAGGGCACCGCGCGGGACTCGCTCGGCGGGCTCGGCGGCGACGTGGGCGCCAAGACCGGCACCGCCGAGGTCGGCGGCGGCAAGCCGAACAACGGCTGGATGGTCGCCTACCGCGGCGACATCGCGGTCGCGGTCTGGGTCGAGGGCGGCCTCACCGGCGGTCGATCCGCCGGGCCGATCGTCCGGTCGTTCCTGGCCGCGGCGGGCTGAGCGGCGGCCGTAGTCCATCATGGGCAGGGTGAGCGAACACGATCTTGCCGACGAGGGCCCTGGCCGGGCCGAGACCTTCCTCGACCTGCTGCGCTTGGAGCAGATCGAGGAGAACATCTTCCGGGGCTGGTGCCACGCCGGCGCGCCGCTGCGTGCCTTCGGCGGCCAGGTCGCCGCCCAGGCCCTGGTGGCGGCGGGCCGCACCGTGGTTCCGGACCGACACGTGCACTCGCTGCACAGCTACTTCCTGCGCCCCGGCAGCACCACCGCACCCATCGTGTACCAGGTCGACCGGGTCCGGGACGGGCGCTCGTTCGCCACCCGGCGCGTGACCGGCGTACAACACGGCGCGGTGATCTTCACGCTGTCGGCGTCCTTCAAGGTGGCCGAGGAGACCCCGGGGCACCGCCGGGCGATGCCGGACGTACCGCTGCCGGAGGACCTCCCGGATCCGTACGAGCAGTTGTCCGCCGAGGAGCGCGCGCACTACGAGGAGTCGCAGACCCGACTGCTGATGGACCTGCGCTTCGTTCCGGAGGACCGGGCGCCGGGCACCCACATCGTGGACGGCATTCCGCATCAGCGGGTGTGGATGCGGGCCGCGAAGCAGCTTCCGGACGACCCGCTGCTGCACGTGTGCGGACTGACCTACATGTCCGACCTGACGCTCGCGGGCACCGCGGCCAAGCCGTACATCACCGATCCGTCGAAGCTGCAGATGGCCTCGCTCGACCACGCGGTGTGGTTCCTGCGTCCGTTCCGCGCCGACGAGTGGTTGTTGTTCGCGCAGGCGTCGCCGTCCGCCCAGGACGCGCGCGGGCTGGCGATGGGCGAGTTCTACAACCACGACGGGGTGCTCGTCGCGTCGGTGGTGCAGGAGGCGGTGATCCGGCAGCGGTAGCGCCCTGCCCCGCCGCTTTCGGCTGCCTCGAAATTCCGCCCGGGGCAAGGGAGTCACCCGATTCGGCTGGGCCGACGGGCGGCACTGCGGTTAGGCTCCCCGGATTCGGGATGAGTCGGGGGGCTACCGTGTCCGAGATATTCGAACAGACGCCCGCACCGGGGGCGGCGATCGATTCGCCCGGGGTCGCGGCCCACATCGATCGTGCTCGCGGACACGAACTCCGGAAGCGGCTACGGGGGTTGGCCTACGGGCTGGTGATCTCCGGCGGGACGCTCGGCTACGGGTACGGGCTTCCGGACGCGCCGGGGGCGATCGCGTCGGCGCTGGTCGGCGTGGTGTTCACGATCGTTTTCCTGCTCGTGGTCTCCGCGAGGTTCTCCATTCACCGCGGCACGAGCCGGACGATGCGTCGGGTGTTGCGAGAACACCCGTGGGTGCCGGTGCCGTTCACCTTCACGCGGGTGGAGCACCAGGACGGGTATCCGATGGAGGGCATCCGGCTGCTCAAGGCGAACGGCGAGACGCTGCTCGAAGTCGGCGTGCGCTGGAGGGCCGAGGTGTTGCAACAGGTGCGCGCGTCCGGTGTCACGCGCGTGTGGTGCGCCGGGGATCCGGCGACCCGCGCGGTCATCGCGTTGCCCGGCGGGCTGCACGCCTTCGTCTACACGCCGGACGCCGCGCCCAGTCGCGCGCTCGGCCCCACCGACGCCGGTCACGATCCGCACGGCGGTGTCCCGGCCGGCGTCGATCCCGCCGGGCTGGTCCTGCCGGCGCGACGCGGGGTGCGCCTGCTCCGGCTGGTCGCCTGGCACGGCGGCGCGCTGATCGTGCTGGCGCTCGTCGGCGGCCTGTTCGGGACCGCCGACGAGGATGCGGCCCCGATCCGGAGTTACCTCGGACTGCCCCTGGCCTATGTCACCGTGCCGATCATCATGTGCTTCATCCCGCTGACCGTGCCCACGGTGCGGATCGACGGCGTCGGCATCACCCGAACCTCCTTTCGCGGCAAGGTCTCCCACCTGGATTGGACGCAGCTGACCGAGGTCGAATGGGCGGGAGGTGTGTTGCGCGCCCACCTGCCGGCCGCCGCGAGCGCGCCGGGGTGGCACCTCGCGGCCCACGCCGGTGGCCGGCGCAGCACGCAGGTCTTCCAGGAACGATTCGGCCTGGCCAAGGCGGAACGCACGGCCCGCCGAGCGGCGCTCGCGGCCGCGCTGCCCTATTTCGCCTGGACGATCGCGGGCGCGCAGGTGCGCATCGACGTGGGCGGCGGCTCCGCCGCGGACCCGGGGCCGACGAACCGCTGAGGCCGCGATCGGGCGGTGGGTCAGCTCCGCGGCGGCCGGGTGCGGGCGAGCGCGCCCGCGCCGTGCCGCACGCCCGCACGGACGCCGGTACGCACGCCGCCGGCCGAGCCGAGTTCGCGCAGTGCGTACAGCAGCACCACGATGTCGTCGATCAGGATCGGGTCGGGCAGCAGATCCACCGGGCTGATCGCGTAGATCAGCGCGCCCAGGAACAACGCCCGGTCGCGCGTGCTCGCGTCCGGGCCGCGCACCAGCCGCCAGGTCCGCCACAACCTGCGGACCAGGACGACCACGATCACCAGCGTCACCACGAACACGAGCGCCGCGACGCCGATCAGGATCCAAAGCCGGGTGTCCACGTCGGGACGTCTGCCCCGTCAGCCGCCGCCCACCCAGACCGTCTTGGCATTGCAGAACTCGCGGATGCCCGGTCGGGCGAGTTCGCGGCCGTAGCCGCTGGTCTTGACGCCGCCGAAGGGCAGTTCGGGGTGCGAGGTGACCATGCCGTTGAGGAATACCGCGCCGGCCTCCAACTCGGCCGCGCAGCGCTGCTGTTCGGCCTCGTCGTCGGTCCAGGCGTTGGCCCCCAGGCCGAACGGCGTCGCGTTGGCCAGCTCGATCGCCGCGTCCAGGTCGGCGACCCGGTACAGGCCGGCGACCGGGCCGAACACCTCCTCGCGGTACATCCGCATCTCCGGGGTCAGCTCGGCGACCACGGTCGGCGGGTAGTACCAGCCGGGGCCTGCGGGTCGCTCGCCACCGCACAGGATCCGGGCCCCCTTGGCCCGGGCGTCCTCGACCTGTTCGGTGACGTCGCGCAGGCCCTGTTCCTGGGCGAGCGGGCCGATGTCGGTGCCCTCGGCGGTCGGGTCGCCGACCCGGAGCGCGGCCATGTTCGCGGTGAACGCCGCGGCGAACGCGTCGTAGACGTCGGTGTGCACGATGAAGCGTTTGGCCGCGATGCAGCTCTGCCCGTTGTTCTGGGTGCGGGCGGTGGTGGCGACCTTGGCGGCGGCCTCGACGTCGGCGGAGGGCAACACCAGGAAGGGGTCCGAGCCGCCCAGTTCGAGCACGGTCTTCTTCAGCTCGCGGCCGGCGATCGCGGCGATCGAACGCCCGGCGCCCTCGCTGCCGGTCAGCGTGGCGGCCACCACGCGCGGATCGCTCAAGACCCGCTCGACCCGCGCGGACCCGATCAACAGCGCCTGGAAGGCCCCTTCGGGAAAACCCGCCCGGGTGAACAAGTCGCCCAGGTACAGCGCGGTCCGCGGCACGTTCGACGCGTGCTTGAGCAGCCCGGTATTGCCCGCCATCAACGCGGGCGCGGCGAACCGCATCGCCTGCCACAGCGGGAAGTTCCACGGCATCACGGCCAGCACCGGACCGAGCGGCTCGTACCGCACGTACGCCTTGCGCGCGCCGACCGCCTGCGCGTCGGCCGGCTCGTCGGCCAGGAAGGCCGCCGCCCGATCGGCGTAGAACCGACACAACCGGGCGCACTTGGCCACCTCGGCCTCGGCGGCGGCGAGCGTCTTGCCCATCTCCGCCGTCATCGTCGCCGCGACCTCGGCCCGGTCCGCGTCGAGCAGGTCGGCGGCTCGGCGCATCGCCTTGGCACGGACCTCGTAGGAGTCCCGCCGGTGCGCCCGGAACACCTCGTCGGACCGGGCGATCCGGGCCTCGATCTCGGGTTCGCTCAGTTCGGCGAACTCCTCGATCGTCTCTCCGGTGGCCGGATTGACGGACGCGATGGCCATGGGTCCTCCAGATACGGCAGGTGCCTGCGGCGGGTGCGGGCATCGATCGGTGCACCCCGCCGACCCCGTTACCCGCACGGCGCCCGCTGACACAAGGGTTCGGGTGTCGGCGCCGCCTGGGACCATCCGCGCCATGAAGGAAGAAGCGATCCCGATCCTGCGCGTGGCCGACGCCCCCGCTTCCGTCGCCTGGTACACGCGGCTGGGCTTCGTCCGCGAGTGGGAACATCGGTTCGAGCCGGGCTTCCCGGCGTTCGTGTCCATCGCCCGGGGCGATGTGCGGCTGTTCCTGAGCGAACACACGGGCGACGCGCGGCCGGACACGTTGGTGTATCTGCGGGTGGCGGACGTCGACGGGCCGGCCCGGGAGTTCGGCGTGGCGGTCGAGGAAGCGCCTTGGGGCCGGGAGGTGCACTTGACGGACCCGGACGGGAATCGGCTGCGGATGGGGGTGCCCGGCGAGGGGTGAGGCGCCGATCGACCGATCGCACGGGATCCTCGATCCTCAGCCGTCCTCGTCCGGGCGGAACGGTGGCGTCGGGCCCGGCTTGAGGGAGCGCCAGATCGGGAGGTCGACAGGGCGACCGTCGCGGAGTTGGAACATGCCTGCCCTGACCCGCACATCCTGGTGCGACGCCGCTGCCCGGGCGAACGCGGCGCGGTCGTCAAGGAGGTGGGCCGCCGCCGTGAACGCCGTCCGGGTGGCCGTCTCGACGGCTTCGGCCTCCCGCGTCAGCCGGTTCGCGACGGAGCGCACCCATGCGTCGAACTCGTCGGGCACCAGGTCGAGAAGCGCGTCGAAGGGGACGGTCTGCTCGGTCACCTCCGATGTCGCACAGGACAGCGCGTAGGCGACCGGACCGGGGTCGCGGTCGGCGAAGCGCTGCATGCCCAGGTAGCGCCAGATGTCGCGTTCGCTCACCCCGGTGAGGATGCGATGCAACCGCACGTAGTCCGCGAGCTTGACCTTGACCCGCAGCCCGGAGGCGTGGCGCAACACCCAACCCTCGGCCGCCATACCGTCGACCGGCACCCCGTCGAGCCGACGATTGTCCCGCGCCGCGCGCACCACCTCGGCCAACGAGGCGGCCGGCCACGAGCGAACCACCCGGCCGCCCATCCGGATCCAGGTATCGGCATGCGCGGCCAACGGCTGCTCGACGCCGTCCCGGCCCACCACGGCGAGCAACACCAGGGTGTGCTCCGCGCCGTTGTCCACGACGATGCGGTTGTCCGGGTGGATGATCTCGGTGACGTAGCCGACCTCGGGATCGAGCGTTTCGCCGGCCCGCTCGTCCAGCCATGCCTGCGCCCAGCCGGCCTGGCGGGACGTGAAGGTCCCCTTGGACGCGGCCCGCCACCGACCGGCGTAGTGGAAGACCAGACCCAGCGAGCCGTCCTCCTTGTCGAAGACCTCGAACCCGTCGTCGGGCAGCGACGGCGCGTACGCCTTGCCGAGTTCGTGCTCGGTGTGGCCGAAGAACTTGGGCAGCGCGGGACCGACGACGCGCCCGGTCGTGTCCTCCAGGATCAGCCCGCGGCAGCGCAGGGTCACCGGAGTCCAGCGCCGCTCGAACACGCAGGTGCGGGTGTAGGTGTAGATGGACAACGGGAGTTCGGGGTGCGAGCGGCGGACGACCAGGCCGAGGTCGAGGGCCCGCACGAGGTCGTCGTGCGGGAACAGGTCATCGCACGCGCCGTATTCGATCATGCGACGGCAGCGTAGCGACGGGCCGCCGTCGGGTCGGCCGATTATTCGGGGGGCTTCGCTCCGCCGCCCGTCAGTACGCCCCGGGCCAGGGTTGCCAGGGCGTTCTTGATGCGGTCGGGGGAGATGTCCTGTTCGCGCTGTCGGCGGTAGATCTCCGGGGCCAGCGGGGCGAGCAGTGTGTCCGCGAGTGCCTCGGGGTCCGGGTGATCCGCTGTCAGGACGCGCACGTGCGTGTACCAGAAGCCGTAGGCGCCGGTGCGGTAGCGCGCGCTGCCGGTCTCCGCGCCCAGGAGCAGGTGTACGTGTCGCTCCAGCAGGTCGACCATCGCCGCGTAGAAGGCCGTCAGGCGCTCCGCCGGATCGTCTTCGTCCGGGCCCAACGGGGGCGCGCCGCGCAGGATTTCGTGTTGCAGCGCGCGCTCGTGTTCGTCCAGCAGGGCACGGGCGATCGAGGCCCGGTCCGGGTAGCGGCGATACAGCGTGCCGCGGCCGATGCCCGCGGCCTTGGCGATGTCCTCCATCGTGACCTCGGCCGGGTCGCCGGCCGCGAACAGTTCCTCGGCGGCGGCCAGCACCCGGGCCCGGTTCCGGGCCGCGTCGGCGCGCTCCCGCGGTCGCGCCGCACCGTCTTCGGCGACCGGGAGGCCCGTGAGCAAGTCGGTGCGTTTCGTCATGTTCCCCACCCTAACCAGCAAGTGGACATGCTGTCCACTTAGCTGTTACGGTCCTCCCAGGAAAGCGGACACCACGTCCACTTAATCTTCGGGAGCACCCATGCCGCACCTTCTGCACCTCGACTCCAGCGCCCGCGCCGACTCCTTCTCCCGGACCCTGGGCGCGGCCTTCGCCGACGCGTGGCGCACCGCGCGGCCGGACGCCGAGTACACCCACCGCGACCTCACCGCCCGTCCCGTGCCACCGATCGACCAGCCCTGGACCGAGATCTGCGACACGATGCTGCGCGAGGGGATCACCGAGATCGCCGACTACCCGCGCGCGGTCCGCACGCCCGAGCAGCGCAAGGCGTGGGACACGGTCGAACCGCTGTTGGCCGAACTGGTCGCCGCGGACGTCGTGTTGATCGGCGCGCCGATGTACAACTTCGGCGTGCCCGCGCAGCTCAAGAGCTGGATCGACCAGGTCACCTTCCCGAAGATGTCGCTGGCGCCGCGCCGCTTCGTGGTGGCCTCGGCGCGCGGCGGCTCGTACCTGCCGGGCACGCCCCGGGCGCCGTTCGACCACCAGACGCGCTACCTCGTCGACTTCTTCACCGGGCACTACGCGATCTCGGACGCGATCGTGCTCGGTACCGAACTGACCAACACACTCGTGGACCCCGGGCTCGCCGAGCGCCGGGAGCAGCACGTGTCCTCGCACGCGCAGGCGCTCGGCCGCGCCGCGGAGCTGGGGCGCTCACTCGTGGAGGCGTACTGATGGCCTGGTTGATCCTGCTCGGCGCGGGCCTCGTCGAGGTGGTGTGGTCGCAGAGCATCAAGCCCACCGAGGGGTTCAGCAAACCGCTGCCGACCGCGATCTGCGTCGTGCTCGGGGCGACGGCGGTGTACCTGCTGTCACTGGCCATGCGCGATCTGCCGGTGGGTACGGCCTACGCGGCGTTCACCGGGATCGGCACGGTCGGCGCGATCACGCTGGGCATCACGTTCCAGCACGACGCGCTGAGCGCGGGCCGGATCGCGGCGCTCGCGCTGATCGTGGGCGGACTGGTGCTGGCCCGGCTGACCTCGACGGCGTGAGGGGAGGGCCCGACGACGCGGCGGGCCCGGCAACGTACGCCGGCCGAATCGACGCGCGACGGGCCGGCAACAAAGGGCAAACAGGATGCAACTTTAGTGACAGCGCTGGGCACGTTCGCGGCTATCGAGCCCACCCGCCCGGACCGGAGGCTGAGGAGGTGTCAGGACCCCCAGTCAAGGAGCACACCGCATGCCTCCCGGAAACCGCCGGCGCCCCCCGACCACGACTCCCCCGGCGACCCGGCCCGCCGCGCCGGACGAATACCGGCGCATCGATCACGACGATCGGGCCAAGGGCAGCGCGGCCGCTTCCCGAGGGCTGACCAAGTGCTACGGCGAGGGTGAGACCCGGGTCATCGCGCTGGACTCGGTCGACGTGGAGATCGGCCGCGGTCGGTTCACCGCGATCATGGGCCCGTCCGGATCCGGCAAGTCCACCCTCATGCACTGCCTCGCGGGCCTGGACTCGGTCACCTCCGGGCAGAGCTGGATCGCCGACACCGAGATCACCGGGCTCAAGGACAAGGAACTGACCCGACTGCGGCGGGACAAGATCGGTTTCATCTTCCAGGCGTTCAACCTGCTGCCGACCCTGACCGCACTGGAGAACATCACGCTCCCGATGGACATCGCGGGGGTCAAGCCGGACCCGGCCTGGCTGGACACCGTGATCGACACGGTCGGTCTGCGCGACCGGCTCAAGCACCGGCCCAGCGAGCTCTCCGGCGGTCAGCAGCAGCGTGTGGCGTGTGCCCGGGCGCTGGCGAGCAAGCCGCAGATCATCTTCGGCGACGAACCGACCGGCAACCTCGACTCGCGCTCCGGCGCCGAGGTGCTCGGTTTCCTCCGCAGCAGTGTCTACGACCTGGGCCAGACCATCGTGATGGTCACCCACGACCCCAATGCGGCGTCCTACGCGGACCGGGTGCTGTTCCTGGCCGACGGCAGGGTCGTGGACGAGATGTTGTCGCCGACCGCGGACACGGTGCTGGCGCGCATGCAGCGCTTCGCCCGCGCGACGAGCTGAGGCGGCGCCATGTTGAAGGCCACGTTCCGCAGCTTCCTCGCGCACAAGGCGAGAATGGTCCTGTCCGCACTCGCGATCCTGTTGTCGGTCGCGTTCGTGGCGGGCACCCTGATGTTCACCGACACGATCAGCAAGACCTTCCACGACCTCTCCCGCACCGCCGCGGCCGACGTGACGGTCAAGCCCAAGTCCGAGTTCCGCGAGGACCGGCTCGGCCGCACCGGCCAGCAGCCGACGGTGCCCGAGAGCGCCGTGGCCACCGCGCGCGCGGTGCCCGGCGTCGCCGACGCGCATCCCGACGTCGTGGTCACCAACGTGATCGTCGTCGACGGCAAGGGCAAGAAGGTCGGCCTGACCTCGGAGCCACAGGTGCAGGCGGCCGACTGGTTCCCGAACAAGCAGTCCCCGGTCAGGCTCGGCAAGGGCCGCGCACCACAGGGGCCCGACGAGGTCGTGCTGGACAGCGACGCGGCCGACCACAACAAGGTCCGGATCGGCGACAGGGTGCAGGTGATCGCCGCGCCGGGCACATTCGCTCCGACCGTGGTCGGGCTGGCCGACTACAAGACCATCAACCCGGGCGTGACCCTGCTGTTCCTGGACGGCACCGCGGCCCGGGCCCGACTGCTGGGCAAGCCCGGCGTGGTCACCTCGGTGTCGCTCACCGCGCAGCCGGGCGTCGACCAGAAGGAGCTCAAGGCCCGGGTCGCGGCCAAGCTCGGCGCGGGCTTCGAGCTCAAGACCCGGGAGGAGGAGGCCGACGCCGCCTCCGCCGACCTGGGCCAGGCGCTCAATGTGATCAAGTACGCGCTGCTCGGCTTCGCCGGCGTCTCGCTGCTGGTGGGCACCTTCCTGATCTTCAACACCTTCTCCATGCTCGTCGCCCAACGCACCCGCGAACTGGGGCTGATGCGCGCGATCGGAGCCAGTCGGGCCGATGTGAACCGCTCGGTGCTCGTGGAGGCGCTGCTGCTCGCGGTGGTCGGCTCCACGCTGGGCCTGCTCGGCGGATTCGGGCTCGGGCAGGGGCTGTTGACGCTGATGAGCGCGGTCGGCGTCGACCTCAAGGGCACCCCGCTGGAGATCAAACCCGCGACACCGATCATCGCCTACGCGGTGGGCGTGCTGGTCACCGTGGTCGCCGCCTATCTGCCCGCTCGCCGGGCGGCCCGGGTGAGCCCGATGGCCGCGCTGCGCGAGGCGGGCGCGCCGCCGGCGAAGTCGCTGCGCGGCCGGGCGATCGGCGGCGGTGTGGTCACCGTGCTCGGCGCGATCGGGCTGGCGACCGGCGCGTCCGCGACCAAGCTGGACCCGGCGCACGGGTTGGCCCTGGGCGGCGGCCTGGGCGGCACGCTGGTCGGGTTCATCGTGCTCGGACCGGTGCTGGCCCGCCTGGTGATCCCGTGGCTCGCGGGCACGTTCCCGCGCCTGTTCGGCACGGTCGGCCGGCTCAGCCGGGAAAACGCGCTGCGCAACCCGCGTCGCACCGGCGCCACGGCCGCCGCACTGATGATCGGCGTCGCGCTGGTCGCCTCGCTGTCGGTGGTGGCCACGTCGATGAAGGACTCGGTGGGCAAGCAGATCGACCAGCGTCTGGGCGCCGACTTCACCCTGGAGAGCACCGGCGGGCTCAACTTCGCCCCGAACGTGGCGGAGACGGTGCGCAAGGTGCCCGGCGTACGCGACGTGGTGCGCCAACGCGAGACCGAGGCGAAGGTCGTCTTCAACGGGTCGGCCGAGACCATCTCGGTGACCGGCGCCGACCCGGGCATCGACGGGATGTTGAAGCAGAAGTACACCGCCGGCAACGCCGCCGACGGGCTGGCCGCGGGCCGGATCACGCTGCCCAAGTCCTATGTGAAGGGTCGTCACCTCGGCATCGGCGGCACGGTGACGCTGCGCACGCCCAACGGCAGGAGTGCGGAGCTGCGGATCGGCGCGGTGATCGACGACGAGGGCATCGGGCTGGCCACCGCCGGCGGCGGCATGGTCGGCCTGGAGACGCTGAGCAAGCTGGTCCCGGAGCTGCTCGACTCGGTGATCATGGCCAACACCGCCGACGGGTCCAAGAGTTCGCAGGTGCGGGCGGCCCTGGACAACGCGCTCAAGCCCTTCCCGCAGGTGCAACTGCGCGATCAGGCGGACTACAAGCAGACCGTGCAGGACCAGACCAACCTGGTGTTGCAAATGGTCTACGGCCTGCTCGGGCTCGCGATCATCATCGCCATCCTGGGTGTGGTGAATACGCTGGCCCTGTCGGTGATCGAGCGCACGCGCGAGATCGGACTGCTCCGGGCGATCGGCATGTCGCGCGTACAACTGCGGCGGATGATCCGGCTGGAATCGGCGGTGATCGCGGTGTTCGGCGCGGTGCTCGGGCTCGCCCTCGGGGTGGGCTGGGGGGTCGCGGCGCAGCGCATGTTGGCATCGCAGGGCCTCGATGTGTTGACCATCCCGTGGCTGACCATCGCCGAGGTCGTCGTCGGCGCGGGCGTGGTGGGCCTGCTCGCCGCCCTGCTGCCGGCCCTGCGGGCCTCGCGGATGAACGTACTGGCCGCGATCTCCACGGAATGACCACCCTTCGATGATCGACACCGCCGCCCGATCCGACGGTGCGCCGGCGTCCCTCGCCGGCGCACCGTCGCTGCTGCGGCGGCCGGGGTCCGGGCCCGGCTACCGTGGCCGGGTGAGCTTCCGTGCCTGGTCGGCGACCCGCCGCTCGTTCGGGTTCGACGTACTGGTCTCGGCGATCGCCGTCGCGCTGGGCCTGGCCCTGCGCATGGGGCGGGACCCGGGTCTGGTCGACTGGCCGTACACGCACCAGGTGAGCGCGGTGCTGGCGGGCGGGCTGCTGCTCGATCGCCGGCGCGCGCCGTTCGGCTCGGGGGTGGCGATCTGTGCCGTGTCCCTGCTGTTTCCCACCCACGCGCTCTTCTTCGCGGCCTACGCCGCCGGGGCCTACCTGGAGGACCGGCGGCGCGCGGTCGCACTGATCGCCGCCCTGGTGCTGACGGTCGCCCAACCGTGGAACCACCCGGACGCGCCGAGCATCGTCGGCGGCGCCGGCGTGGCGCTGGTGCCGGCGCTGCTCGGCCTCTATGTCGCCGTGCGCCGCCGATTGCGCCTGGATCGCCTCGATCGGGCCGAGCGCGAACGCGAGTTGCTCTTCGAGCAGGTGCGGATGGAGGAACGGGCCCGGATCGCGGGCGAGATGCACGACGTGATCACCCATCGGGTCAGCCTGATGGTGCTCCAGGCGGGTGCCCTGCGCACCCGGGCCCGGGAGGAGGACGTGCGCGCGACGGCGGAGGAACTGCGCCTGGTGGGCTGCAAGGCGCTGGAGGAATTGCGCACTCTGGTCGCGGTCACCCGGTCGGAGCAGCAGATGGGTTCGGTGGTGGCCGCGCCGCGCGCGGTGCTCGACGTGTCCGATCTGGTGGCCGACTCGCGCTCGGCGGGCGTATCCGTCGACGTACTCACCCTGGGCGAGCCGTACGCCACCTCGCCGGTGGTCGGTCGGGCCGCCTATCGAGTCGTCCAGGAGGCATTGACCAACGTGCACAAACACGCGCCGGGCGCGGTGGTGGACGTACGACTGCACTACGTGGGCGACGAGGTGCAGATCACCGTGCGAAACTCGGCTCCCACCCGGGTCGCCGACGTCGCCCTGGGCACTGGTGGCAGCGGCCTGCTCGGTCTGCGCAAGCGGGTCGAACTGGTGGCCGGCACGCTGCGTACCGGCCCGCTGCCCGACGGCGGCTACGAACTGCTCGCCGTACTACCGGCCGGCGCATCGACCACGAAATCCGGAGACCCCGCATGATCCGCGTCCTGCTCGTCGACGACGAACGTATGGTGTGCGCGCACCTGCGCACGATTCTCGGCGTGGCCGACGACATCGAGGTGATCGGCGAGGCGTACGACGGCGCGGAGGCGGTCGAGTCGGTCCTGCGCCATCGGCCCGACCTGGTGCTGATGGACCTGCACATGCCGGGAGTGGACGGGCTGACCGCGATCGAACAGATCGTCGACCTGCCGAACGCGCCTCGGGTGATCGTGCTGACCACGTTCGGTCTGGAGCAGTACATCCTGCGCGTGTTGCACGCGGGCGCGGCCGGGTTCCTGCTCAAGGACACCCCGCCGGAGGATCTGATCGGTCTGGTTCGGGTCGCGATGGACGGACACACCGTGCTGTCTCCGGCGGTGACCCGCGACCTGGTCACCGCGTCCTCGGGACGCAACGCGGCCCGCGAGCGCGCCGTACTGGCCGTCGCGTCGTTGACCGAGCGCGAGATCGAGGTACTCACCTGCATCGGCGAGGGGTTGTCCAACGCGCAGACCGCCGACCGACTGTTCCTGAGCGAGACCACCGTCAAGAGTTACGTCTCCCGCATGCTCACCAAACTGGAGTGCGCGAACCGCACCCAGGCGGGCCTACTGGCCTACGACGCGGGCCTGATCCGCCGCTGACCCGAGTGCGGACGAGCCACCGGGCGGCGGCGGTGCGGACCGCGGGCCTCGGTGCGACGGCGGCGCGTGCTCGGTAACCTCGGAGGCGTCCGACCCCGGTCGGATCCGTGAACCGAAGGGGTGCGCATGTCGGTGACGCTCACGAAGGGCGGCAACTGCCCGTTGGCGGTGGCTGCCGTACTGGTGGAGGTCGCCGCCGAGGCGCCCGTGGACGTCTCGGCGCTGCTGCTCGCCGCATCCGGAAAGGTGCGCACGGACGCCGACTTCGTCTTCTACAACCAGCCGACCGGGCCCGGCGTGCGACTGCGCGCGGGCGCACCGGGCCGACCGGCCGCCGTGCAGGTGGACACCGCGGCGGTGCCGGCGGACGTCCAGACCATCGTGGTGACGCTGAGCCTGGACGAGGGCCCCGGCACACCGGCCACCTTCGGCGGAACGGCGCCGCCGACCGCGACCGTGCGCGATGCCACCGGCGAAGCGCTGGTCACCTTCACCCCGCACGGACTGGGTCGGGAAACCGCGCTGGCGATGCTGGAGTTGTACCGGCGCGGCGGCGCGTGGAAGGTGCGCGCGGTCGGCCAGGGCTACGCCAACGGACTCGCGGGCATCGCCACCGACTTCGGCGTCGCGGTCGACGACGAACCGACCCCGCCGACCGGCCGCCCGGGCACGCCGCCGGCACCGTCGGGCGGGCCCACGCGACAGGAGCGTCCGGAGACGCCCGCACAGACCGTGCCGACTCCGGCTCCGGCGCGCCCGCAGGCCCCGGCGCCCGATGAGCCGCCGCCGGTCCCCGTCGCGCCGCTGCTCCCGCACGAACCACCCAGGCCCGCGCCGATCCCGCCGCCGGTGCCACGACGCCCGGTGACCGTGCAGCCCACCGCGCCTGCGGAGCCGACGCCACCGCCTCCGCCGGCCCCGGTGTCGGCCCCGACTCCCGCTCCTGCTCCTGCTCCGACGGTGGCGGCCACCGTCCCGCTGCCGGTCGGCGGCACCCACACCGGTGGAGCGATCAACCTCGACAAGGGCCGGGTCAGCCTGCGCAAGGACCAGTCGGTCTCGCTGGTCAAGACCGGCGCCCCGCCGTTGACCCGGATCCGGATGGGCCTGGGCTGGGACCCGGCCAAGGCCGGCAGCAGCATCGACCTCGACGCGTCCTGTATCGCGTTCGACGCGCAGGGCAAGAAGGTCGTCACCGTCTGGTTCATGAAGCTGTCCGGCCTCAACGGCGCGATCGTGCACTCCGGCGACAATCTCACCGGTGAGGGCGAGGGCGACGACGAGTCGATCGTGGTCCGGCTGGACGCGTTGCCACCGCAGGTCACCGGGCTCGTGTTCACCGTCAACTCGTTCCTGGGGCAGAAGTTCACCGAGGTCTCCCGCGCCTTCTGTCGCCTGGTCGACGACACCACCGACGCCGAGTTGGTGCGCTTCGACCTGTCCGCCACCGAACCGCGCACCGGCGTGCTGATGTGCAAGCTGGTGCGCGAGGGTCCCGTCTGGTCGATGACGGCACTCGGCCGCTTCGCCGACGGCCGCACCGTGCGCAAGCTGGTGGACCCGGCCCGTGAGGCGCTCGACGGCTGACTCGACGGGGCGGCGTCGAGCCGGGCGCGGTCACGGGCAGCGTTCGCCGTACTTGACCACGCCCACGGTCACCGGGTCCGCGACGGGTTGCCCCTCGGCTGGGCGCTGGGTGCAGACGATCCAGTGCGTCTCGATCAGCACGAGCCGACTCCCGCCCAGGTCCTCGGTCTTGACGTGCGCGTCGCCGCGCAGCGCCCGGCGGACCACGGTGACGCTGCGGCCGACCAGGCCGGGCATGCGTCCGTCGACCACCTTGGGCGCCCGGGTCGGCACGGCACCGGCCGGGCACTTCTCGTCGTGCCGGACCACGCCCAGGTCGACCGGGAGTTCCTTGGCCAGCGGGCCCGACTCGGGAGTCTGATCGCACACGTGCCAATTGCTGAAAACGAACTGCCGTCGGCCGCGCCCACTCGCGTCGTGCGAGGTGACGGATCGGTAGCCGGCCCGGCGGGCGCCGTCCCACGCCTGTTGCAGGTCGACCCCGACCAGGTCCGGCAGTACGTTCTTCGGCACCGGTGCGGGCTTGGCCCGCCGGGTCTGCGGCGCCGCCGATACCGGACCGGTGGGTGCCGGCGCCGTGGCGGCGACCCGCGCGCCGTCGGCCGCCGTCGACCGGGTGTCGTCCTTGCGGTCCCGGTTGATCAGCCCCACGATCACCAGCGCCGCGGCCACCGCACAGATCAACGCGAGCCGCTGCCTCGGGTTCCGCCACCACTTCATGCCCCCACGATGCGGCCGAGGCCCGCGAAACGGGGGCAATTCACCCCCGGATCACCGGTTCGTGTGGTTCACACCCGAGTCCGGTCCCGCACCCGCACCCGAATCCGCGTCCGAACCCGAATTCGCAGCCGCCTCCCCGGCCCCGCCCCCGCCCTCCGCGATCGCACTCGCGAACCCCGGCCCAGTCCCGGCCACCAGCGCCTCGCGCACCGCGAACTCGGTCGCCTGCCGCGCCATCTCCGCTCGGGACGGACCGGGCGCACCGATCACGATCCGGGTGGCCAGCCCGTCCAGCAACGCGTGCAGCCGCAGTACATATCCGTCCGGATCCGGATGCGGCGCGATCAGCGCGCGCAGGTCCGCCATCCACGGGCCCTCGATCTCCGCGCTCGCGGCCAATACCTCCGGATCGGCCGGCGACCGCGTCCACACCTCCAGCCACAACGTCCACCGCGAGTCCGCTCGCTCGTCGGGCAGGTAGAGGTCGATGTAGCCGGCGAGCCGCTCGGCGAGCGACACGCCGACGGCGGTCAGCAGCGCCCGGCGGCGCTGCGCGAATCCCTGCTCGCTCCAGCGCAGCGTCTCCACCAGGAGTTGTTCCTTGGACCCGAAGTAGTACGCGACGTGACCGCCGCTGATCCCGATCCGCTTGCCCAGGCCCGCCATGGTCAGTCGGCCCAGTCCGTGCTCGGCGATCGCGTCCATCGCCGCCTGGAGCACCACCTCCCTGGGCTGTTCCAACCGCTTGCGCCGTGTCCCCGCCATGCTCAGCACCCCTGGTTCGTTCGACGGCGGACCTCGCCTTCCGCCATGTTAGAACGTCGTTCAATACCGCGCCCGGCGAACCGGCGGCCCCATACTGGCGAGAGGCAGCGTCCACCTCGACGAGAGGACCCACCGTGGCATCCCAGCCGCTCACCGACGCCGAACTGACCAAGGCCCTCGCCGACCTCCCGGGCTGGCGGGTCACCGACGGCGAACTCACCGCGACCTACAAGTGCGCCCGAGCCGACGTCCCCGCGTTCTACGCGACCGTCGCCGCAGCCGAGGACCAGGCGAACCACCACGCCCGGATCACCATCCTCTACGGCACCCTGTCGTTCGCCCTGACCACCCACGACGCGGGCGACCGGATCACCGCCACCGACGTCGAGTTCGCCACCCGAGTAGCCTCCTTCGCCGCAGCCCACGGCGCCGAGAACGTCACCTCACGGAGCTAGGCCCGGCCCCGAGCCGACCCCGCCGCCGGCGAAGCCTCCGGCCGTGGCATCACCACATCCGGCCGCCCGACGTCGAAGCACCCGTCCCGAGGGGCAGCCCCTCGGTTCCACACCGGCGCCGTCCCGCTTCGACGCCCGGCCCGCAGCACGCGGGTGCCGCCCCCGCACGCCCGGGACGCCCCGGCCCGCCCGCGCCCACGCGCCCACCCGCCCCGCCGCCTGCCCGCCGGGCCACACAGGCTTCACTCGGTGCTTTCTGGGCGTTCATCCGGGCGACCCGCACGCCGCCTAGCCTCCGGGCATGAGCACCGACGCATCGGCGTCCCACCCCGTTTCGGCCACCCTTCGCGGCTGGCTTCTTCCGATCGCCGGCGCCGGGTCGGCCGGTTGGCTGATCGGGACGTACGCGATCCGCGCCGCCGCCCAGGGTTCGTGCGACGACTTCGGGCAACGCGGCTGCACGGGCGACGACTTCGGCCCCTCCCTGATCGGGCTGGCCGGCCTGGTGCTGCTGCTCGCGCTGGTGGCCGGCGCGGTCGCGGCCACCGCCGGCCGGCGCGGCCTGCCCGCGTTCGCCGGCGCCCTGCTGTTCGCGGGCACCGTCGCCGTCCTGGCCGCGTTCACCGAACCCGCCGCCGACGCCGGCTGGTACGTCCCCACGGCGACCACCGTCGCCCTCGTCGTCCTGCTGCTCACCCTCGCCGCCTTCGGCACGAGCGAACGTGGCCCGGCACCCCGCCACGCCCCGACGGCCGCCGACACCGCGAAGCCGGCCGAGTCGCTCGCCGTCGGCCCACCCGCCGACCGGCACTGAGTCGTCATCCCGCATTCGCCGACGGACGCCAGGACCCGCCCATGACCATCGAAGCGCCCGCCGGCCACAGCGTGCGCGCCCACTGGATCGGGTGGCTGACACCGCTGTTCGTCGCCGGCCCGCTCGGTGCCCTGCTCGGCTCCGGATTCGACGGGTCCCCCGGCCTGTGGGCGCTCGAATTCACCGCGCTGCTCCTGGTACTGGTGATCGCCGGCACGGTCTCCCCGATCACCGAGGCATCCGTCCCGCTGGGCGTGCTGATTCCCGTCACCCTCGCCGCCACCCTGCTGGGCGCCTGGGCCGGCATCGGCCCCGCTCCCCACTGGCTGCTCGCGATCGCCGGTGCGCTGCTGCTCGTCGCCGCCGCCGCGACCCGATGGGTGCTCCGCGAGCGGGTCCATTCTCGGGAGCGTGCTCGGGCCGCGGCGGCCGTCGAGGCGCGGCTGCGCGACGAGGCGGTGGAGGTGTCGGGGCTGGTGGTCGAGGTGAGTCGGCCGTCCGAGGGGTGGACGGCGAACGAGGCCCAACCCTTCCGCCTGGAGATCGACTTCCGCCGGGCCGACGGCACGTCCGCGCACGCCACGCACACCGAATACCGCCCCCGGTACGCCCGACCGCGCCTGGGCGCCGCGGCCCGGATCCGCTACGTCCCCGACGACCCCTCGATCCAGGCGATCACCCTCGCCGACGAGGAAACGTCGGACGCCGTACCGCACTCCACCGTCGAGGATCTGGCCACCCTGGCCCACCTGCACGCCACCGGTGCGCTCACCGACGACGAATTCGCCACCGCGAAGGCGCGCATCCTGCACGGCGGGTGATCGCCCGCGGCCCCACGGCACCCGCACCCGCCCCGCGAGCCCTCACACCTTCGGCTGCTGCTGGGTGATGCAGTGGATGCCGCCGCCGTTGGCGAAGATGTCGCGGGCGTCCACGAGTTCGATCGCGCGGCCGGGGAAGAGCTTGCCGAAGGTCGCGGCGTTCTCCTCGTCGCGCGGGTCGTCGAAGGCGCACAGGATCACCGCGCCGTTGGCGACGTAGTGGTTGATGTAGCTGAAGTCGACCCAGTCGTCGTGTGCTTCGAGCACGGTCGGCGCCGGGATCTCCACCACTTCGAGCGCTCGGCCGTGCGCGTCGGTGGAGGCCCGCAGCAGCGCCACATTCTCCTTGCCCACCTCGTGGTCCGGGTGCGCCGGATCGGGCTGCACGTGGGCCAGGACCAGTCCCGGGCGGGCGAACGACGCGACGATGTCGATGTGGCCCCGGGTGCCGTACATCCCGTAGTCGCGGGTCAGTCCGCGCGGCAGCCAGATCACCTTGCGCACCCCGAGGAACGCCTTCAGCTCGTCCTCGACCTGCTCCCGGGTCCACCCGGGATTGCGGCCCTCGTCGAGTTGCACGGTCTCGGTGATCAACACCGTGCCCTCGCCGTCGACATGGATGCCGCCGCCCTCGTTGACCATCCGCGAGGTGTAGCGCCGGGCGCCCGCGGCCTCGATCACCTGCTCGGCGATGTCCCGGTCGTGCTCCCACGAGGCCCACTCCTGGGCGCCCCAGCCGTTGAAGATCCAGTCGGCGGCGGCCAGTTCGCCCGGCCCGCCGGTCAGGAACGTCGGGCCGATGTCGCGCATCCACGCGTCGTCGAGCGGGCGCTCCGACACGGCGAGCGGCCGGCCGACGTACCGCGCCACGGTGTCCGACTCGCCGATGTCGGTGATCATCGTCACCGGCTCGTAGCGGGCGATCGTCTCGGCCACCCGACCCCACGCGGTCCGCGCGGTGTGCAGATCCTCCTCGGCGAAGGTCTCGTTGCGGCTGGGCCAGGCCATCCAGGTGCGCTCGTGCGGAGCCCACTCGGCGGGCATCGAAAAGCCGTCTGCGGCCGGGGTGTTCGTCATCTCGAAATTCCTTCGGACTCAACTGTCCAGAGCAACGAATCTCTGGAGCACGGATCTTTGGAGCACGACCCGCAAGGCACGGATCGGCGAAGCACGGACCCGTGAAGCACGGACCCGCAGAACGCGGATCGGAGGAGCACGGGCCGGTAGGAGCACGGGCCGGTAGCACCCGGATCGGCGGAACACGGACCCGCGAAGCACGGCGCCCTAGAGGAAGTACAGCCGGTTCAACGACACCGATTCCGCGGCCTGCGACATGACCGGTTCGCCGTCCATCGTCACCGCCCCCGTGTCGGCGGCGACTCGGACCTCCGCCAGTCGGTTGTTGTGGATCATCGCCGCCGGACCGATCCCCCGGGTGCCGCGTACGCCCACCCGGCGGCGCCGGGTCGGCATCAGGTCGCCGCCGCCGGCTGCCGCCGCCTGCGACGTGAAGGCCACCGACAGTTCCGCCGGCGCCGCGCCGTGGGCGCCGAACTGCGGGCCCAGGACCAGTGGTTCGCAGTTGTCGGTGGACGCGTTCGGGTCGCCCACCACGCCGTAGGCCGGGAATCCGCTCTTGAGCACCAGTTGCGGCTTGGCGCCGAACCACTGCGGGTGCCACAACACCAGGTCGGCCATCTTGCCGACCTCGATCGAGCCGACCTCGTGCGCCAGGCCGTGCGCGATCGCCGGGTTGACGGTCAGCTTGGCGATGTAGCGCTTGACCCGTTCGTTGTCGTGCCGTTCGTGCTCGGCACCGCGTTCGAGCTTCATCTTCCCGGCCATCGCGAAGGTGCGCCGCACGGTCTCGCCCGCGCGGCCCATGCCCTGGGCGTCGGAGGAGGTGATCGGGATGACCCCGAGGTCGTGCAGCACGTCCTCGGCGCCCATCGTGCCCGCCCGGATCCGGTCGCGCGCCATCGCGGCGTCGCCCGGCAGGTCGGTCTTGAGGCCGTGCGCGGACACGATCATGCCGAAGTGTTCGCCCAGGGCGTCGCGGCCGAACGGCAGCGTGGGGTTGGTCGAGGAGCCGATCACGTTGGCCACCCCGGCCATCCGCATCACGTTCGGCACGTGCCCGCCACCACATCCCTCGATGTGGTACGCGTGGATGGTCCGCCCCTCCAGTACGGACAGCGTGTCGTCCACGGACAGGCACTCGTTGAGGCCGTCGGTGTGCAACGCGACCTGTACGTCGTGGTCTTCGGCCACCCGCAGCGCGGTGTCCAGGGCCCGGGTGTGCGCGCCCATGTCCTCGTGCACCTTGAAGCCGGACGCGCCGCCCTCGATCAGCGCCTCGTCCAGCGGCCCCCGTCCCGAGGACGAACCCCGGGCCAGGAAGGCGATGTTGACCGGCCACGCGTCGAACGCGGAGAACGCGTGCCGCAGCGCCCAGGGCGAGTTCACCCCGACCCCCCACACCGGGCCGAACTCCTGGCCGACGATCGTGGTCACCCCGGAGGCCAGCGACGCCTCCATGACTCGCGGCGACAACAGGTGCACGTGGGTGTCGATGGCGCCGGCGGTGGCGATCAGCCCCTCGCCGCTGACGATCGTGGTCCCGGTGCCGACCACCACCTCGACGCCGTCCTGCGTATCGGGGTTGCCCGCGCGGCCGATCGAGGCGATCCGGCCCTCGCGGATGCCGATCGAGACCTTGCGGATGCCCTGGATCGCGTCGATCACCACGACGTTGGAGATCACCACGTCGCACGTGTCGCGCACCGGGATCGCCTTCAGGTGCAGGCCGTCCCGAGCGGTTTTGCCGAAGCCGGCGAGGAACTCGTCGCCGGGCAGCGCCGAGTCGTGCTCGATCTCGATCACCAGCCCCGAATCGCCGAGCCGCATCCGGTCGCCGGCCCTGGGACCGTACGTGGACGCGTAGTCGCGCGGATCCATCACCTGGTCACCGCCGCCGCTCACCGACCGCCGCCTTCCCGGCCGTTGCCCGCATCCGACGCCCCGTCGCCGGCGACCGGCGTCCCACTCGGCTCGGCCCCCAGATAGCCGCACGCGTGCGCCTTGCGCAGTGCCTCCTCCAGCGCGCCCGGCGCGTCCAGCGGCCCGTCCACCAGGCCGGCGAAACCGATCGCCACCCGCGCCCCGCCGATCGGCACCAACCGCACCTCGACCGTCTCCCCCGGGTCGAAGCGCACGGTGGAGCCGGCCGGGACGGCCGGCCGACGCCCGTAGCCGATCGCCCGGTCGAAGCGCAGCCGCGGGTTGGTCTCGAAGAAGTGGAAGTGCGACGTGACGCTGATCGGCACCTCGGAGGTATTGGTCACCGCGACCGACACCAGGTCGGCGTCCGCGTACGGATCCACCGCCGGTCCGCCCGGGATCACCGCGCCCGGCGCGTCGTCGCCCAGCGAGCCGGGACCGGACACCGGCGCCGCGACCGCGCCGGAGCGCGAACCGTGTCCGTGGCAGTGCACCTCGCCCTCGCCCACCGGCAGACCCTCGCCGGAGCGGAACGGGTCGGTCACCACCGCCAGCCGGGTCGCGTCGTCGAAGACCGCCTCGACCTTGACGTCGGCCAGCACGTCCACGACACCGGGCAGTACGTCGATCACCTTGAGCACCGAGCGCCCGGCGTCGATCGCGTCGGCCAACCGGGCCCCGTCCCGAGCCGCCTCGCACACGGTGTCCGCGATCAGCGCGGCGGCCTCGGGCACATTCAGGAGCAGCCCCCGGGCACGCCGCGCGCGGGCCAGCTCGGCGGCTGTGAAGATCAGCAACCGGTCCCGCTCGGTGGGCGTCAGCCGCATGCGCACCTCCGTATTGAATGACGTTCAAACCGCATTGAACGCCATTCAATACCGCCTGTCAACGCTCTCGCGAGGTGTCGGCCGACCCGCTCTCACGCCGCGCCGAAGCCCGTTGGAGCGAGTCGCTCAGCGGGCCAGGCGCACCGCCAGGCCGTCCAGGAGCAGCCGCAGGCCGACCTCGAAACCGCGCTCGTCCAGCGTCTTCGGGTCGCTCGCGGCCAGTGAGTCGGCGAGCGAGGGATATTCGGCCCGGTAGTCCTCGACCGGCCGGGCGAAGCCCTCGACATAGGTCTCGATCACCGACCCGACCACGAGGTAGTCCAGCGCCGCGGACACCTCCGCCGCCTCGGCCGGGCTCAGCCCGATCCGGACCAGGGTGCGGGCGGTGGCGTCGTACGCGGACAGCGCCTGCTCGGTGGACACCGGCCGGCGGGCGATCACCGGCAGCGCCTCGGGGTGACGCAGGTAGGCCGCCCGGTACCCTCGCGCGAACGCGGCGATGCCGACCCGCCAGTCGGGGTCGTCCAGCGGCGCCCGATCGATCTCCCGGGTTATCACCACGGTGATCGCGTCGAGCAGTTCCTCCTTGGACGCCACGTGGTTGTAGAGCGAGGGCCCTCGGACGTCCAGCCGACCGGCCAGCGCCCGCATGGTCAGCGCGCCCATGCCCTTCTCGTCCACCAGCTCGACCGCGGCCCTGGCGATCAGTTCGCGGTCGAGCTTGGGGCGGCTGGGTCGACCCATCGTGCGTTCACCTCTGTGCCGTTCGCGAGCACCGCCGTCGGTCACTCTGCGTTGCCAACCTAGCTCGAAGTCACCTCTTCCCCCGCACCCGGCCGGCGGTTAAGGTCCTCAAACTAACTAAGTAAGTTTTAACATCCCCGTTGCGAGGTCCCGATGAACCACGGCACTTCTCGCCCACCGACGCCCGCCGCGTCGGTGCCGCCCGCATCGAGCCGGCCGGTCGATCACGACGCCGAACAACTCGGCGAGTTGGGCTACGAACAGGAGCTCAAGCGCAGCCTCGGCGTGCTGGGCAACCTCGCCATCGGCTTTGCGACCGTCTCCCCCGTCGTGGGCCTGTACGCCGTCGCGCAGGTGGGCACCACCATCGCCGGCCCGGCCTGGGTGTGGGTGTTGCCGATCTGCCTGCTCGGCCAGGCGCTGCTGATGTGCGTGTACTCCGAGCTGGCCTCGCAGTACCCGATCGCCGGCGGCGCCTACCAGTGGGCCCGCCGCCTGGTCGGCCCCACGTATGCCTGGCTCGCCGGGTGGGTGGGCATGTGCGCGGTCGTGTTCGCCAACACCACGATCGTCTATCTGGGCGCACCGTGGTTCTTCGCGCTGTTCGACGCCGAGCCCACGCCGGGGCGGATCGTCGTGGTGGCCGCGATCTTCCTGATGTGTTGTACCGCGATCAACGCGTTCGGCATCGACGTGCTGCGCTGGGTGCTCGCGGCCGGCATCGCGGCCGAGGCGCTGGCCTCGCTCGGGGTGGGGCTGGCGCTGCTGTTGGTCTTCCGGGAGAACGGCTTCGGCATCCTCACCGACACGATGGGCGCCGAGGCACTCTCCGGGGGCTCGACCTTCTCCGCCCTGCCGGCCGCGCTCGCGGTCGGCGGCTGGGCGTTCTTCGGCTTCGACGCGTGCGTGTCCTCGTCCGAGGAGACCAAGGACGCGGCCCGGCAGGTGCCCAAGGCGATCTGGTGGACGCTGATCAGCGTCGGCGGACTGGTCGTGCTGAACGCGGTCGCCGCCGAGTTGGCCCACCCCGACCCGGCCAGGGTGGTCGCCGGCGAGGACCTCGACCCGGTCACCACCGCCGTGGTGAACTCGTTCGGCTCGTGGTCGGCCAAGCCCTTCGTGGTCGTGGTGATCATCGCGTTCATCGCGTGCGCGCTCGCCTCGCAGGCCGCCGCCGCCCGCTCGGTCTACTCGGTCTCCCGGGACGGCGTATTGCCCGGCTCGCGCGCGCTGCGCGTGGTGAGCCAGCGACAGGCACCCGTCGGCGCCCTGGTGATCACCGCCGCGATCAGTTGCCTGGCCCTGCTGCCGGCCCTGAACAGCGCCGCGATCGGCAGCCTGATCACCTTCGGCAGCGCCGCGATGTATCTCCAGTTCCTGCTGATCGCGCTCGCCGCGCTGATCGCCCGGCTGCGCGGTACCTGGACGCCCGGCGGCCTGGTCCGGTTCGGCCGCTGGGGCACCCCGCTGAACGTGCTCGCGGTGGCCTGGCTGGCCTTCGAATTCGTCAACATCGCCTGGCCGCGCAAGATCCTCGCCCCGCCCGGCGCACCCGCCTACCAGGTCTGGGCCGCCGTGCTGGGCATCGTGGTGGTGGTCGCCACCGGCGTGTTGTACCTGCTGTTCGCCCGCCCGCAGGACAAGGTGCGGGTGAGCGAGAGTTTCGGCGATCGCGGCGCCGACACACCGACCTCGGTTCCACAAGGGAGCAACGCATGAAGCCCGCCGACCTCGTCGTGCTGGACGCACACGTGGTGACGATGGATGAAGACCGACCCGACACCGACGCGATCGCCGCACGCAACGGGCGGATCGTCGCGCTCGGCGCCGACGCCCGGGCACTGATCGGGCCGCGCACCGAGGTGATCGAGGCGAACGGGGACACCGTCACCCCGGGGCTGACCGACTGTCACCAACACCCGGTGATGGGCGCGGACACCACCCGCGGCGCCGACCTGGTCGGCGCGGTCACCCTGGACGAGGTGTTGCGCCGACTCGCCGAGCAGGCCGCACCGTGCGGGGACAACGACTGGGTGATCGGATTCGGTGGCGAGTACGCGGCGTTCGCCGGCCACACCATGCACCGTGACCTGATCGACGCCGCCGTGGGCGGGCGACCGGCGTTCGTGTGGATGTCGGACAGCCACACCGCGCTGCTGAGCACGGCGGCGCTGCGGATCGCCGGGCTGACCGGGCCGCGCGAGTTCGCCGACCACAGCGAGATCGTCTGCGACGAGCGCGGCCCCACCGGCGAGTTGCACGAGATGACCGCGTGCCTCCTGGGCTATCGGGCGGTACCGCCGATGCCGCGCGCCGAACTCCTGTCCCGGGTCGAGGCGTTGTTCGCCGAGCAGAACCGGTGTGGGATCACCGGCATACACATCCCGGACGACGCGCCGCGCACCGTCGACACCCTGACCGGGCTGACCGACGAGCGCCGGCTGAGCATGCGGGTGCACCTGGCCCCGTGGTGCCCGGCCGGCAACGTGGACGACCTCGCCGAGCGCATCCTCGAACTGCGCTCCCTGGACGGGCCGGTCGAACTCGCCGCGGTCAAGTTCTTCGCCGACGGCGCGATCGACGGCGGCGGCGCCTGGCTGCACGAGCCGGACTGCTGCGGCCAGTCGCACCACTCGCAGTGGAAGGACTTCGACCGGTACGCCGAGGCGGTCGCGATCGCCGGCCGCGCCGGGTTGCCCGCCTGGACCCACGCGATCGGCGACCGGGCGGTGGCCCGGACGCTGGACGTATACGCCGAACACGGTGCGCCGCCGGGCACCCGGCACCGGGTCGAGCACGCCGAGGTGCTCGCCGACGCCGAGGTGCCGCGGTTCGCCGCGCTCGACGTGGTCGCCTCGATGCAGCCGACCCACATGGACTGGTCGTTGCCCGACGGCTCGGACAACTGGTCCCGGCGGGTCGGCCCGGAGCGGGCGGAACGGGCCTGGCGCTACGCGGACATCCTGGCCGCCGGGGGCCACGTCGCGCTCGGTTCGGACTGGCCGGTCGCCGCGTTCGACCCGCGGCGCACCCTGGCCGGCGCGCAACTACGGCGCCCGGCGGGCGAGATCGACCGCGCGGCGTACGGCGCCTCGGCCGGCATCTCGGCCCGGCGGGCACTGGCCGGATACACCACGGAGGCGGCCTACTCGGTGGGCCGGGAAACGGTGGCCGGTCGGATCGCGGTGGGCTACCGGGCCGACCTGACCGTGTTCGGCGGCGATCCGCTCACCTGCGCGCCGGACGACCTGCCGGAACTGCCGGTCACCGCGACGGTGGTGGCGGGACGGATCGTGCATCGGACCTGACCACCCGCCGGGACCGCGTCGCCTCTCGGCGCGGCCCCGGCGCGGGCTCGGGGAGGTCCGAGCGGTCCCGGCGTGGGCTCAGGCCCCCGCCGCCCGCAGCAGTTCCGGCAGGGCGCGCATGTCGTCGAACAACACCGCGCCCGAATCCGCCAACCGCTCCGCCGTGGTCAGTCCGCCGATGTAGCCGAACGCCCGCATTCCGGCGGCCCGCGCCGCCCGCACCCCGTAGGCGCTGTCCTCGACCACCGCGCACCGGGCCGGATCGACGCCCATCTCCCGGGCCGCGTGCAGGAACAGATCCGGCGCCGGCTTGCCCTGCGCCACGTCGTTCGCGCTGAACACCCGGCCCTCGAAGTGCCGGTGCAGCCCGACCAACCTCAGGTTGCGCTCGACCGCCTCACGCGAACTGTTCGAGGCGACGCACCACGGCCGGGGCACCTCGGCCAACGCCGCGACGATGCCGTCCACGGCGGTGAGTTCGGCGTCGAAGGCAGCCCGGTACAGGTGCCGGAACTCCTCGTGCCAGTCCGGGTCCAGCCGGCGGCCCAGACGCGCCTCGACCAGCGCCGTGTGCTGCTCGCGCGAGCAACCGACGAACCGTTCCAGGATCTCGGCCTCGGTGAACGCACAGCCCAACGCGCCGAACACCTGCGCGTCCACCCGCACCGCGATCCGCTCGCTGTCCACGAGCACGCCGTCACAATCGAAGATCACCAGATCGAACCCGGTCAGCGTCATACCCGGCAGCCTACGAGGCCCCGGTTTCCGGAGCGGGTCCCGCCCGAGCGGGGCGCCGCCGCCTACGTGGCGCGCACGCCTCGGCGTCGCCGCCTCGAACCGACGTCACCCCGTACGCGCCGGCCGAGGAGGTCGCCGTCCGGCTCGGCGACGCCCTCGGCGGCTCGAACGCCCCGACCCCGAGCCGTTCAGCGCCTTGCCCGGAACCTCATCGACCCTCGAACGGCCAATCGTCGCCGTCGAGTTCGCGCCTTTCGTAGGCCGCCACGATCTCCTTCTCGGCGGCGTCGCGGCCCTCCCAGTGCGAGCCCTCCACCGACTTGCCGCGCTCCAGGTCCTTGTAGACCTCGAAGAAGTGGGCGATCTCGTTGAGTTGGAACGCCGGTACATCGCCGATGTCCTGTATCGCGTGTCTGCGCGGATCACGAGCGGGCACGCACAGGACCTTCTCGTCCGGCCCCTTCTCGTCGCTCATCACGAACATCCCGACGGTGCGACAACGAATCACACAGCCGGGAAAGGTCGGCTCGTCCAGCAACACGAGCACGTCGAGCGGGCCGCCGTCGCCGCCCAGGGTGCGATGCACGAATCCGTAGTCGGCGGGATAGGCGGTGGACGTGAACAACATGCGGTCGAGCCTGATGCGTCCCGTGCGGCGGTCCATCTCGTACTTGTTCCGACTGCCCGCGGGAATCTCCACGACGACGTCGAACTCCACGACGGCTCCTTAACGGCCTATGGATCAAGACCCGATATGCGCGGCATTCCGTATTCCTGACGTACCGTCGAGGACTTTCCCACGTCACCGGGCCGTTACGCACGTGAAGCACGGGACAACCGGGCCATCGGCGCCTCGCGACCACCCGATCGCATCGACCCTTGACTCGGTCAATTAAGTAAGGTTTCCTGTCCGTCGACCCACCGCACGCCCGCCCCGCACTCGCACCACCCCCACGCACCCCACCAGGAGCAGCCGTGATCCGGATCGAGGACGCCGACCGCGTCAGGACCATCACCCTCGACCGCCCCGAAGCGCTCAACGCGTTCAACGAGGCGCTGTACGACGCGACCACCGAGGCGCTGATCGACGCGGCGGCCGACCCGACGGTGGCCGTGGTCGTACTGACCGGCGCCGGACGGGCGTTCTCGGCGGGCACCGACCTGATCGAGATGGCCCAGCACAACAGCGGGACCAAGGTCCGCGGCGAACACGGCTTCGGCGGCATGGTCGACCGGCTCCAGGCGTTCCCCAAACCGCTGCTGATCGCCGTCAACGGACTCGGCCTGGGCATCGGCGCGACCGTCCTGGGCTTCGCCGACCTCGCCTTCATGGCCGACACCGCACGACTGAAGTGCCCGTTCACCTCGCTCGCGGTGGCGCCGGAAGCGGGCAGCAGCGTGACCTTCCCGCAGTTGCTCGGGCGGCAGCGCGCGATGTGGGCACTGCTGAGCAGCGAGTGGCTCAGCGCCGCCGAGTGCCTGGAGATGGGCCTGGTGTTCAAGGTGTGCCCGGCCGACGAGCTGCTCGACGTGACCATGCGGCACGCCCGCGTCCTGGCCGCCAAGTCGATCCCGTCGCTGATCGAGAGCAAGCGGGCGGTCCTGGAGGGACTCGGCGACCAGGTCGCCCGGGCCCGCCGACGCGAGGACGCGGCCTTCGGCCGGCTGCTCGGCAAGCCCGCCAACATCGAGGCCCTCACCGCGTTCGCCGAGCGGCGCGAACCCGACTTCGCGGCGATCGACGCCCGCGAGGGCTGAGGTCGCGGGGCGGGCAGGCCCGGTGGGGCCGGCCGAGTGGGGCCCGGCCGGCGGCGACCTCGGACCGGGCCACCCGCCCTCCCGTCGGGCTCGAACATTCATCAGTTGTCCCGATTTGCCGGATCCGGCCGGAACTGCGGAATACTGTCTGCTCCGCACCACCGTTCCAGTCCCCAGGATCAGCGCCACCCATGAGCAGCCCAGCCGCACAGACCCCAGGCAGCGCCGCCGACAGCGGCCCCGGCCCCGAGGGCGCCCACCACCTCGGTCACACCCTCAAGCCTCGGCACATGACCATGCTCGCGCTCGGCGGCGCGATCGGGGCGGGGCTGTTCGTCAGCACCGGCGCGGGCATCCACACCGCCGGACCGGGCATCCTGATCTCCTACGCGCTCGCCTCGGTGCTGGTGTTGCTGGTGATGCGGATGCTCGGCGAGATGGCGGCGGCCGTACCGCGCAGCGGTTCGTTCTCGGAGTACGCGGGAGCCGCCTTCGGCAGGTGGGCCGGCTTCACCGTGGGCTGGCTGTACTGGTGGATGGTCACCATCGTGCTGGCGGTCGAGGGCTCGGGCGCGGCGGCGATCGCGCACGGGTGGGTGCCGGGCATCCCGATCTGGGTGTTCTCGCTGGTGATCATGCTCGTGTTCACCGGCGCGAACCTGCTCACGGTGCGCTCGTTCGGCGAGTCCGAGTTCTGGTTCGCCACCGTCAAGATCCTGGCCATCGTCGGCTTCCTGGTGCTCGGCGTGCTCGCCATCGTGGGTTGGCTGCCGGACGTCGACGCGCCCGGACTGAGCAACCTCACCGGCAACGGCGGCTTCCTGCCCAACGGTTGGGACGGGGTGATCACCGGCCTGCTCGCGGTCGCCTTCTCCTTCGGCGGCCTGGAGATCGTCACCATCGCCGCCGCCGAGTCGAACGATCCGGCCCGCAACGTGGCCCGCGCGGTGCGCACCGCGGTGTGGCGGATCCTGCTCTTCTACATCGGTTCGGTGGCGATCATCGCCACCCTGCTGCCGTGGGATTCCGACCGGCTCGGCAGTCCGTACGTCTCCGTGCTGGAGGACATCGGCATCCCGGGCGCCGCGCACGTGATGGACGTGGTCGTGTTCACCGCGCTGCTCTCCGCGCTGAACTCGATGTTGTACGGCGCGTCCCGGATGGCGTTCTCGCTGTCCCGGCGCGGCGAGGGACCCCGGCAACTGTCCCGGGTGGCGGGCAACGGGGTGCCGCGCACCGCCGTGCTGGCCTCCTCGGCGTTCGGCTTCGTGGCCGCGCTGCTCAACGTGTGGTGGCCGGAGCAGGTGTTCAAGCACCTGCTGAACTCGGTCGGCGCGATGTTGCTCTTCGTGTGGTTCGCCATCGCCGCATCGCAACTGGTGCTGCGCCGCCGGATCGAGCGCGAGGACCCGGATCGGCTGCTGGTGCGGATGTGGGGCTTCCCGTATCTGACCTGGTTCGTGATGCTCGCCCTCGCCGCGGTGTCGATCCTGATGTTGTTCGACCAGGACGCGCGCCCGCAGTTGCTCTCCTCGGTGGTCGTGGTGGCCGTGGTACTGGGCTTCGCCCTGGTCCGCGAGGCGCGTCGGCGCGATCTGCGCAGGCGGGCGGGCGGCCGGTTCTGACCCGGCGCCCGGCCCACCCGGGCACTCACAGCCCGGCGCGTGCCAGGGCGTGGAGTTGCTCGCTGCTCGGGCACCAGTTGGAGCGCATCTCCTCGGTCGGCCAGCCCGCCAGGGTCGCGCTCGCGGCGAAGTTGGACTGGAGATAGCCCAGCAGGGTGCGGCGCGGGTCCTCGGCCAGTCGGACCACGTCGTACGCCAGCGTCGACCGCGAGCCGTCCGGCAGCCAGACCGCCTCGCGCGGCGACAGCGGCTGCTTCTCGACGCCGTCCGGTTTGGGCGCGGCGTAGGAGTAGTAGGCCGGGTGGGTGACGTTCGGGTCGCCGGCCCAGAAGCCGAACGAGATCACCTCGTGCGAGTACGCCTCGGCGGTCACCGGGTCCACGCCGCTCAACGGCGGCTCCACCCGCTTGCCGGAGAACCGGGTCAGGGCGAGGTCGAACGAGTGCCAGAACAGTTGTACGGGTGAGGTCTTGCCGTCGAACCAGCCCATGAACTCGTCGAACACGTCCGCCGACCAGGTCAGGATCCGCCAGAAGCGCTGCGCGTACTCGGCCTGATAACTCGCGTGCGTCGTGTCCTCGCGAAACGGCGTGGTCAGATGCGGGACCCCGAACGGCCGCTCCAACAACGGCACGTCGATGCCCAGGTCGGCGAGCGTCCCGTGCACCGCGACGTCGAACTCGGTCACGCTCAACCCGTCCACGAGCGCGATCTCGCGCACGTCGCCACGATCGGTACGAAACACCACACGATGGTCGATGAAGTCGAACGCGATATCGAACGCGATGTCGGCGACGGTGATCCGGCGGGTGGTGAAGCCTCGGGCGTCCACCGTGAAGGTGATGTTCCACCAGTGGTTCTGCGGGTGGCTCGCGGCGAGCTTGACCTTGCCGACGATCTGGGCGAACAGATGCAGCGTGTCGAGAGTATCCACCCACGCGTGGTACGGGAGTTCGGGAAGTCGAGGCGGGTCGGCGGGCCCGGTGGCCCGGGTGCGGTCGTTCGAGGGGAAGGCCATGCGCCGATTCTCGCGCCCCGACATCCCATCCGCCCCGTTTTGCTCCGCCGTCCGAGCCGGTTCGGGCGATTGTGCGCCACCCCCCGAACGGGTGAACACGGCCGGAGCGTACCCTGCGTGCGACAACATCCCAACCACCTGTACAGGGGCACTCGTGCGCGTTGTCGTCGCCGGAGCCGGCATCGGTGGGCTGGCCACAGCCCTGAGTCTGCACACGGCGGGTATCACCGACGTGACCGTGTACGAGGCGGTCCCGGAAATCCGCCCGCTCGGTGTCGGTATCGATCTGCTGCCGTATGCGGTCCGCGATCTGACCGCGCTGGGCCTGTACGACGACGTCGCCGAGATCTCGGTGGCCATCGACGAGTGGGTCCGCCACGACGGCGACGGCCGGCGCGTCCACGTCGAGCCGCGCGGTCTCGCCGCCGGCCACGCGTGGCCGCAGTTCTCGGTACACCGGGGCGAGTTGCAGATGTTGCTGCTGCGCGCTCAACTGGCCTGGCTGGGCGCCGAGTCGCTGCGTACGGGCCTGCGGCTGAGCGGATACGCGCAGACCGCGGAGGGCGTCACCGTCGAGTTCACCGACCTGGCGGGCAACACCGTCACGGACGAGGCCGACATCCTGATCGCCGCCGACGGCATCGACTCGGCGGGTCGCGCACTGATGTACCCGAGCGAGGGACCGCCCGCCCGGCACGGCCGAGTGTTGTGGCGCGGCGTATCGCCCTCGCCGGCGCTGCTCACCGGCCACAGCACGATCCTGGTGGGCGACGGCGATCGCACGTTCGTCGCCCAGCCGCTGCGGGCCGCCGAGGGCGACCGCCCCGCACTCCTGAACTGGCTCGCCGAACTCCCGCACCCGGGGCCCCCGGTCGAGCTCGGCGACTGGGAACGGCCGGCCGAACTCGACACGATCCTGGCCCACTTCGCGGACTGGGAATTCGACTGGCTGGACATACCGGCGCTGATCGCCGACGCGGACGTCGCGTACGAGTACCCGACGGTCGATCGCGATCCCCTGCCGAGCTGGTCCGACGGCCGGGTGACCCTTCTCGGCGACGCGGCCCACGCCACGTCCCCGACCGGCACCGACGGCGCCTCCCAGGCCATCCTGGACGCCCGCGTCCTGGCCCAGGAACTGGCCCTCCACACCGACCCGATCGCGGCCCTCACCCACTACGAGGAACTACGCCGCGCCGCCATGACGCCCCCCGACCCGACACCCCCCAACCCCGAGGCTCCGACCGCACACTGACCGACCCACCCCGAAACACGCCCGACGAGGCTGCCGGCACCTACGGCAGGACGCGGGCGGGCGAGTCGGTGGGGGTGGGCGGCGGGGTGGGCCGGGCCGGGGCCGGGCCGGCCCGGGGCAGGTCCCGGGCCGGGAAGTCGAGGCGCCGGCCCGGGGCTCCCGGATGGGGCGGCGGGGGCAGATCAGCGCGGGTGGCATGGGCGACGGCGAGCATCGCGTCGCCGTCGCCGATCACTTGCCATGTGCGGGCCACGGACGTATCGCCGCAACTGCCGCCGGGCTGCGTGCGCGCCGCAGTCGTGCGCCCTGCGACCACGCACCCGGGCTTCGTGGCGAAGGAGCGACCCGGTGCCGCGCGACCGGCCCCACCCCCGGCCGCGCGATGAGCGGGCAACCGGCCGCCCTCTGCCACACCCACCCGACCGTGCTCCACCCCCGCACCGGGCCGGTCCGGCGGGCGGCCCACTCCCACCTGGCGGACGGGCAACGGGCCGCCCCTTGTGGCTCCCACCCGGCCGCGTAGTGGACGAGCGGCCGGCTGCCGGGCCGAGCCGCCCCACCGGACGGGTGGGGCAGCCTGGTCGAGTGGCGGGGGTCGATCCGCGCGACCACCGGGCGACGCGACGTCCACAGGCTGAGCGCGCGTCACCCCGACGCGTGTGCCGGGCGTACCGCGCTCATGGGACCAGGACGACCTTGCCCATGGTTTTCCGGGTGGCGAGTGCCGTGTGGGCGGCTGCCGCGTCGGGGAGGGCGAAGGTCGTTGTGGCGGGGCGGAGTTCATTGGCCGCGGCAGCGGCGAGTGCGGCTTCGGCGAGGGCCTTGATGCCGCCCGGCCGGTTCATCATCCGCGGGCCCAGCGGGTTCTCCACCGTCACCCCGGCATCGGCCGCGGCCTCGGCCAGATCGGGGATGGCCGTGCCGGAGGACCAGCCGAACGTCACCAATCGTCCGCCTCGGCCGAGGAGTTCCAGCGCGTCCCGCCCGATATCGCCGCCGACGCTCTCCAGGACCACCGTCACCGACCGCCCGGCGAGTTCCTCGCGGACCCGGTCGGCCCAGTCGGCAACGGTGTAGTCCACCGCGAGATCGGCGCCCGACGCGCGGACCGCCTCGACCTTGGCCGCGCCGCCGGCCGCCCCCACCACCACCGCGCCGACGCGTCGGGCCGCCTGGACCAGCAGCGTGCCCAGGCCGCCCGCCGCGGCGGGGATCAGCACGATGTCGTCGGCGGTGATCCCGGCCACCTCCAGGATGGCCAGCGCGGTACGCCCGGTGCCCACCATCGACACCGCGATCTCGGCGGGCAGCCCGTCCGGCAACATCAGCAGCGCCTGATCGTCGATGATCGCGAACTCCGCATAGCCGCCAGCGCGGTTGCCCAGATGTGCCACCACCCGCCGACCCACCAGGACCGGGTCCACCCCGACGCCGACCGCGTCCACCGTACCGGCCACTTCACGGCCGAGCGTGGCGGGCAACTCCGGCTTCGGGAACGGGCCCATCCCCTCACCCGCGCGCAACATCACATCGAGTAGATGAACTCCCGCTGCGGCAACGGCGATCCGTACCTCCCCGGGCCCGGGCTCCGGAGTCGCCACCTCCTCGTATCGCAGGTTCTCGGCCGGGCCGAACTCATTCAGGCGAATCGCGCGCATCGAACACTCCGGAGTTTGGCGAAACAGAAGGAACCACAAACACGGGCGCCAGTCTCGAACCTCAAGTTCACTTCATGTCAAGCGCCACACCCGACAACACGACGACCGGCTCCGACCCCCGCGGCCTCCCGCGCCGTACCGTGGGCCCATGTTCGACGCCGAGGAAGCCGCCGCCACACTCGTCACCACCCTCGCCGCACTGGGCACACCGGAGCGCGCCGAGGCGGAAAAGGCGTACCTGAAGAGCGATCTGACCTTCCTCGGCGTCACCGTCCCGGTACTGCGCAAGGCGGTGACCTCGGCGGCGCGCGCCCGCCCGGAGCCGTCCCATCCCGAACTCCTGGCCCTGATCGCCGCGTTGTGGTCCCGACCCGTGCACGAGAGCCGGTTCGCCGCGATCGAGCTGATGCGCATCCACGTGCGGGTACTCACCCGCGCGGACCTGCCACTCGTCGCGCGACTGATCCGGGACGCGGCGGGCTGGGTGTATGTGGACGTCCTCGCGGAGAAGGTCGCCGGAGTGCTGATGGGCCGGACGCCCGCGGACTTCGGCACCGCCGACGCGTGGGCCGGCGACGAGGACTTCTGGCTACGCCGCGCGGCCCTGCTCAGCCTGCTCCCGGGCATCCGCGCGGGCGAGCCCGACCTGGTCCGCTTCGACCGCTACGCGGACGCGATGCTGGACGAGCGGGAGTTCTTCATCCGCAAGGCGATCGGCTGGCTGCTGCGGGAGATCGCCAGGCGGGACCCGGCCTACGTGATCGCCTGGACCACCGCGCATCGGGCCCGGATGTCCGGAGTGACCTTCCGCGAGGCGATCCGCCGACTTCCCGCCGCCGACGCGGACCGGTTGCGCGCCGCCGGTTGATGCGTGCCGCCCGCGGTGGGCGGCACGGCAGGATGTGTCGATGACGACTCACCTGGTGGCCATGGGCGGCGGCGGCTTCTCGATGAACGAAGGCCCCTCCGCCCTGGACCGATACGTACTCGACCTCGCCGGTCGGCCCCACCCGCGCGTGTGCTTCATACCGACCGCCTCCGGCGACTCGGCCGGCTACGTGGACCGATTCCTCCGCGCGTTCGGACAACTGGACTGCGAGGCGGGCGAGTTGAGCCTGTTCCAGCGCACCGGCGTCGACCTCGCGGACATGCTCGCCGAGCAGGACGTGATCTACGTGGGCGGCGGCTCCACCGCCAACCTGCTCGCACTGTGGCGCCTGCACGGCCTCGACGTCGCGCTCGCGGTGCGGGCCGCTGCGGGAGACCTGGTGGTATGCGGCCTGAGCGCGGGCGCACTGTGCTGGTTCGAGGGCGGCATCACCGACTCGTTCGGCCCGGAACTCCGCCCCCTCGCGGACGGCCTGGGCTGGGCCGCGGGCAGCGTCTGCCCCCACTACGACGGCGAGGCGGGTCGCCGTCCGGCGTACCACGCGGCGATCGAGGCAGGCGTCTTGGCACCCGGCTACGCCCTGGACGACGGCGCCGCGATCCACCTCGTCGACGGCAGGGTGCACGGTTTCGTCGCCGAACGGGCGGAGGCACAGGCATACCGGGTCGAGCCCGGGGTGGGCGGGGTGGATGGGGTGAATGGGGTGGATGGGGTGGATGGGGTGCGGGAGTCCGCGTTGCCGATGGTCCGGTTGTGACTTGGTCCGTGACGTGACCTGTGATCTCACCCGAGTGTCGCCTGGCCTTTGACCTGGATACTTACCAATCTTCTGGTACCTGAATTTCAGGTAGGTACTTGAGCGGAATGCAGCGCAGGAGCAGCATCGATACCGCGAGCCGAACACCCCCGACGGGCCTGGCCCCGGGCAACCCGCCTCGCGCTCCCACCACCGCGATGGAACGAGTTCGACATGCCTGCCTTCGACATGCCCGCTTCCGACACGCCTGCTTCCCCTCATCGGCCCGATGCCCCCGATACCTCCGTGTCCGTCCTCGGCCTGGGTGCAATGGGCACCGCGCTGGCCGACGCGCTCCTTGCCGCCGGCCACCGCGTCACGGTCTGGAACCGCTCTCCGGCCCGCGCGGACGCCCTGGTCGCCCGCGGCGCCACCCGCGCCGACTCGCCCACCGAGGCGGTCGCCGCGAGTGCGCTGGTGGTGGTGTGCGTAACCGACTACGACATCGCGAACACGCTCCTGGCCGACGTCGGATCCACCGCCGACGCCGACCCGTGGGCCGGCCGCACACTGGTCAACCTGACCTCGGACACCCCCGAGCGCGCTCGGGAGGCCGCCGCCTGGGCCGCGGCGCGGGACATCCCCTACCTCGACGGCGCGATCATGGTGCCCACTCCGGTCGTGGGCACCGCCAACGGCCTTGTGCTCTACAGCGGTTCACGCCCCGCGTTCGAGGCCCACGGGGCGACGCTGCGGGCGTTCGGCCCGAACACGCCGTTCCTGGGCGAGGATCACGGCCTGGCCGCCGTCTACGACCTCGGCATGCTGGACTTCTTCTACACCTCGATGGCCGGCCTGACCCACGCCTTCGGTCTGGTCGGCGCGGACGGGGTGTCGGCAGCCGAGTTCCTGCCGTTCGCCAACATCATCTTCGGCATCCTGCCCAACATCATGACCGCCATGACCACAGCCATCGACACCGACACCCACCCCGGCGACCAGGGCAACCTGACCATGGAAGCCGCAGGCATCGACCACATCCTCACCGCCGCCAAAACCCGCGGCCTCGACGTCGGGGTCCTGGAAGCCGTCAAAGACCTCACCACCCGCACCATCGCCCGAGGCCACGGCCCCAACGCCTTCACCGCCACCATCAAAACCATCCGCAACCCATAAGCCGAGTCGGGAACAGGGCGCGGGGAGGAGAGCAGGTGGGGGCGAGAGGGGGCGGGGAGTGAGCGGGAGGCAGCGGGGAGGGAGTGGGGAGGGGGCGGGAGGCAGCGGGGAGGGGGCGGGAGGGAGTGGGGAGGAGGCGGCGCTCAGCGAGGGCGGCGAGGCGCGGCGGGCGGGCGGGTGCTTTTCGGCTTCGCCGGGAAGCCTTTCGAATGGGCCGGGTGCTTTCGAGGTGCGGTGCGTCTTGGTCGGGTTGGGCACGGGTGGCCTTGTGCTAAACGGTCGGCGTGGGCTGGTGGAGGTGGGCCCGGTCCCACGGTCACCGGCGGCCGGGAGCCCTGAGCTCTCCGGCGAGATGTGGGTGTTGCTCGGCGGGAAAGGCGCCGGCAACGGCGAATCGGGAGGGCGGTCCGGTCGGGTCCGCCGGGGAGCCTTCCCGAGTGGGCCGGGTGTTCGCGGCTGGCGGTCGCGTCTTGGTCGGCAGCGGGTGGCCTTGTGCTAAACGGTCGGCGTGGACCGGCGGAGATCAGCCCAGTCCCGGGGTCACCGGCGGCCGGGAGCCCTGGACTCCCCGGCGAGACCTGCGCGTTGCTCGCCGGAAAAGCGCTGGCAACGGCGCGGAGGGAGGGCGGCCCGGTCGGGTCCGCCGAGGAACCTTCCCGAGTGGGCCGGGCGTTCGCGGCCAGCGGTCACGTCTTGCTCGGCAGCGGGAGGCTCAGTGCTAAACGGTCGGCGTGGACCGGCGGAGATCAGCCCGGTCCCACCGTCACCGGCGGCCGAGAGCCCTGGACTCCCCGGCGAGACCTGCGCGTTGCTCACCGGGAAAGGCGCTGGCAACGGCGGAGCCGGAGGGCGGCCCGGTCAGGTCCGCCGAGGAGCCTTCCCCAGCGCGCCGGGCGTTCACAACCGACGGTCGCGCCTTGGTCGGCAGCGGGAGGCTCAGTGCTAAACGGTCGACGTGGACCGGCGGAGAGCGACCCGGTCCCACCGTCACCGGCGGCCGGGAGCCCTGGACTCCCCGGCGAGACACGGGCGTTGCTCACCGGGAAAGGCGCTGGCAACGGCGGAGCCGGAGGGGCGGCCCGGTCAGGTCCGCCGGGGAGCCTTCCCCAGTGGGCCGGGCGTTCACAACCGACGGTCGCGCTTTGGTCGGCAGCGGATGGCTCAGTGCTAAACGGTCGACGTGGACCGGCGGAGATCAGCCCGGTCCCACCGTCACCGGCGGCCGGGAGCCTTGGGTTTCCCGGCGAGAGGCGGGTGTTGCTCGGTGGGAAAGGCGCTGGCAACGGCGCAGCGGGTGGGTGCTTTCGTCGGGTCCGCCGGGGAGCCTTCCCCAGTGGGTCGGGTCGTTTCGGCGGGCGGTGGCGGGAGGGGAGGAAGGCGGGGCCGTGGGTGGGCGGTTCCGGTTGCTGGAGGGCACAACCCGGCCCTCGACACGCGCTCTTCCCGGTCGGTCCCGTAAAACCGCAGGTCAACGGGAAACCGCGCGCTCGAAGCAGTCCCGGGATCCGGATCATGACCCTAGAAGCCCTCAGACCGCCTCTCGCCCGACCGTCCCGCCCCCACAGCCCCCCAAAAAACGACCCAACCCACTGAGGAAAGCTCCCCGACGAGCCTCACCGAGCTACCCTCCCAGGCGCCCCGACCCGAAACGCCCACCGAGAGCCCGACCCACCCTCAATCCACCACCGGCATTCACAAACCGGCCCTCGGCACGCACTCCCGCCGCCCATCCCCGCAAAACCGCAGGTCAGCGGCAAACGACGCGCCCGAGGTCGCCCCATCATCCGGATGCAGACCACCCAAGCCCACCAAGAGCCCTTCCGCCCACGACACCCACTCCAAACGCCCGCAGAAAAGGCCGGGCCCACTCGGGAACGCCCCCCGGCGAACCCGACCGGACCGCCCTCCCGCTCCGCCGTTGCCAGCGCCTTTCCGGCGAGCAACGCCCAGGTCTCGCCGGGGAGTCCAGGGCTCCCGGCCGCCGGTGACCCCGGGACCGGGCTGATCTCCGCCGGTCCACGCCGACCGTTTAGCACTGAGCCATCCGCTGCCCACCAAGACGCGACCGCCGGCCGCAACGGCCCGACCCACTCGGAAAGGCTCCCCGGCGGACCCGACCGGACCGCCCTCCCTCCGCGCCGTTGCCAGCGCCTTTCCGGCGAGCAACACCCACCTCTCGCCGGGAAACCCAGGGCTCCCGGCCGCCGGTGACCGTGGGACCGGGCCGATCTCCACCAGCCCACGCCGACCGTTTAGCACTGAGCCACCCGCACCCAACCCGACCAAGACGCGACCGCCGGCGGCGAGCACCCGACCCACCCGACAAGGCCCCCGGCGGACCCGGCGAAAGCACCCACCCGCTCCGCCGTTGCCAGCGCCTTTCCGGCAAGCAACACCCACCTCTCGCCGGGAAACCCAAGGCTCCCGGCCACCGGCGCCCACGGGACCGGGCCCACCTCCACCGAGCCACGCCGACCGTTTAGCACAAAGCCACCCGCCGCCGACCAAAACGCGACCGCCCGCCGCGAACACCCGACCCACTCGGAAAGGCTCCCCGGCGAACCCAACCCGACCGCCCACCCGCTCCGCCGTTGCCGGCGCCTTTCCGGCAAGCAACACCCACCTCTCGCCGGGAAACCCAAGGCTCCCGGCCACCGGCGACCACGGGACCGGGCCCACCTCCACCGATCCACGCCGACCGTTTAGCACAAAGCCACCCGCCGCCGACCAAGACGCGACCGCCGGCCGCGAACACCCGACCCACTCGGAAAGGCTCCCCGGCGAACCCAACCCGACTGCCCACCCGCTCCGCCGTTGCCAGCGCCTTTCCGGCAAGCAACACCCACCTCTCGCCGGGAAACCCAAGGCTCCCGGCCACCGGCGACCACGGGACCGGGCTGATCTCCGCCGGTCCACGCCGACCGTTTAGCACAAGGCCATCCGCTGCCGACCAAGACGCGACCGCCGGCCGCGAACACCCGACCCACTCGAAAAGGCTCCCCGGCGGACCCGACCGGACCGCCCTCCGGCTCCGCCGTTGCCAGCGCCTTTCCCAGTGAGCAACGCCCGTGTCTCGCCGGGGAGTCCAAGGCTCCCGGCCGCCGGTGACCCCGGGACCGGGCCCACCTCCACCAGCCCACGCCGACCGTTTAGCACTGAGCCATCCGCACCCAGCCCGACCAAGACGCGACCGCAGGCCGCGAACGCCCGGCCCACTCGGGAAGGCTCCCCGGCGGACCCGGCGAAAGCACCCTCCCGCTCCGCCGTTGCCGGCGCCTTTCCAGCCGAGCAACACCCACCTCTCGCCGGGAGACCCAGGGCTCCTGACCACCGGTGACCGTGGGACCGGGCCCACCTCCACCAGCCCACGCCGACCGTTTAGCACAAAGCCACCCGCCGTGCGCAACCCGGCCTGAGGCGTGGATCGAACGTCAGCCCCGGTGCCCGGTCACGGTACTTTCGCGGTCTTGCCGGCCAGGAATGGATGCAGCAGCGTGAGCAAGGCGCGTGGGCGGTGCAGCGGGATGATGTGGCCGCAGTCTTCGATGACGTGTCCGGTGAGGTTGTCGGTGATCGGGCGGAGCTGGCGTTCCAGCGCGGCGCCGACGGGCCGGGCGCCCAACGCCATCGTCGGCACCGTCAGGCGGGCGGTGGCTACCGCCTGCTCGATCTGGACCGCGCTCTCGGGCAGCGCTCGGTAGTACGAGAACGCGCGGCTCAACGCCTGGCGGCCGGTGTATGCGCGGACGAAGGCATCCCGGAGGGCGGGGCGTACCCCGTCGCCGAGTGTGCCGGCGCGCAGAAACCAGTCGACGTAGGCGGCCTCGTGGCCCTCCAACACGGTCTCGGCAAGGCCGGGCGCGGCGGAATGGAAGCCGAACCACCACGGCGGCCCGTCGGCGAGGAATTCCTCGGCGCCGGGCAGCCTGCCCAGAAGGGACTCCATGACGACCAGGCGCCGGACGAGACCGGGGCGACGCAGGGCGAGGAGGAAGGCCGGCGCGGCACCCGCGTCGATGCCCACCACCGCGGCCGAGGACTCGCCGAGCGTGGTCAGCAGCGCTGCGGCGTCCTCGGCCAGGGTGCCCGCGTCGTACCCGGAGGCGGCCCGGCTGCTCGCGCCGAACCCGCGCAGGTCCGGCGCGATGAAGCGGTAGCGGTCGGACAGGTCGGCCATGACGTCCGTCCACAGTTCCCAGGTGTGCGGGAAACCGTGCAGCAGGAGTACGGCCGGGCCCGATCCGACGAGAGCGACGTTCAGTTCGACACCGTTGACGGGGACGCGCCGCAGCTCGGGCATGGAGAGGCTCCAGGTGGGTGGTGAGGAATGGTGACCAGGTCACGTTAGGGAACTATCCTGGTCCGTCCAAGACGGCACTTTCCCTTCAGGTGGTGAGCTCCGAGTGACCACATCGAGGCCCGACGAACCCGGTCGGCGACCCGGCGAGCGGGGTGATCTGCTGGATCCGCGCTGCCCGACCCGCCAGTTGCTCGACCGTATCGGCACCAAATGGACGTCGATGGCGGTCAAGGTGCTGGCCGAGGAGGCTCCGGACGAACTCCGTTTCGCGGAACTGCGGCGCCGTATTGCGGGCATCTCCCAGAAGATGCTGTCCGTCACCCTGCAGAGCCTGGTCCGCGACGGTCTGGTCGCGCGCCGAGTGGAACCCACCGTGCCGCCGGCCGTTCACTACCGGCTCACCGAGCTCGGCCTGTCCCTCGAAAGACCGCTCTCCGCCCTGCGGGTCTGGGCCGAGACACACATGCCGGAGATCGACCGCAGCAACCAACTCGCCGACGAGTCACCACCCTCCAACTAGGTACGGACCGACTGTGCTGGTCACAGCCACTCGTTGGTGGCAGGCAACACCCGCATCTCGCCGGGGACTCCGGGGGTCCTGACCGCCGGTGACGGTGGGACCGGGTCCGCCTCCGCCAGTCCATGTCGACCGTTCGGCACAAGGCCATCCGCCTCCGCTGTCGACCAAGACACGACCGCCGGCCGCAAACGCCCGACCCACTCGGGAGCGCTCCCGGCGGACCCGACGAAAGCACCAACGCGCTCCGCCGTTGCCGGCGCCTTTCCAGCCGAGCAACACCCCACTCTCGCCGGGGAATCCAGGGACCCTGACCGCCGGTAACCCCGGGACCGGGCCAACCTCCGCCGGCCCACGCCGGCCCACGCCGACCGTTCAGCACAAGGCCACCCGCACCCAACCCGACCAAACACGCACCGCAGCCCTGAACAAGACCCGGAGACCGTGTCTTTCACACGTTGATGCCGGCCCGAGCGCAACGCGCAACCTGCGGTATCGGGGGCCTCGTCGGCCGATGGTGTCCGCCGTCGGGCAGCGGACAGCGGGCAACGGGCAGCGCGCCTGCCACCCGACGGAAGTGGACCGGTGTCACCGCAGGCCGGCGCTGCGCCACCAAGCCGGCCCGACTCGCCGCCGCCTCACCCTCGCCGCCTCACCACCACACGCGCGCCCCTGGCCCCGACCCGGCCTGCCCGGACGTCGCCGCCGGCCCGCGCCCGAGCGGCGCCCTGCCCGCGCCGACCGCGCTCCCCGTCGACCCGCCCGTCCGCCGGGGCATCGCGGTGCTCAGGTGGCCGAGGTGTCCGTGTCGGTGTCCCCGTCTCTCCGGAGTAGGTCCTCGATGGTTTCGCGGCGTAGGAGGGTGTGGGTGTTGCCGTTGTGGACGGCTATCACCGGGGGGCGGCCGACCAGGTTGTAGGTGGAGGCCATCGACTGTTGGTAGGCGCCGGCGGCGGGGATTGCGAGGAGGTCGCCGGGGTGGATGTCGTCGGGGAGGTCGACGTCGGGGGCCAGGACGTCGCCGGACTCGCAGTAGCGGCCGACGACGGTGACCCGTCGGGTCTGGGCCGCGCCCGGGCGGCCGACCAGGCGTACCGTCGTGCGTGCGCCGTACAGGGCCGGCCTCGGGTTGTCCGCCATGCCGCCGTCCACCGCCACGAAGACCCGGTGCGTGGTGCGCTTGACCACGAGCACCCGGTACAGTGCCACGCCGGCGGGACCGGTGACGGCCCGGCCCGGCTCGACGATCAGGCGCGGCACGGGCAGCTCGTACAGCGCACATTGGCGGGCCAGTTGCCGGCGCACGTCGATCGCGAACGACTCGATGTCCAAGGCGTGTTCGCCGGTCCGGTAGGCGATCCCGTGGCCGCCGCCCAGGTTCAGCTCGGGCAGTACGATCGCGTGCCGGTCGCGCAGTTCGGCCAGGAACCGTACCAGCGTGCCGATCGCTGCCAGCCAGGGCCGTACCGAGCCGATCTGTGAGCCCAAGTGGCAGTGCAGACCGGTCAGTTCAAGGTGTGGCTGGGCAACGGTGCGCAGCACCGCGTCGGTTGCGTCGCCCCGGGCGATGGACAGGCCGAACTTCTGGTCCTCACCGCCGGTACGGATCGCGTGGTGTGCGCCCGCCTCGATCCCGGGCACCACGCGCACCATCACCCGCTGCCGCCGGCTCGGCGCCACCAGCGCGGCCAACCGGGCGATCTCGGCCGGGTTGTCCAGCACGATCCGGCCCACGCCCAGGCGCAGCGCCGCGCGCAGCTCGTCCGCCGATTTGGCGTTGCCGTGCAGGATGATCCGCTCGCCGGGCATCCCGGCCGACGTGGCCAGCGCCAACTCGCCGGCCGAGCACACATCGAGCCCGAAGCCCTCCTCGCGCAGCCAGCGGACCAGGCCGCGACACAGGAACGCCTTGGCGGCGTAGGCGATCTCGACGCCCGGCAGCGCGCGGCGGTAGGCCCGGCAGGCGTCCCGTACGTGTTGTTCGTCCAGTACGTACAGCGGCGTCCCGAACTGTTCCGCGAGTTCGGCCAGCGGCAGGCCGCCGACCGCCAGATCGCTGCCGTGCGCCCGGGTCGAGCGCGGCCAGACGGCCGCGTCCACAACCGGCTCCGCAAGCGTGACGGACATGGCGACTCCCTTGTACACAAGCATGGGCACGAACCCGGAGATGGACCTGGACATGAACCCGGGCATGAGCCTGAGCATGAACCCGGGCACGGGCCGGGGCATCAGCCCGGGCAATGGGTGACGGCAGGTCAGCCGACGACGGAAAGCACGACGAGAAGCGCGGTGACGACGGCGGTGGTCCGCAACGCGCCGAGCAACTGCGGTTCCCAGAAAGGTCCGACGCCCAACGCAAGGCCACCCGCCCCAAGGCCACCCGTCCCGAGGCCACCCGCCCCGCCGAGCCGCGCCCCCGCACGCGAGTGGGCCGGCCCGACATCCGCCACCGGGCGCCGGCCGGCCTCGGCGGGCACCACCCCGACCCCACCCCCGCCCCCGGCCGAAACAGCCGTCGCCGCCACCGGCTCCGCGTGCCGCACCGGTGCCGCCGAGAGCCCCGGGTCGACCAGCAGACGCTCGCCGCCGACCTCGTCCACGAGCGAGCGCACCGCGCCCGCCCCGAGTCGGATCCACTCCTGCTCGACGCCCAGCACCGCACGCAACCGCGCCACCGACGTGAACGCGACCACCACCCGGGCACCCAGCGGATCCCGGCACAGCCGGACCACCCGAGCCCCGTCCACCGACCGCACCGGCACGATCAACACGCACCGGGCGGTGGTCGTAGAAGCGGGTTCCTCATCGGTGATCAACACATCCGACACGACAACCTCCGAAGTCCGGCTCCGCAGCCAACCGCGAGCCCCACCTCAGACGCTACGACGCCCCATACCGGGCAACCCCGTCCCTACCGCGCCCTTGATCATCCCCACCCCGTTGTTGACGCCCCCCTGACGCGATCCCGAACAAAACCCGGGAAATCCGCGCACATCGACCCGCCGAGAGCCCGCCCGACCCACGGCCCGCGCCCTGTGCCAACCTCGATGCGCATGCCGACGCCCGGCGGCGAAAGGAAGCGCAGATGTACGACGGACGAGCCGGGCTCCGGGCCTGCTACGTCATCCTCCGTGCCTGGCTCGCCCTGTATCTCCTCTCCAGGCTGCCGGCCCTGCTCTCCGACGAATGGCAATACCGCCTGTGGTCCCCGCTGACCGCAACCCTGTCGATCACCGCGATGACTGTCCACGCGCTCGTCGTCATCCGCCGAGAGCTCCGTAAATCCCGCTCCCGAGCAACAGCCCACCACCCACACCCGGAGCAACACCTGGACGAATAGACGGCCGGACAAGTGGACGGGTGGACGGGTGGACGGGTGCACGGGTGGACGGGAAAGCCCACCCCAGCGCCTAAGCCGCCCCGCCCCACGCCCACTCCGTCGTCGCCACCAACGGCTCCCCCGGGCGCACCAGCCGCTGCGTCGGGCCCACCAGGCCGTTCGGCGGGCCGGTCTGCGGCTCCACGCACACATGCTCCGGCGGCAGGTCGTACACCACCGTGTAGTCGCAGTCCGAGGTCATCCGCAGCCGCAACGCCCCGGGCCAGGACAGCGTCGCGTCCACCCCGCCGGGCGTCCCGTAGCAGTCGTCACGGGGGCCCGGCAGTGGGGATATCCGGCGTCCGGTGGGCAGGTAGTCGGCGCCGCGCTCCTCCTGCCAGGCGGGCGTGAAGGACAACTCCAGCTCGCCGCCCACCGCCAACCGCCGCCGGAACCACGGGTGCCAGCCGGCCTGCGCGGGAAACGTCGCGTCCTCGGACTCGATCCGCAATACCGTGACCAGCCCGTCGGACGTCAGCGTGAAGGTCTGCTCGACCCGCCCCGCGAACGGCCACGGATCGGTCAGCGCGAACTCGAAGACCGCCGACGCCGCGTCCCCGTCGAGTTGTTTCCAGGACCCCCGATACCCCAGCCCGTGCAGCGCGTGCGGCGCCGCGTCGGCCGGGAACTCGTGGACGGCACCGTCGAATTCGAACCGGGCCGCACCCATCCGGCCGACCCACGGCACCATCGGGTAACTGCCCCACTCGGCCGGCCGCTCGCCCTCGGTCCGCAGCAGTTCGAGCCCGCGCACCCGCAACGAGCCGAGCCGGCATCCGGCGTCCGGCAGAATCCGCGCCTCGGCGCCTTCGGAACGCAACCACACTTCGCCGTCGATCATGGTCGGCAGATTACGCGTAGCGTTCCCGAAGCTCCTTCTTGAGCACCTTTCCGGCCGCATTCCGGGGCAGCGCGGCGACGATCTCGATACGCTCCGGGAACTTCTGCCGCATCACTTCCCGAGTGTCCAGGAAATCCCGCACCGTACCCAGATCCGGCGGAATCGCCGGATCCGTCGGCACGATCACCGCGCACACCAGTTCACCGCGTTCGGCGTCCGGCAGGCCGATCACGGTGACCTCCGCGACCGTCGGGTGGGCGTCGAGCAGATCCTCGACCTCCTTGGCGCTGATCGTCTCGCCCTTGCGCAGGATGACGTCCTTGAGCCGCCCGGTGATGTACACATTGCCCTGCTCGTCCAGCCGGCCCAGATCGCCCGTACGCACCCGCCCGACCTCGTCGAACGCCTCGGCGTCCAGCCTCGCGTCCAGGTAGCCACGCATCACCTGCGGCCCGCGCACCCGCAGTTCGCCCTCCGCGCCGATCGGGAGCGCCGCGCCGTCCGGGCCGACCACGGTGACCTCCACCCCACGGGTGGGCCGGCCCTCGGCCCGGGCCAGCACGTCGTCCGGGTCGTCCGGGCCCGCCATGGTCAGGATCGGCGCCTCGGTCATCCCCCACCCGGCCAGGATGCCGACGCCGCCCAGTTCGTGCTTGATGTCGTGGTGCAGCCCGGGCGGCTTGGGCGCGCCGCCGCCCGGGCAGCTCCGCAGGTACGGGAAGAGCGGGTCGCCGGCCGGCCGGCGGCGCTGGGCGGCCAGCCAGGTCTGGTGGAACACGGTGCCCGCGCCCGCCAGCGTGACCCGCTCGCGGCGCAGCAGTTCCGGCGTGTCCTCGGGGTGGAACGCCTCGGTCAGGATCATCGTGACGCCGTGCGTGAGCGCCGCGGTCAGCCAGGTCGTACAACCGCCGATGTGCGCGAACGGGAAGACCAGGGCGACCCTGTCCCCTTCGCGTGCGCCGATCCGGTCCGCCATGCCGACGCCCGCGGCCATGATCGTCGCGTCGGTGTGCCGGGCGCCCTTGGGGTCGGCGGTGGTCCCGGAGGTGTAGAAGTACCAGCGCACCGGGGCCTCTTCGGGCGTACCGGGCACCTCCGGCGGAGGCGGCAGCACGGCCGGGTCGCCGGTCGGCAGCGGTTCGTCCAGGACCAGCAGTTCCAGGCCCGGGACCCGGTCGCGCACCCGACGGGCCAGTTCGGGGTAGTCGTAGCCGCGCCAGACCGGTGGCACGATCAGCATCGAGGCGCCGGTCTGCCGGGTGACGAAGACGAGTTCGCGTTCGCGCTGGACCGGCATCACCGGGTTCTGCACCACGCCGAGCCGGGACAGTGCGCCGACCAGCACGACGGATTCGAGCCGGGTGGGCAATTGCCAGGTGACCGCGGCGCCCGCGCTCAGGCCCCGGGTGTACAGGAACGCCGCCAGGGCCTCGGCCGCATCGCGGAATTCGCGGTGGGTCAGCCGTCGGCCGCGCTCGTCGACCAACAACTCGCCATCGGGCGACTCGGCCGCCCGCGCCTCGATGGCCGCCCAGAGGCTCGTATGTGTCACCGTCGCACCCTCCTCGCCCCGCCCGTCCCGAATACCTATCAGGAACGGTCGCGACCCGACAGGCCACCGACGCCCACGCACCCACCCGAGCCGACCCCGCACCGCCGCAGCCTCACCCGCGCGGGACACCGAGCCCCACGGACGACAGGACGCCGAGCCGCACGGACGGGCGAGGCCGCCGACCGACCCTCACGGACAGCGGGACGGCAAGCCACCCGGACAGCCGAGGCGGCCGTCCCCCACGGACAGCACAACGCCAAACCGCCCGGACAGCCGAGGCCGCCGACCCTCACGGACAGCACAACGCCAAACCGCCCGGACAGCCGAGGCCGCCGACCCTCACAGACAACACAACGCCAAACCGCCCGGACAAGCGAGGCCGCCGGCCTCACGGACGGCACAAACCCCAAGCCACCCCGACGAGCAGGGCCTCGACCCTCACAAATACAGAAAGTGCGGCGACACCACGATCACCGAAGGCACCAGCAACGCCGCCGCCGTCAGCAACCGCAGCCCGGCGGAGGCGACCGGCGCGCCCACTCGCACGCCCGCGACGGCCACCTCGGGGTGGGCGGTCGCCTGCACCTGGTGCACCGTCAGCTCCTCCTGGCGCTGCTGCGGCCAGGCGAAGCACGGGCAGAACGGCCCGCCCGCCTGCCCGGGGCCGGACAGCTTGACGATCGCCCGGCGCAGGTTGACCCGCGCGATCGAGCCGTGCACGTCCGCGTCCGCCGCCTTCTCCGACAGTTCGGCGGCGTGATCGGCCCATTCGCCGAAGAACCGCACCGTCGGGTAGGCGTCGGCCAGCGTGTCGGCGCAGACCATCCACTGTGCGTCGCGCCGGCGCAGGTGCCCCGCCATGTGGGTGAGCACCGCGTTCAGTTCCTCCGGGCGGAGCAGGTCCAGGGCCCGTGTGGTGGCCTCCACACGCGGCGGTCGGGACGGCAGCAACACCAGTCGCGGTGCCTCGTCCTCGACGATCACCAGGCGCGGTCGGCCGCCGGCCTCCTCGTCCAGGAGCGGCGCGCAGTTCTCCAGCCGGTCCAGTTGCACGTGCAGCGCCCGCCGGTAGTCGCGGGTGGCTCCCGCGCCCCGCCGCCAGCCGACCACCACGACCACCAGCGCCAGCACGGCGACGACTATCTGCGCGACCAGCGGCACGTGCGGCATGCCGATCTGCGGGTCGAAGCCGGCCGCCCGCATCGGGGCGAGCCACAGGTCGGGCGTGTAGACCGGCACGGCCAGCGCGAACGAGGCGAGCACGCCACCGGCGGCGGCCCGCCAGGCGCGTTGCACGTGGCGCGGGCTGAAGCCGCTGTGTTCGGCCCGGCGCAGGACTTTGGGGGCGGTCACCAGGATGGCCGCCGCGAAAGCCGTCAGCACAAGTCCGTACAACACGTCCTCGCCGCCCCTTTCTGGCCTCGTCGCCGCCGTTCCCGTCCGGCCCTGCAACGGTTCTAGGCGCCAAGTGGTTTCCGCGTCCAGGAGACAGGCCACATCGGTCGGGTGATTTATTCGGCGGACACCAACCACCCGGTGGTATTGCGACCCGATGCGGACCCGGATCGAATCGGCGTGGAAACCGATTCGAATTGCATCGTCCCATCTCCACGCGCGTAATTTCGAACCCATGGGAGTGCCTTCATGCACGAGATCTCACGTTCTGCTGTGATCGCCGCCACACCGGACAAGGTCTGGGCGGTCATCGGCGACTTCGGCGCCCTCGGCGACTGGCACCCGGTGGTGCCGCCGAGCACGATCGAGGGCGGCGGCGACGCCAACACCCCGGGTGCCGTACGGGCGTTCGCGATCGACGGCGAGGTGCTCTCGCGCGAGGAGCTGCTCAGCCACGACGCGGACGCGCATCGGATGACGTATCGCCTGATCCAGGTGCCGCTGGCGGTGCGCGACTACGTGGGCTCGCTCGTGGTGACGCCGCACCCGGACGGCAGCGAGGTGGTCTGGTCGGCCACCTACGACAGCGACGAGGACCTGGTGGAGACCGTCGAGGCGGTGTTCGCCGACGGCACCTACGGCGCGGGCCTGACCGCCCTGCAGGAGCGCTTCGCGTAGGACCCGCCCGACCCCTCGGGCGCCCCCGACCGCACGTCGCGGGCGCCCGAATCGGCGTCACATCCGGGTCTGGCCGACCACCCGCACGCTCTCGTCCTCGGCGCGATAGGCGATCCGCAGGCATCCGCTCCCGTCCAGCACCGGCACCGGGTCGCTCGCCGCGTCCGGTGCGAGCGACGCGTACTCGTTCCGATCGTCGGTCTCCGGCCCGGTTTGTCCCTTCACCCACAACACGCCGTCGGTGCCGCGGACGACGACCACGATCCGCCCGTCGACCGCGGCGATCGCGCGTACCGCGCCGCCGACCGCGCCGAACAGCGGCTCCGGCTCGCCCCAGCCGTCCTTGCCCGCGATCGAGGTCCACAGGGCGCCGTCGGCCCCGACGACCACGACCTGTGCCCGCCCGTCGGCGCCCACCGCGACGGTCGGCGGCCGGTCCGGCAGCGCACCGTCCAGGACCGGCTCGAACTCCGCCCAGGGCCCGTCCGGCCCCTGCTGCCGGATCGACCACACCCGACCGGCCGGGTCCACGTGCACGAGCACCTGCCGACCCTCGCCGTCGCGAACCGTGGCCATCCCGGCCGTCCCGGCCACCCCGGCCGTCGACGCGCCGGCCGGGATGCCGCCCGCGACCGGCCCGCCGCCCAGGCGCTCGGCGGCCGGCCGGCCCCCAACCGCCTCACCGGTGTCCGGCCGCACGTGCCACAGCGCGCCGTCGGTGCCCCGGTAGTAGACCTCCGGTCGTCCCGACGCGCCGAACCCGACGACCGGATCGCCGACCACGCCGTCCGCGAGGGTCCGCGCGGCGAGCCAGGTCTCGTCGTCGCCGGCCCGGCACAACAGGCGCAGCGCGTCTCCGGCACGGAAGAACACCAGGAGCCGCCCGTCGAGGGCCCGGGCCGCGACCGGAGCACCGTCGATCGGCTCCCCCAGGTCCACCCACGGCGTCCACTCCCCGTCCGGGCGTTCGGCGCGCGTGCACACGTGGTGCGCGTCCGCGCCGTGCGCGAAGACCACGACCCGCCCGTATCGGTCGAGCGTGACGCCCGGGCCGCCCACGATCGTGCCGCCGAGATCGACCGGCGCGGCCCAACTCCCGGTCCGGGTCACCGGCAGTGCCCCCGCCGACCCGACGAACGCCTGATGGAACGGACTGCGCCCGATCGGTACCGAGTACAGGATCGTGTCGTCGGCCGTGTCGACGATCGACGCGACGACGCCGTCCCCCGATCCCACGTTCATCACCACCGCGCGGGTTCCTCCCGAAGTGAGCGTGACCGCCCCGGCGTTCGGCGTGTCGACGCTGCCGATCACCGCCCGGGTGACCGGGTCCGCGATCCGCAGGTCGCGGGCGGCGGCGGGCACCACGTACAGCCGGGAGCCGTCCGGGGAGACCGCGACGTCGGTGGCGCCGCCGTCGATCGCGATCGCGCCGAGACGGCCCAGGGTGGCCGCGTCCAGGATGTCCACGCCGCCCTCGCCGGCGACGTAGACGGTCACCCCGTCCGGCGCGCAGGCCAGCCCCCGGGGCGCCTTCGTCGTGCCCGAGGTGGTGCTGCCGTCGGCCAGGTCGAGCACGGTGATCAGGTCCCGGTCGAAGGTGCCCAGGTAGAGCCGGCCGCCGCCGGGGGCCGGCGCCAGCACTGTGGCCGGGGCGGGCACCGGGTAGCTGCGCACCACCGTGTTCAGCGTGGTGCTGAGCACCTCGATCGTGTACGGCGTGCAGCCGTCGTCCGCCGGCGGGCAGGACGCGAAGTAGACGGCGCGCGCGTCGGGGGCCGCCACCGGCGAATACGGCCAGCGCGCGGCGATCCGGCCCAGCACGACCGGCGACTCGGTGTCGATCACGGTGATCACCCCGCGCTCCGGCGAGGTGACGTACACGGATCCGCCCGGGACGGCGGCCACGCCGAGGACGCCGGGCACGTCGATGGTGGCGAGCGCGGTGCCGGTGACCACGTCCAGGACGGTGACCGTGTCGGATCTGTGGTTGGTGACGTACGACGTGAGCGTCGCGATCGGCGGCGGTCCGCCGGGTATCGCGGGATGGGCCATGGCATGCCTCCGGAGGCGTGGGGACGATCCATCGGATAGGTGCGGTGGCGCTCGGGACAGACCAACAGCAGCCGGACGCTCTGTCAATCCACGGCCACCGACAGCGACCCCGAACCGCCTCGCGTATCGCATGGTGAGACGATCGCCGTATGCTTCGGCCACCCCGAACCGATCTTGAGGTGACCATGCATCGCAGCGACACGGACCACGCCGCGGCCGCGCTCGGCATCGACCTGCCGGTCCTGGAGGCGGTCCAGCGCCGCATCCTCTGGCTCGCCACGCGCATCGTCGACTCCGCGAACCACGACCGGCCGAACCCGGACGGGATCAAGGTCGGCGGCCACCAGGCGTCCTCGGCGTCGCTGGTGTCCGCGATGACCGCGCTGTGGTTCGCGCACCTCGACGGCCCGGACCGGATCAGCGTCAAGCCGCACGCGTCGCCGGTCTTCCACGCGATCCAGTACCTGCTCGGCAACCTGGACCGGGCGTACCTGACCACGCTGCGCGCCAAGGGCGGGCTCCAGTCGTACCCCAGCCGCACCAAGGACCCGGACCGCGAATGGGTGGACTTCTCCACCGGCTCGGTCGGCCTGGGCGCCGCGGCCCCGCTGTTCGGCGCCGCCGCCCGGCGATACGTGGACGCGCACTTCGGGCCGCGACCGGCGTCCCGCTTCGTCGCCCTGTTGGGCGATGCCGAGTTGGACGAGGGCAACATCTGGGAGGCCATCGCGGACCCGGCCACCCAGGGCCTGGGCAATGTGATGTGGCTGGTCGACTTCAACCGGCAGTCGCTGGACCGGGTGGTGCCCGGGGTGCGGATCGACCAGTGGCGCGGCCAGTTCGAGGCGGCCGGCTGGCATGTGGTCGAGGTCAAGTACGGCCGCCGGCTCCAGGCCGCGTTCGAGCGGCCCGGCGGTGCGGCGCTCAAGGCGTGGATCGACGCGATGCCCAACGAGCAGTACCAGGCGTTGTTCGGCCTCGCCGACCGGGACGTGCGCGCGCACTTCCTGGACGGCGCGCCGGCCGACGTCGCGGCCACCGTCGCGGACGTGCCCGACGCCGAACTGCACGCGCTGGTCACCGACCTGGGCGGGCACGACATCGCCGCCCTGCTCGACGCCTACCGGCGCTGCGACGCGGTCACCGATCGACCCAGCGTGGTCTTCGCGTACACCGTCAAGGGCTGGGGCCTGCCGATCGCGGGCAACCCGCGCAACCACTCCGCGCTGCTGAGCACCGAACAGGTCGCCACGCTGCGCACCGGGTTCGGACTGACCGAGCGCACCGAGTGGGACCGCTTCGACGCCGCCACCCCCGAGGGCATCCTGGCCGGGCAGCGCCGCGAGCACCTGGCCCGCGCCCCCAAGCCGGGCCCGCTCGGCGTCGCGGTCGCCGCCGCCACCGGTCAGCGGATGACCAAGCCGGTCTCCACCCAGGAGACCTTCGGCCGGGTCCTGGTCGAGCTCTCCCGCGACCCCGCGCTGGCGCCGTACCTGGTGACCACCGCGCCCGACGTGGCCACCTCCACCAACCTGGCCGGCTTCATCAACCGCACCGGCGTGTTCGCGCCCACCGACCGCCGCGCGTGGTCCGGCGAGGGTGCGCTGAAGTGGATCGAGGGCCCGAGCGGGCAGCACATCGAACTGGGCATCTCCGAGATGAACCTGTTCCTGCTGCTCGAACAGCTCGGCCTCGCGGGCGACTTGTCCGGGCAACCGCTGATCCCGATCGGTACGGTCTACGACCCGTTCGTGTGCCGCGGCCTGGACGCGTTCATCCACGCCGTCTACTCCGGCTCGCGATTCATCGTGGCCGGCACCCCCTCCGGCGTGACGCTCGCTCCCGAGGGCGGCGCGCACCAGTCCACGATCACCGCGTCGATCGGGCTCGAACTGCCCGGCACCACGCTGATCGAGCCCGCCTACGGCACCGCGCTGGACTGGTTGTTGTGCGACGCGGTGGGCCGGATCGCCGGTGGCCCGGACCACGGTGTCGAACCGGACAACGGCGCCTACTACTTCCGGCTGACCACCCGGCCGATCGACCAGGCGCCGTTCGAGGCCGCCCGGACCCGACTCGGCGACGCGTTGTTGCGCCGCCAGGTGCTCGCGGGCGCCTACCGACTGCTGGAGGCGCCCGATCTGCCCGGCGCGCCCACGGTCTACCTGGCCGCCTCCGGCGCGGTGCTGCCCGAGGTGCTGACCGCCGCGCACGAGCTGCGCGACGAGGGCATCGCGGCGCACGTCGTGGACATCACCTCGGCCGACCGGCTCTACGCCGCCTGGCAGCGCACCCTGCGCCAAGGGGTGCGCACCGCGACCACGCCTTCCGCGCCGGGCGCGCTGCGCACCGCGTTCCCGCATCGGGCGCCGGTGGTCACCGTGCACGACTCGTCCTCGCACACGCTCGCCTGGCTCGGCTCGGCGCTCGGCGTGCCGAGTGTGCCGCTGGGCGTGGACCAGTTCGGCCAGACCGGCCGGATCGAGGATCTGTACGAGCTGCACGACCTGTTGCCCGGATCGATCGTCAACGCGGCGCTGGCCGCGCTCTCGCTCGCCTGACGGACCGGCCGCCGGGCGGGCGCCGGCCGGCCCGCCCGGCTCGCTCACGCGTACGGTATGCCTGCTGACGGAGCGTTCGACGATTCGAGGAGCTGTGCATGCGACACGGGGGCATGGGACGACGGTGGAGCACCTGGACGGCGGCGGGCCTGACCGCCGCCGTCGTCCTGACGGGGTGCTCGTCCGACTCCGGCGACAAGAACGACAAGGGCGGGCAGGACAAGAAGGCGGGCGGCACGGGGGCGCCGACCGGCGGCGCGGCACCCGCCGGCAAGGGCGACCAGGATCCGAAGTCGGTCTGGGCCGCGCTGCTGGCCGCGACCACCACCCAGCAGGTGGTCGAGTACCACGGGGTGCGGACCGCGACCGGTGACACCGGCAAGGAGCAGACGGTCCGCGAGGACCTGTGGTCCTGGTACGACGCCGCCGGCAAGACCGCGTTCACCGACCGCGCGTACCAGGTCGCCGCGAACGCGCCGATCAAGCGCTCGTCGTGCGAGGCGGGCAAGGAGTGGAGCTACAACAACGCGCTCAAGCAGTGGACCGACACCAAGCGCCCGTGCGTGGTGGACATGGCCCGGGAGGGCAAGTACGTCGGTGACGGCATCCTGCCGACCGGCCTGACCGCCGAGCAGGCCAAGACGTTCGCCGCCCAACTCGAAGCCACGCCGGGCTGGTTGACCCCCTCGGCGGTGGAACCGGCGCAGCAGAAGGGCAAGTCGTACCTGCGGCTGACCGTGGACCTCAAGCCGCAGCCGAGCGGCGCCGGCTCCAGTGTCAACACCGATCTGCTGCTCAAGGCGTTCCGCGCCACCATCCCCGACTTCACCAAGGGGCCGTACCAGATCGAGAACTTCGGTCAGCAGAGCGGTTCGCCGGTGCGCGCGGTGTTCTGGATCGACCCGGCCACGCACCTGCCCGCGTACTCGGAGGTGAGCACGACCGTGGTGGACAAGGGCGCGGCGACCGGCGCGTTCCGGCAACTGCGCACGGAGTACGTCTTCGGCGGCCCCGCGCCCAAGCCGGATCACGGCACGCTGGTCCCGGCGCCCGCGCCGACCTGGCCCGAACAGGGCACCAAGCCGCCGCAGGTCTGAGCCCGCGCACCGCGAAGGGCGGGTCCGGGGTTCCGGACCCGCCCTTCGCGTCGTCGTGTGCTCAGCGCGCGGCGAGCGCCGCGAGCGGCTCCCGGACCGGGTCGAGCACCGCGCTCAGCCACGCGGTGTGCTCGTGTGCGGCCAGCCACGCGTCCAGTTCGGCCAACGGCACGTACGCGACGTCGTCGACCTCCTCCGGGTCGAGCCCCAGATCGTCGCCGGCCAGGCCGACGAAGAGGTGGTTGAACTCCTTCTCGACCAGGCCCGAGACCTCGTCGGTGACGTCGTAGGTCACCAGGCCGGCCGATTCGAGCGTGGTGGGCTTGACGCCCAGCTCCTCGTTCAGTCTGCGCAGCACCGCGTCCCTGGGGTCCTCGCCCGGAAACGGGTGGCTGCAACACGTGTTGGACCATCGGCCCGGCGAGTGATACTTCGTCAGCGCCCGACGCTGCATCAACACCCGGCCCTCGTCGTCGAGGAGGAAGACCGAGAACGCACGGTGCAGCAGACCCGGCGGCTGATGAGCCTCCAGTTTCTCCGCGAGGCCGATCGTGTTCCCTTGGGGGTCCACCAACTCGACCATGACCCGACCGTCCGGCTGCTCCTGCGCCATGTGCTCTCCCTGCTGTTCGGCCTTGCCTGCACAGTATCCGGCGGGCGGGTCAACGGGCCCTCGATACCGCGCCGACGCCCGCTACATCGTTGTCTGTAGGCCGGAATCCCACCTGCCGACGATCCCCGGGCCGCGTCCGCGCGAGAGGCTGGTGGAGTCCGTTCGCCGGTGCTCTCGTCCCCCCTGGGGCGAGCCGCCCGGCCCCGCTCCGAGGAGGTGATCACCGTGGTCGTCGCCATGATCGTGGCCTGCGAGGTGGGCTTTTGGGTGTTGATCGCCCTGGGCCTGCTGAGCCGCTATGCCCTGCGTCGCCGCCGGCTGAGCAACGTGTTCCTGTACGGCACGCCGCTGCTGGAGGTGATCCTGCTCGTGGTCGCCGTGGTGGACCTGCGCGGCGGCGCCACCGCCGGCGCGCGGCACGGGATCGCCGCGTTGTACATCGGGATCACCGTGATGTTCGGCCACCGGGCGATCCGGTGGGTGGACCAGCGGGTGGGCTACCACTTCCTCGGCGGGCCGCTGCCGTGGCGACCGCCGGCTCGGGGGATGGATCGGGTCCGGTACGAGGCGATCGAGTTCGCCCGCATGGTGGGCGCGATGGCGATCGCCGGAGCGCTGCTGGGCCTGTTGATCCTGGTCACCGGCGACGCCGAGCGCACGAAGGCGCTGACCGACTTCTTCGGCGCCCTCGGTGGGCTGACCGCGATCTCGCTGGTGATCTCGGCGGTGGGCGCGTTCGAGGCGTTCGGCAAGCCGCCCAAGCCCAAGCCCCCGCCGCGCCGGCTGCGCGATCGCGCCGCCGCCTGACGGGCCCGCGCGGCGCCCCGGCGCCCGCCCGACGGGCCGCGGCCCCGGAACACCTGGCTGGTGTTCCGGGGCCGCGGCACATACGACGGTGGGCGTTCAGCCCATCATCGCACCGGCCATGTTCGCGGCACCGGCGAGCAGGTCGCCGCCCGCCTCGGCGCAGTCGTCGCCGGGCGCGGCGTGCGGCGGCGGCGGGAGCTCCCGCGCGCAGTCGTCGGCCGGGGCGGCGTGGTGCGGCGACGCGGGGTGACCCTCGTGCCCGGAGGGCATCGGGGTGGCGTGCTCGATGTCGTCCGCGTTGATACAGGTGTTGCCGAACGTGGGGTTCAGCACCGCGATGATGTCGACGGTGTTGCCACACACGTTGATCGGGATGTTCACCGGCACCTGGATGTTGTTGCCGGAGATGACGCCGGGCGAGTCCACGGCGGCGCCGTCCGCATCGGCCGACGCGAACGCCTGCCCCCCCATCGCAACCGAACCGCCGAGAATGGCGGCGGTGACGACCGCACCCTTGGTGAGCTTGTTCACTGGTAGTTATTCCCATCGATCGATAGACGGTGGAACCGGAGTTCCGGGCCGTCCAACGCACCTGGGCGCACACCGGTGACGGGGGGCGTGCGAACTTCCCCCGTAAGTAGCAACCCGCGCGTACGCGGACGTCGGACGGCGCTATCGACGGGGGAATCGGGGCACTGCACGCGAATGGCTCAACGAGCCGGGCACCGATTGATCACGCTCGCGCGATCGCCTCGTGGTGGTGAATCACTTCGGCGACCAGGAAGTTGAGGAACTTCTCCGCGAAGTCGGGGTCGAGTTTGGCGCTCTCCGCCAGCGCGCGCAGCCGGCGGATCTGTACCGCCTCGCGGGCCGGATCGGCCGGCGGCAGCTTGTGCTCGGCCTTGAGTACGCCGACCCGCTTGGTGCATTTGAACCGCTCGGCCAGCAAATGGATCAGCGCGGCGTCGATATTGTCGATGCTGTCCCGCAGGTCGAGCAGTTCGGCGGGCGTGCCGGGCGCCTCGCCCGCCGTTTCGTCAGTGGTTCCGTTGGCCATAACGGGTGACCCTACCCGGCGACGTCGCGCGAGCGGACGGACGGCGTTCACCGGCCCCGGACAAGGCCCGCGACGCACTCGTCACCACCGCTCTTTCGAGTAATCACGACAAATATCACCACCTGTCATCTCTCGTTCTGCCAGGTGTCACATCGCCACCTGCGGGGGACCCTTTGAGTACGGTCCGCGCCGTCGGCTGTCCCTGTCGCGGCGCACCGACCGTTCGGCGGTGCTCAAGGGGATGCGGCCGGGGCTGCAGTAGGGGGCGAACGACATGATGGAGGAAGTGCGTCTGACGCCGAGCGAGCGGCGGATGCTGGAGGAGATCGAGTACGAACTGCGCAAGGACCAGGAATTGGACCTCGCGCTGCGTACGATGCGTCCTTCCCGCAACCGCCGGCGGACCGCCACCCGCGGCCGGGTCGTTCCGGGTGCGGGCTCGATGCCGGCCTCGAAGCGGGCCCGGCGCCGGATGCGTCGGCCGACGCTCTCCGGCACCTGGCACGTGCTGCTGCTGGTGGTGCTGTTCGCGGCGGTGTTCGCGGCGCTGGCCACCACGTCCGGCGTCTACCTGGTGGTGATCGCGTTCGCGCTGATCATCATGGGCTGCACCACCACGCTGGTCTGGCTGTGCGTGAGCTTCCTGTTGCGGCGCGGCGACAAGACCTGATCGCCCACCACGATCGACCCGGCACCCGTCAGCGGGCCCGGTGGTTGCGGCTGCCGGTCGCCCGGCTGAGCCCACGCCCGCGCGCCGCGACCATCAGCGTGCCCGCCGGGGCGGCGACGCCGAGCATCAGGGCCGCGTCCAGCGCGTCCAGGCCGCCCTTGCCGATCGAGTAGAACACCAGCGCCAGCGACGCGAACATGCACATCAGCACCGCGGCGGTCATCCGCTCCGCGCGCCGTCCTCGGGTGAGCAGCCACAGGCAGCCGACCAGGCCGACGCACAGCGTGACCAGTGCGGCGATCGCGGTGGTGGTCATCGCGCCTCCTCCTCGTGCTGCCTGCGACCCCCACGGGCCCCGTCCGATCGATCTACCCGAGGTGATCGCGTCGATGCGCGATCCCACCGGAATCGAATCCTAACCGGCAGTTACCCCCCTGGGGTATATCATTCGCACATGACACTTCCCACGCCCCCGTGCGGCGGCATCGTCCGGCTGGATCTGCTCAAGCGCGTGGGCGCGGCGACCGCCCGGGTGACCCTCGTGGTCGAGCGCTGCCGCCGCGCCTGCCCCCGCCGGCCCGGGTGATCGTCGCCACTCGCGCCCGGCAACCGTTCGACGTCGATCGGCGGGCGGGCCGCGCTCGCGGTGTCAGCTCCGGTCGGGCGTGAAGAACGGCAGCACCCGTTCCTCGCCCGTCGGCCGCAGGTCCACCCGCACCCGCATGCCCGAGTGGATCTCGGTCGGTTCCACCTCGACCAGGTTGGTGAGCATGCGATAGCCCTCGTCCAGGTCCACGATCGCCACCGCGTACGGGTCGCCGGGTTCGCGCGCGGCGGGCCGACGCACCACGGTCCAGCTGTACACGCTGCCGCGCCCGGCACTGGTGGCCCACTGCAACGCACGCGACGAGCAACCCCGGCACATCTCGGTGGGGGCGAAGTTCGCCGTCTCGCACGCGCCGCAGCGCTGATAGCGCAACTCCCCCTGTTCCGGGGGCACCCGCACCGACGCGGCGGGGGTCACGGGTACACCGATCTGCGGTCCCAACACGGGTGTCACGGCCTTTCCGTTCGGTCGTACTTCGTCTCGCCCGTCGATGTTCGAAACGAGCGTTCGGCTGCATGCTCGCGCACCAAGCGCGTGGTTGCCGAATCGGTCGCACACGCGTTCCCGTCGGCGAAAACGGCACCCCCCGAGGGGAGGACGTCGACAGGACTTCTCGGCCAAGTCGGGGACAGGGCTTGCGTGATTGGCGCAGGATGGGTAGCGCAAGTGATCCGCCACGGCGCGTAATCGTTCCGCGCGGGCTCGGGGTGGGGACGCACGGCAGAGAGGTTGCGCGATGAGGGCACCACGCATGGCACCGCGCCCGGGTGACCTGGGGCGCGAGCACACACCCGAACCCGCCTCCAGGACGGAGCCCATGCCTCTCGTCGAGCGCGAATTCATCCAAGGCGAGCTCCGCGAACACCTGTTCGCGGTCCGCGACACCGGCGAGGGCCGGGTCGCGATCGTCAAGGGCGAGGCCGGCATGGGCAAGTCCGCCGTGCTGGACTGGATCAAGCGCACCGCCGTGTCCGAGGGCTTCGCCTCACTCGATGTGACCGGGTACGACCTGGAGAAGGTCCGGGTCTACGGTCTGGTGAAGCGACTGTTCAACGATTTGTACAGGCTGGACGAGCCGGGGCGGAAGGAGCGACTGGGCGAGTGGTTCGGGATCCTCGCGCCGATCTTCGGCATGGTCCCGCGCCAGCCCAAGGAGTCCCCGGACACCGAGACCGTGCGCAACGCCCTCGACGCGGTCATGCACGGCTACCTGTCGCCGGACCGCACCCCGCTGATCATCCTGGTCGACGACGCGCACTGGGCCGACCGGCCCTCGATGGAGTGGCTCGCCCGATTCGGCCTCCAGGCGCGCGAGTTCCCGGTGCTGATCGTGGTCTCGTACCGCCCCGAGGAATACAGCGACCTGCTCGCCGACTCGCTCCGGGCGTTGAACGACGTCGCGGTCACCAGGGTCGCTCGACTCACCGCGTTGAGCATCGAAGGCGCCGCGACGGTGATTCGGCACCGTTTCCCGAACCAACCGGTGGACGAGGAGTTCATCGAGGGATGCCATCGCTTCTGTGGCGGGTTGCCCCAGACCCTGCGCGAACTCCTGCGCTATATCGAGGAGAACCGGATCGAGCCGTCCTCGGCCGCGTTGCCCCGACACGGCAAGGCGATGGAGGACCACGCGACATACGCGTATCACGAGGGGCAGTTCAAGGAGCGCTTCGCCCGACTCGGACCCGATTCCCGCCGGCTCGCCCAGATCGCCGCGATCCTGACGCCGCACCTGACCGTCGAACGGGCCTCGAAACTGTCCGGGATGAGCCCGGCACAAATCGTCGACGCGGCGTGGGACCTGTATCGGCAGGAGATCCTCACCGACGTCACCGATTCGGGCTCGGCCTGGGGCTTCACCCACTCGCTGGTGCAACGCGCGGTCTACAGCCACTGCTTCGCCCCGAACGAGCGCTCCGCCCTGCACGCACGGGCGGCCCGGCTGTTGCGCGAGGACCAGTTCTCCGCGCAGACCGCCGCGACCCACGTGCTCCAGATCGTCGGCACCGAGGACCGCTGGGCCACGGGCATCGCGGTGGACGCCGCTCGCGAGTGTCTGGCGTCCGGTGTCCCCGAGGCGGGCGTGACCTACCTCCGACACGCCTTGGACCACCTCGCGCCGAGCGACATGCGGGCCCGGCTGCACTACAACATCGGCCGCGCCTACTTCGTGAACAATCCCCGGGCCAGCCTCGAACCACTGCAACAGGCGCTGCGGGAGTCCGGCGAACCGGGCGTGGATCTGCTCCGCACCAACATCGTCGTCGAGTTGGGCCGCTCGCTCGCGTTCAGCGGTCAACTGCCCAAGAGCATCGAACTCCTGGAACAGGAGATCGACATCACCCCACTGGCCAAGCGCCAGCGCCTGTACGCCGACCTGTTCATGTGGGCCGCCTTCTGGGAGGACGACACCGGCTTCGCGTCGCGCGCCCACAACCTGCAACGGCTGACCGTGCGGCTGAACACCGAAGGCGCCGCCACGTCCCGGACGAACTGCTCGCTGTTCGCGCTGGTCGCCTGGTACGGCGTGCTCAGCGGACGCCGGCTGCAGACCACCACCAAGTTCGCCCGGGCCGCGCTCGGGCCGGTGCGGCCGAACAACGAACGTCAGGGGTTCAGTTGGGTCGAGGACGGTTGGGGCTTCGAGATCCCGATGGTGCTGACCCTGACCTTCATCTACTGCGACCTGTTCAAGGAGGCCCAGCAACTCCTGGAGAAGGGCATGGCCGAACTCCGGGACAACGGCCGCCAGCGTGCCCATCTGTCCTACGGCCACGCCTTCCGGGCGATGTTGTACTACCGGATGGGCCGGCTCAAGGAGGCTCGCGAACAGGCCGAGATCGGTCTGGAGATGGCGGAGCAACTCGGTGAGGGCACGCCGTCGCAGTGGTACGCGGCGGGTGTGCTGATCCAGACCCTGATCGCGCTGGGCGACATCGACGAGGCCGAGAACACCTCGCGCCGGATCGGCTTCGACGATCCGGCGAAGGTCGAACAGGCCACCCGCGTACTGCCGGTCCCCGCCATCGTGCTCGCCGAACTGCGGATCGCGCAGGGCAGGCACGACGAGGTGATCCAGCCGCTGACCGAGCTCGGCGAGCGGCTGCGCGCTCGTGGCATGGACAACCCCGCGTGGTGCCCGTGGGGCCTGTTGCTCGCCGAGGCGTTGAACGCGGAGGGGCCGCGGCAGAACCGGAAGCTGGCGCTGGAAGTGGCCAAACAGGCCGTCACCCGGGCCGACACGTTCTACGCCCCCGTGGCCGCCGGTCAGGCCAAGCGGGTGGCCGGGATCATCGAGGACAACGTGAACGCACAGCAGGCGTTGTGGGACGCGGCGGTGGCCCTGGAAGGCGTCGGCGCCAACTACGAATACGCCAAGGCACTGCTCGCCTACGGTGACCGGCTGCGCAAGGACGGCCACAAGCCGGACGCCATCGGCGAGTTGGAGCGGGCCCGGGACACCGCGATGGCCTGTGGCGCGATCCCGGTGCAGACCCGGGCCGCGGCGATGGTGGAGTCCCTGGTCGGTGCCATCGCGCTGCCGCCGGTCGATCACGGTCGTGCGGACGCGGACGACTGGGTGGACGAGTACAGCGGCGGATACAGCCCGTTCGGCATCCCGCATCAGGAGGCCCGCCCGGACACGGACGGCGATCGTTCCGAGACCTGGCCCTTCCGCGACGGCCCGACCCGCCGGCCCGAGGCGGAGTAGCCGCGATCGGTTCCGGGGCGCGCTCCCGGTACGGTAGCGGGGTGATCGACACTGCTGCTTCCTCCCCCGTTGGTGCCGTCGCCGCCGGTCTCGCGACGATCGCCGCCGACGGCACCGTCCTGGACACCTGGTACCCCGCACCCGAGCTGACCTCGGGCGACGTCGACGGCAAGGCCGAGACCGTGCGCCTGTCCGCCGACGAGGCGATCGAGGCGCTCGGCGCCGACGCCGCGGCCGGCCTGGGCACCGACCCGGTGCGCGGGGTCGAGGTCGTCGCCGTGCGTACCGTGATCGCGTCGCTGGCCGCCGGCCCGGTGGACACCCACGACGCGTACCTGCGACTGCACCTGCTCAGCCACCGCCTGGTCCGCCCGCACGGGCAGAGCCTGGAGGGGCTGTTCGGCCTGCTCCCCAACGTCGCGTGGACCAACCTGGGCGCGGTCCCGGTCGACGGCGTGGACGCCGCCCGGCTGCGGGCCCGGGCCGCGCGGGTGCCGTTCGAGGTGGCCGGTGTGGACAAGTTCCCCCGGATGACCGAGTTCGTGGTGCCCGGCGGCGTGCGGATCGCCGACACCACCCGGGTCCGCCTGGGCGCGCACCTGGCCCCTGGCACCACCGTGATGCACGAGGGCTTCTGCAACTTCAACGCGGGCACCCTGGGCGCGTCGATGGTCGAGGGCCGCATCAGCGCGGGCGTCGTGGTCGGCGACCACAGCGACATCGGCGGCGGCTCCTCGATCATGGGCACGCTCTCCGGCGGCGGCAAGGAAACCATCTCGGTCGGCGAACGCTGCCTGCTCGGCGCCAACGCCGGCATCGGCATCTCGCTCGGCGACGACTGCGTGGTCGAAGCCGGCTGCTACATCACCGCCGGCACCCGGGTCACCACCCCCGACGGCAAGGTGGCCAAGGCCGCCGAACTCTCCGGCCGCGACGGCCTCCTGTTCCGCCGCAACTCGGTCACCGGCACGATCGAGGCCATCGCCCGCACCAAGTCCTGGGGCGCCCTCAACGAGGAACTCCACAAGAACGACTGACCCCGCCCGGGGCCGCCCCACCTCCCGGGCGGCCCCACCGGGCCCACGCACTGCGCCGGCCCCGGCACACCCACGCGTGCGGCCTTGCGACCTCGGCGAGCGATGCGCGCGGCTCGGCCCTCACTCCTCGATCAGATCCCCCGCCTTCGCCCCCGTGGCCACGGCCCGAATGACCTTCCCCGTCGGCGTCCGCGGCAGCGGCTCTGTGCGCAGCTCCCAGTGCGCGGGCACCTTGAAGTGGGCCAGCCGTTCCGCGACATAGGCGCCGAGCGACTCGGCGGTGAGCCCCGCTCCCGCCGCCGGCACCACGATCGCCTTGACCTCCTCGCCCCACTCCGGATGGGGTACGCCGACCACCACCGACTCGGCCACCTCGGGGTGCGCGTCCAGGCAGTGTTCGATCTCGGCCGGGTAGACGTTCTCGCCGCCGCGCAGGATCAGGTCGCTGCGCCGGGTGGCCAGGTAGAACCGACCGCCTCGGGTGTATCCCAGGTCGCCGGTACGCAGCCGGCGATCCGCGGTGAGCGCCTTCGCGGTGGCCTCGTCGTTGCGCCAGTAGCCACGCATCACCAGCGGACTGCGGATCCACAACTCGCCCTCGACGCCCTCGGGCGCCTCGGTGCCGTCCTCGTGATGGACCGTCACCTCCACCGTCGGGACCGCCGCGCCGATCGCGCCCGGCTCGTCCTCCAGTTGCGCGGCACCGGCCGTGGTGGCCACGCCGCCCGACTCGGTCAGGCCGTACCCGACGCCGAGTGCGCCCTTCGCGTTCGGGAACACCTCCTGGAGCCGGCGCACCAGTTCGGGCGAGAAGGCCGCGCTGCCACCGCCCAGTCGGGTGATCGAGGACAGATCCCGGTTCGGCGTGTCCGGGTGGTTGGCGACGCGCCAGCCCAGCGTGGGCACCAACGCCCAGGAGGTGCAACGCTCGCGCTCGATCAGTTCGAGCAACCGTGGCACCTCGAACCGGCCGCTGTACAGGACCATGGTCTGACCGCCGGCCAGCGCGGCCACCGCACCCGCGAGCAGGCCCGAGACGTGGAAGAACGGGCTGTTCACCAGCCAGCGTCCGGGCGGCGCCTGGGCGAGCTTCTCGGCGGGTACGTGTGCGGTCGCCCGGGCGCCGAGCAGCGCCTGGAGGTTCTGCATCGCGACCACGTTGCGGTGCGTGAGCACGGCGCCCTTGGGCCGGCCGGTGGTGCCGGAGGTGTACAGGATCAGCACCGGGTCGTCCTCGTCGGCGGCGCCCGGCGGCAGTTCGGCGTCGGGCGCGTGGGCCGCCAGGGCGGCGCAGTCGGCCTCGATCTCCAGTACGGGCACACCCAGGCTGCGCGCCGCCGCCGAGGCCCCGCCGAGCCGCTCCAGCCGGCGCCGGTCGGCGACCACCAGCTTGGGCGCGCAGTCCTGTACGCCGTAACGGAGCTCGTCGGCGGCCCACCATCCGTTCATTCCGACGGTGATCGCGCCCAGCGCGGCGGTGGCCTGAAATACCGTCAGCCACTCGGGCCGGTTGGCCGCCACGATCGCGACCCGGTCCCCCGGGCCGATGCCGTGGCGCTCACGCAGCGCGAGTGCGGTCGAGGCGACGTCGCGCACGTGTTCGGCGAAGGTGATCCGGCGGTCCTCGTACACGAGGTATTCACGGTCGCCGAACCGACGGGCCCGTTCGACGAACGCGCTGATCGAACGGGGCCGGTCGGCCAGGACCAGCGACGGGACGCCGAGGACGTCCTCTTCCACGAGGGCGAACGGCCCGTCGGGGGCGGTCAGGGCTCGGAGGGTGGGGTCGGCGGGTGCGGCGGAGGTGGGAGCCATGGCCGGACCTTAGAACTGCTTGATCGAGTCATTCAAGTATGAGGGGGTGTGATCTGACACGTGTTCAGGTCCGACCCGAGCCCCGACCACCACCGGCCGAAGTCGTGGGCACAACGAACCCGCACGGCCCGAGGCGCCGGTGGCGTGGCGGTGTCGGTCGTGTCGCGGGTGGGCGCGGTGGTGCCGGTACCCGGTATGGGTAGGCTGTCGGTTCCGAGTCGACGGGTGGGGGTGGCGCGGTGGAGGTGGGTGGGGGCGGCGGGCCGCTCCGGGTCCGGCTCGCCGGGTCGTTCGGGCGGTTGTTGTTCTTGTTGTTGCTTCTGGTCGGCACCGTCGGGATGCACACCGTCGGGCATCCGCAATCGTCCGCGCCGGCTGCGATGGCCGGGCAGGGCGGGGCGACCGTCGGCGACGGGATGGGCGGACACGGGGACGCGGTCGGGTCCGGCTCCGAGCACGGTGGGGGTGCCGGGCACGGGGAGGGCTCCGGGTCCGGGTCCGCGTTGATCTGTGTCGCGGTGTTGTTCGGGGGGCTGGCGCTCGGGCTGGTCGGGCTGGTCCGGGGGCGGACGCGAAGGCTTGGCTCGGGGGCTTGGCGGGCGGTTGTCCGTGGGTTGTGGGGGCTGTTGCGGGCCGTGTCGGCGCCGCTTCGACCGCCGGATCCGGTGCGGCTTTCGGTGCTGCGTAGATAGGGCGATCCCGGTTGCGGGCCACGGCCCGTGACGCCACGTCAGCCCTGCCGGCCCGCGCGCTCCGGCGCCGGCCGGATCGTAGTCACGACCGGGAGACGAACCCCATGCAGTCGCACTTCCACGGGCGCCTTCGGCGCGCCCGCATCCTGGCCGCGCTCGCTCTCGCGGGCACGCTCGTGCTCGCCGCGTGTGGCGCGGACGAGGACGAGAACGAGGACCGAGGCAAGAAGGGCGGCGGCACGGCGCCGACCGCTGCGGCCACGGCGCCGGCCTCGCCCGGCACCGGCGCGGCGGTGTTCGCCGACGCCGATGTGATGTTCGCGCAGATGATGATCCCGCACCACGAACAGGCCGTGGAGATGGCCCGGCAGGCGCCGGCCAAGGCGGCCGACCCGGAGGTCAAGCGGCTGGCGGCGGCGATCGAGGCGGCGCAGGCGCCGGAGATCGCGTTGCTCAAGGGCTGGTTGACCGCGTGGGGCAAGCCGCTCGCGGCGCCGATGGGTCACGACATGAGCGGGATGATGTCGGCCGCCGAGATGGAGGCGTTCGGCAAGTCGTCGGGGGCCGACTTCGATCGGCGGTTCCTGGAGCTGATGATCGTGCACCACGAGGGCGCGATCAAGATGGCCGAGGACGAACTCGCCAAGGGCACCAACCCGGACGCGCGCGGGCTCGCCGAGGCGATCCGGGCCACCCAGGCCGACGAGGTGACCTTGATGAAGCGTCTGCTCGGCGGCCGGGGCGGCAGCGCCGCGCCGACCACCGGCGCCCCCGCGCACCACTGATGCGATCGGCCCCGCCCGGAGACCGGGCGGGGCCGACCGGGCGTGGCGTGGGCGTCAGTTGCGCGCCGCCATCATCGGCAGCAGGGCGTTGTCGACCAGGGATTCGATCTCGGCCCGGGACATCGGCACACCGGTGAGGGTGAAGCGCTGGCACAGGACCGAGGGGCCGGTGAGCACACATTCGGGGGCGAGCGCGCCGGTGCGGGCCTCGCCCCGGGCGATCGCGTCGCCGATCAGTTCGGTGAGGAGGCGTTGCCACGGGCCGATCACCCGCTGCTCCCACATCTCGCCGAGCTCGTGGTGTCGGCACATCTCGCCACTGAGCACCCGCATCCCCAGCCCGAGTGCGCCGTGCATGCCCTGCGCGACGGTCTCCAGGTAGACGATCAGGTCGGCGCGCAACTCGCCGGGCAGCGTCAACGATCGCGGGTCGGGCAGAGCGGCGGAGAGCGCGTCGGCGACCATGCTCATCTTGTCCGGCCAGCGGCGATACAGCGCCGACTTGCCGGTCTCGGCTCGGGTCGCCACCCCTTCGAAGGTCACCGCGCCGTAGCCACGCTCGCCGAGTTCGGCGAGCACCGCCTCGGTGATCGCTCGCTCCAGCGTGACGCCGCGCTTCCGGGGCCGTTGTCGGTAGTCGGTGACCAGCAGGGCTGTCTCGACTCGACCCGCGCGTACTCCTGTGCTCACTCTCGCCTCCGCGGCCATGGTACAGAAAACGTTTGCGTTCTCTACGGGAAAAGCCCTAGGTTCGCGTAGAGAACGCTCACGTCCACTAGTAATGCGAGGCAATCCATGACGACGGCACCTTCCGAGGTCGCCGGCTCGACCGGATCCCCAGCCGCCGAAGCGCCCCACGCGCGTCGCGGATTGGCCCTGGCCCTGCTCGCAGGGGCTCAGTTGATGATCGTGCTCGACGCGACCATCGTGAACATCGCACTGCCCGACATGGGCAAGGCGCTCCACATCAGCGAAACATCGCTCTCGTGGGTGATGAACGCCTACATGCTGACCTTCGGCGGCCTGTTGCTGCTCGGCGGTCGGCTCGGTGACCTCTTCGGCCGACGCCGCCTGCTGGCGCTCGGCCTGATCGTGTTCACCGCCGCGAGCCTGCTCGGCGGGTTCGCCACCAGCGAGGCGCTGTTGCTGGCCGCGCGAGCCCTGCAGGGCGTCGGTGGTGCGATGGTGGCCCCCGCGGTCCTGTCGTTGGTGACCACCACCTTCGAGGAAGGCCCGGAACGCAACAAGGCGTTCGGGGTCTACGCGGCGGTGTCGGGCATGGGTTCGGCGGTCGGCCTGCTCATGGGTGGCCTGCTCGTGGAGTACCTGTCCTGGCGTTGGGTGATGTTCGTCAACGTGCCGATCGGCATCGCGCTCGTGATGGCGCTGCCGCTGGCGATACCCGACGACGCCAAGACCGGCGAGAAGGCGATCTGGCGTGGCCGGTTGGACATCCCCGGCGCGCTGACCTCCACGCTCGGTGTGACCGCGCTGGTCTACGGCGTCATCCGCGCGGCGGAGAAGAGTTGGACCGACGGGCTGACGGTGGGTTCGCTGATCGTGTCGGCGGCGCTGCTCGCGGCCTTCATCGCGATCGAGCTGCGGGTGGAACGGCCGCTGATGCCGATGCGGTTGTTCCGCAACCGCAATCGCTCGGCCAGCTACGTGGTGATGGCGCTCGCCGCCGGCGGCATGATGGGCGCGTTCTTCTTCATCACGCTCTACATGCAGATCGTCGCGGGCTACTCGCCGATCAAGGCCGGCCTAGCCTATCTCCCGCTGTGCGCGGGCGTGATGATCTCGGCCCAGTTCACCAGCGTGATGTTGCCCAAGATCGGGCCGCGGGTGCTGCTGACGGCGGGGCCGGTGCTGGCCGGTCTGGGCCTGTTCTACCTGTCCCTGCTCAAGGTCGACTCGAACTACGTCGTGGGCCTGCTGCCCGCGATGCTGGTCTTCGGTCTGGGCATGGGCCTGATCTTCGTCGCGATCATGGCCACCGCGGTGGCCGGGATCGCCCCGGAGGACGCGGGTATCGGCTCGGCGATGCTCAACGTCACCCAGCAGGTGGGCGGAGCGGTGGCGATCGCGGTGCTGACCACGATCTACACGAACGCTCGGGACGACGAGTTCGAGCACCAGTTCGCCAAGCTCGGCGAGAAGGCGATCGGCAGCGAGGCGGTACGCAACCTGGCCCTCACCGAGGGCTATACGGCCGGCTTCCTGACCGCTTCGATCCTGCTCGGCATCGCCGCCGTGATCGCCGTGGTGGTGCTCCGGGTCGACAAGTCCGAGCTGTCCAAGGACGCCCCCGCCGGTCTGCACTAGTGCCGTACCAGGCCGACTTGCAGACATACTGACAAACCGTCAGTACCGCGACACCCGGGCTCGGTTCACATCGAACCGAGTCCGGGTGTTCGCGTCCGTGGCCGTGTCGTGTCCGATTCGAACCGATCAGGGAGGGAATTCCCGCTTCTGCGGCCACTCTTCGTGATCGGCGTCTGGGGGAATCCCCAGTGTTTCGGTCGAAGCGGGACGCGGCGTGGGCGGCAGACCGGGCAGGCGGGTACCCTGCGACAGGCAGCGGGTGCTCCACCCCGGGGCACCTCTATCGCGACGACGGGACGACCGGCGCCGTGGCACTCCTCCCGCCTGTTCCTGTCGAAACGGCCGCTCGGCGGGGATGATGGGCGGTGGGGCGACTTCGGGGGGATTGTGACGGAACACGGATGGCCGGGTGAGCCACCGGCCAAGGGGGATCCGGAACGGATCGGTCCCTATGTGGTGCTCGGCCGACTCGGTGCCGGTGGCATGGGCCGCATCTATCTGGGGCGTTCGCCCTTCGGACGACTCGTCGCGATCAAGACGATCCGTTCCGAACTCGGCGGCGACCCGGGCTTTCGCGCGCGCTTCGCGCAGGAGGTGGCCGCGGCCCGCCGGGTCAGCGGTGTGTTCACCGCCGCCGTGGTCAACGCCGATCCGGACGCCGCGGTGCCGTGGCTGGCCACCGCGTACGTGCCCGCGCCCTCGCTCGAATCCCTGGTCCGCGCGTGCGGCCCGCTGCCGCCGCGCGCGGTGCGCTGGATGGCCGCGGGTATCGCCGAGGCGCTGGAGTCCGTGCACGCCGCCGGGCTGGTGCACCGCGACCTGAAGCCGTCCAACGTGCTGGTGGCCAGCGACGGGCCCAAGGTGATCGACTTCGGCATCTCGCGCGCCGCCGACTTCGGTTCGCTCACCATGACCGGCGTCGCGGTCGGGACACCGGCGTACATGTCGCCGGAACAGGCGCAGGGTGTCCGTGACATCACCCCCGCGAGCGACATGTTCTCGCTCGGCGCGACGCTGGTTTACGCCGCGACCGGGCATTCGCCCTATCCCGACCGCAAGCCCGCCGAGGCGCTGCTGCGGTTGGTCACCGGCTCCCCCGACCTGGCCGGGCTGCCGCCGGAGCTGACCGGCCTGGTCAATCTGTGCATGCAGCGCGCCGCGGAACACCGGCCGAGCCCGACCCAGTTGCTCAACCAGCTCGCGCCGCTGCTGGACGACAGCGACGCGGACAGTCAGTTGCCGGACAACGCGTCGGCGATGGTGCAGCGGTTCGAGAGCCAGTACCGGCCGACGATGGGCCCGCGGACGCCGCCGGTGCGCGAACTGGTCGAGCCGGAGCGTCCCGAGCTGCCGGAGAACGTGCGCCCGGACCCGAACAACATGGGCAAGCTGCCCAACCAGGTGCGCGAGGAGCCGCGTCCGGCGCCGCGCCCCGAGCCGCACCGGCCCGCGCCGCCACCGCCGCAGCGCCCGCCGACCAACCCGACCCGCAAGCCGCCGCCCCGACCGCCGGTGCCGCCGACGAACACGCCGGTGACCGGGCAGCCGGGCGGCTCGCGACCGGTCGGGGGCCGGCAGGTGTCCACGTCGTCCCCGTCGCCGGCGCTGCCGACCGAACGGGTGGCCAGGCCGCCCGCGCCGATACCCAATTCTCCGGTCACGTGGCCGGAGAGCGGGCCCGACGTACCGCGCCAGCACCCCACGCCGCCGCGCACCCCCACCGGCGGTCTGGAGACCTCGCCGGTGTGGCGGTTCACCGCGACCGGGGAGATCCTCACCCCGCCGGTGCGCGCGGGTTCCGGTCGCACCGCTCGGGTCCACGTGCACAGCAACGACAACGGGCTGCACACCCTGCATCTGGCCACCCGCGAATGGCGGTTCGACTCGTCGGGCTGGTCGCACCCGCCCGCCGTGGACGGCGAGCTGATGTACCTCAGCAGCCAGGACAACCACGTCTACGCCCTGGAGTTGACCTCGCGGCAGTGGCGGTGGAGCTTCCCGACCGGCGGCGAAGTGGTGGCCGCCCCCGTGGTGGCCGACGGCACCGTGTACTTCGGCTCCAGCGACAACGCGCTGTACGCCGTGGACGCGGCCACCGGGCGATGTCGCTGGCGCTTCCCCACCGGCGGCTGGGCCACCTCGCCCACCGTCGTGGACGGCACGGTCTACTTCGGCTCCAGCGACCGCTGCGTCTACGCGCTGGACGCCGCCACCGGCTGGTGTCGCTGGCGCTTCGCCACCGGCGGCTGGGTGTCCTCGCCGACCGTGGCGAACGGCATCGTGCACGTGGGCAGCACCGACCAGTACCTCTACCTGCTCAACGCCACCGACGGCGCGATGCGCGGGTGGTTCGGGGCGGGTGGCCCGGTCGCCCAGCCCGCCACGTCCGGCACCCTGTCCTTCTTCGGCAGCGGCGACGGCGGACTGTACGCGGTCGACGTGAACACCACGCGCTGTGTCTGGCGGTTCGGCGCCGAAGGGTGGGTCACCTCACCGGTGGTCGGCGACGACATCGTGTACGCGGGCAGCAGCAACGGCTCGGTGATAGCGGTCGGCCTGGGCGGCGAACCCCGCTGGCGGTTCACCACCGGAGGCCGGGTGACCTCGCCGGTGGTGGCCGACGGGCTGCTGTTCGTGGGCAGCGCGGACCGGCATCTGTACGTGCTCGACGCCGCGACCGGAAAGGGCCCCTCGGTGGCCACGCCCACCGGCTGAGCGCGACGCGTTCTCGTGCGACCGCGCGGCACCGCGCCGCGCCGCGCACGACGGTCCGACCGCCCATCGGCCCCGACCGCACGACAGGTCCGAACAACACAACGATCTTGGAGCCGAATACCTCGAACCGCGGTTCGAGATCCTCGACTCCAAGATCGTTTCCGGGTGCTCCCTACGGTCAGCGGGCACCGATGGGGGTGTAGTCGCGCAGCGCCACGCCGGTGTACACCTGGCGCGGGCGGCCGATCTTCGCCTTCGGGTCGGCGATCATCTCCTGCCAGTGCGCTATCCAGCCGGGCAGTCGACCGATCGCGAACAACACCGTGAACATCTCGGTGGGGAAGCCCATCGCCCGGTAGATCAGACCGGTGTAGAAGTCCACGTTCGGGTAGAGCTTGCGCTCGACGAAGTAGTCGTCCGCGAGTGCGCGCTCCTCCAACTGCATCGCGAGGTCGAGCAGTTCGTCCTTCTTGCCCATCCGGGAAAGGACGTCGTCGGCGGCCTTCTTGATGATCGTCGCGCGCGGGTCGCGGCTCTTGTACACCCGGTGGCCGAAGCCCATCAGGCGCACGCCGTCTTCCTTGTTCTTGACCTTGTTCACGAACGAGTCGATGTCGCCACCGTCGTTCTTGATCTGCTCCAGCATCTCCAGCACCTGCTGGTTGGCGCCGCCGTGCAGCGGGCCCCACAGTGCGTTGATGCCCGCCGAGATGGACGCGAACATGTTCGCCTGGCTGGAGCCGACCAGCCGCACCGTCGAGGTCGAGCAGTTCTGCTCGTGGTCGCCGTGCAGGATGAGCAGCTTGTCCAGCGCGTCCACCACGACCGGGTCGGCCTTGTAGGACTCCGCCGGGACCGCGAAGGTCATCCGCAGGAAGTTCTCGACGTAGCCGAGCGAGTTGTCCGGGTAGAGCATCGGCTGACCGACGGACTTCTTGAACGCGTAGGCCGCGATCGTCGGCAACTTCGCCAACAGCCTTATGGCCGAGAGCCGGACCTGCTCCTCGTCGAACGGGTTGTGGCTGTCCTGGTAGAACGTGGACAGCGCGGACACCACGGACGACAACATCGCCATCGGGTGCGCGTCGCGCGGGAAGCCGTCGTAGAACCGCTTGACGTCCTCGTGCAGCAGGGTGTGCTGGGTGATCTCGTCGCGGAAGTTGTCCAGCGCGCTCGCCGACGGCAACTCGCCGTAGATCAGCAGATACGCCGTCTCCAGGAACGTGCCCTGCTCGGCGATCTGCTCGATCGGATAACCGCGGTAGCGAAGAATGCCCTCCTCGCCGTCGATGAAGGTGATCGCCGATTTACACGCGGCGGTGTTGACGAACCCTCCGTCGTAGGTCACCAGCCCCGTCTTGGCGCGAAGTGTCGAGATGTCCACGGCGGTGTCGCCGATGGTGCCCTCGATCAGCGGAAGTGTGTGCTCGTTTCCTTGGTGGCGCAGTACTACCGAGTCCTCGCTCATGGGGGTCCCCTACTTCTCGGCTCAGGCTCCGGCAGCCACCCGGATCGTGTCCGTGCGGTTCCGGTCTTTGTGACATGTGTGCATCAGTACGAATAGCAGGCGCGCGAGGCGACCTCGCAGCCACCTCCCACCCGCGCGACAAACCGTGAGCCGCGTCACCTGACCCAGGGTGGCGGGTCCGGACGCCCGGAGTCATCGTCGCAACGGTGCACGCGTTTCGGCTTCCCGCTACGAGTGTCACCCATGCGGCGCCATGATGAGGGCACACGATCGGGTGGCCCGGGGGGACGTTGCGTGACCGATGCCAGGAGGCGGGGCCCGGCGCCCCTGGATGCGTACGATCCGCGCCGGATCGGGCCCTACCGGGTGCTCTCCCGACTCGGCCGGGGCGGCATGGCGCGAGTCTTCCTCGGCCTGTCCCCCGCGGGACGGCTGGTCGCGATCAAGACGATCCTGGCCGAGCTGGACCACGACGTGGACTTCCGCCGCCGGTTCGCCCGCGAGGTGCACGCGGCCCGGCTGGTCAGCGGGGTGTTCACGGCCGCGGTGGTGGCCGCCGACCCCGAGGCCGCCCGGCCGTGGCTGGCCACCGCGTACGTGCCCGCGCCGTCGCTGCGCGAGGTGGTCGACGAGTGCGGCCCGCTGCCGCCGGACGCGGTGCGCTGGCTGGCCGCGGGCGTGGCCGAGGCGCTCGGCGCGATCCACGGCGCGGGCCTGGTGCACCGCGATCTGGCCCCGGGCAACATCCTGGTCACCCTGGACGGCCCCAAGGTGATCGACTTCGGGCTCGCGCTCGCCGAGGACCAGGACACCGTGAACCTGGTCGGCACGATCGCGTACATGGCCCCCGAACAGATCGAGGGCGAGTCCGGCACGGTGCGCTCGGACGTGTACGCGATGGGCGCCACGCTGCTGTTCGCGGGCACCGGTCACGCGCCGTACGAGGGCAGCGCGATGCGGGTGATGAACGCCGTGCGCAACCGCGACCCGGACCTGACCGGGCTGCCGGACGCACTGCTGCCGCTGGTCGAGTCGTGCCTGCGCCGGCGCGCCGACCGACGGCCGACGCCGAACCGGGTGGTCGCCGACTTCGCCGACCTGCTGACCAACCGCCGGCGACCGCACGAGGCGGCCACGTGGTTGCCGCGCCCGGTGCTCGAACTGCTCCACGAGCACGAGCGGCGGATCCGGCCCGCGATCGAGCCCGACGGCCGGCCCCCGCGACCGGCGCCCGAGCCGGAGCCCGCCCGAGCCCCCTCGGCCGAGCGCCCGCGCCCGGTCCGACCCGCCTCCCGACGGGCGGCCGAGCCGACGGTGGACCGACCGGCGCCCGCCCCGACCAGGCGCTACACCGAGGATCCGTACGCACACGCGGCCATGCTCGACCGCATCCGCTACGAGGTGAGCGACACCGGGGCGGCGACCGTGCTGGCCTCGTCACTGTCCGAACCGGACCTGCGCCGCCGGCACGCGGTGTTGGCGCCGGTGGTCGGGCCGCCCTTGGGCGCCGGGTACTACGGGCCGCGCCGATCCGCGGTCCGTTTCGGCACGCTGGGCGGTCGACCGACGCTGATCCGGCGCACCGCCGCGCACGCCCTGGTGCTGATCGCGCCGCCCGGGCCCGGTCCCGACGCGACCCCGCTCGTGGGACCCCGGCACGCGCTCGCCCTGGGCGCGGCCCCGACCGAGCTGCCCGACCTGGACCACCCGAGCGGCCGGGCCGTGCCCCGGCTCGACCCGGCGGTGCTGCACGCCGAGCTGGCCCGCCGCGAGGGCGGCCTGCGGCAGCGCGCCGGCCGGCATCCCGACGTGCTGCTGGACGTGGTCTCGGCGCTGCTCACCCGGCCGGAGGCGACGTTCGCGTTGTCCGAGGCGGACGGCGTGCCGGATCCGGACGCGGTGTTGTGGGGCCTGTGCGACCTGGTCGGCCCGCTGCTGCCGTACCCGCTCTCGCTCTCCACGCTGAGCGCGCCGGAGCCCGCGGACGAACCCCGGCTGGTGGTCCACCGACAGTGGCCGGCCGCCGACCCCCGGACCACCCGGCGACACCGGATCGTCCCCGGCGAGGAGCTGTACTCGATGGGCGACGTGCACCGTGCCGCCGCCGAGGCCCTGGTGCGCTGCTACACCGGCCCGCACTGGGCCGCCGCGGCGGCGGCTCTGCCCCCGTCCGGAGCGTTCCGCTCCGCCGCCCCCGCCGCCCGCTCCCAGGCCGTCCTCAGGGCCCTGGAGGGCCGCTAAGGCGCGTCGGCGACGCGCCGTCGGGTTTCCGGGCCGGGCGGCGGGTCCGGCGGGCTGAGCAGGCCGGCGGTGAGGCCCTCCAGGAGGCCCCGGCCGAGTTCCTCGCCGAGGGCCGCCGTGGCGCGCAGCTCGGCCACGAACGCGCGCAGCGCCCGGAAGGTCTCGCCGTACGCGCGCTGCCGGGCGGGCGGCAGCAGCGGGATCTCGATCCGGCGCACGTCGACCCGGACGATGCTGGACCCGTAGCCGGCCCGCTTGGCGTGCGCCGGGTCGGTCAGGAACCCGGCCAGGAACCACGGGTCGAGGGTGGCCGGATCGGGGCGCAGCAGATGCAGGTTCGGCCCGAGCACCGCGCCCTGCTCGGCGGCCCCGGCCACCCGGACCGCGTCCGCCCAGCCGCTCTCGCCGCTGCCGAGCAGGGTCGGCACGATCACGTCGCCGGCCCGGATCCGGGGATGTTGCGCCTCGTCCGCCTCGGCCGCGGCCAGCCGCGCGCTGGGCGGGACGGCGGCGGCGAGGTCGGTGGTGGTGAGCATCGGCACCGTCGGCCCGGTCGGCGTCTCCCGGCCGCCGCGCCCGGAGCGGGAGGCGCTGCGGTACAGGGTGACCGCGCCGGTGCGGGCCAGGTCGGCCAGGGCGACCGAGCGCCAGGTCGGGGTGCCGGTGTCGGCGTCGGGCACCGGGGGCACCAGCGCCGGGAGCCGGGTCAGCCGGGCGAGCAGGCGTTCGCGCGTGTCGTGCACCCGCTCGGCCACGTTCAGGTCGGTGCGCTCGGGCAGGTTGTGCGCCGGGGTCAGGTCGACGTTGTCGTCGAGCAGTTCGATCAACGGCACGGCGCGGTGGCGACCGGGCACCTCGACCAGCGCGCCCGGGTCGGTGCCGAACTCGCGCCAGGCGCCCACCGCGGCCCGCGCCTCGGCCGCATCCTCCAGCGCGGCGAACAGCACATGTGAGGGCATCAGCGCGCCGGTGGGTCGTTCCAGGAGCCACAGGTGCAGCGCGACCCCGAAGGGCGGCGCGGCGCCCGCCGGCAGCGCGATCACCGCGCGCAGTGCGCCCCGGCGCAGCAGTTCGGCCCGGATCCGGCGCCCCGAGCCGCGGGCCGCGACGGCGGGCGGCATCAGCAGCACCACCCGACCGCCGACCCGGGTGTGTGCGAGCGCGTGCTGCACCCAGGCCAGTTCGGATTCGGTGCGCGCCGGCAGGCCGTACTCCCAGCGCGGATCGTAGGCCAGTTCGTCGTGGCCCCAGTTGCGGTCGTTGAACGGCGGGTTGCCCACCACGGTGTCGAACAGTTCGCCGGGCCAGGCGTCCGCGCGCAGCGCGTCGTCCTCGGCGACGGCTACGTCGGTGTCGGGGCCCGCGTCCGGGTGCAGCGCGATCCGGGCCCGGACCAGTCGGGCCAGGGCGGGCGCCTCGGTCTGTCCGCGCAGGGTGCGTGCGGTGCGTACGAAGCCGAGCAGCAGGTCGCCGTGCGTGGTCGCGGGGTTCAGCACCGAGGTCGCGGATTCGCGCCCCACGCCCGCGAGTTCGGCGATCAGCGCGACGGTGGCCGGCGGGGTGACCCCGCCGGGGCCGGCGGCCGATTCGGCGAATCGGGTGTAGAGGTCGGCGAACACCGCGGGGGCCCCGCGGCTGCCGGCCAGGTCGGTCGCGGCCCGCAGCAGCGCGGCGTGCGGGCCGACCGGCGCGGGTGAGCCGGCCAGCAGGTGGTCGCCGATGTCGGCGAGCCGCTCGGGGATGTCGCCCGAGGCGGCGACCATGCGCCACAGGTGCTCCTCGGGGGCCACTTCGGCGATCTTGCCCTGGGCCCGCAACCAGCCCTCCACCTGGGACAGCGCGAAGGTGGGGCTGGCGTCGCTGCCGCCGACCGGCCGCGGGAAGTCGTCGAAGCGCCGACGCCAGTTGCTCACGGCGGCGCGCCCGACACCCGCGATACGGGCGATCTCGGCAGCGGTGACCTGGGGGCTGGTGGGCACCGTCTCCTCCTCATGGCGGGGTTGTGAACCATCGGAGTTAACCATAGAGAGAAGACGTGATGTGTGAGCAGATTCAGTGTTGACAGCGTTCACAGGCACTGCTTCTATTGACCTCGACAGCACGGAGCAACCCCGGAAACACCCGCACCGCACTGTCGTCCCACGGTCGGCCGCTCGGGCCGACCGACCCGGTCGGCGCCGCCAGGCAGCCGATCCCGCAGTGCCGCCGAAGGGAATCCCTCATGTCCGCGCTCGCTCCCCGGCCGACCGTCCCGCAGCAGTCCGCTTCGACCGCGACCCCGCGCGGACGTCGCCGCGCCCTGATCACCACCGTGGCCGTCGCCGCGACGATCGCCCTGACCGGCTCGCTCGCCGCCTGCGGACCGGAGAAGAAGGACGAGGGCAAGGCGGCCAGCGCCTCGGTCGAGTCGCCCAAGACCACCGGCGCGGCCGACGTGAGCGCGGCGCCCAAGGGCGAGTCGCCGAAGGCGGACGACAAGGCCGAACCGAAGGGCGGCGCCGACAAGGCCGCCCAGGACCTGTTGGCCCACCTCAAGACCACCAAGCACGGCGGCGTGGTGTCCGAGGTCCGGATCGCGAAGCAGTACGAGCGCTACGAGGTCACCGTCAACACGACGCTGCCCGCCGAGATCTCCATCACCGAGGACGCCAAGGGCGCGAACGCCCGGATGGACAAGGGCCAAAAGCTCGCCGTCGAGGCGATGCAGTGGGCGCAGGACTCGTCGAGCCTGAACATCTCCTCGGTGTCGGTGCTCGACAAGGAGAAGGGCACCGCGGGCATCGAGAACGGCGCGGAGAAGGACACCGACAAGGCCGGCTCGCAGAAGTACGCCGCCGACCTGCTCGCCAAGCTGAAGACCACGACCTACGGCTCGCTGGTCACCAAGGTCCGGATCACCAAGACCTACTCCGGTTACGACGTCGCGGTGCTCACCACGCTGCCGGCCGAGGTCTCGCTCACCGAGAACCTCTCCGCCGAGTCCGCCCGGATGGACAAGGGCGGCAAGCTCGCCAACGAGGCCAAGCAGTGGGCCGAGAGCAACACCACCCGCAAGGTCTCCTCCGTCGAGATCCTCGACGTCGAGAAGGGCACCGCGGGCATCGAGAACCTCGGCTGACGAACGCCGGGCCCGGAGAGGACGACACAGACCTTCGTCCGGGGGATCGACTTTCATCCGGGGGGGTGGGGGACGCGGGGGCGGGGCGCCATTGGGTGCCCCGCCCCCGCGGCATGCCCGGGACGGGTTGGGAACCCGCCGGCCGCTCCGGCCGGATCGGGTCTACTGCCAGGGCAGGTCGGCGAGCGCCGGTGCCGCGTCGTCGCGCAGGACCGTGCCCTCGATCAGGCCGTACGGCCGATCCGGCACCTGGTAGACCTCGCCCGCGTTGTGCAGACCGAACGCGTCCAGGTCGACCGGCAGATGGTGCTTGTTCGGCAACTCCAGTCGCACCTCGACCGGTTCCCCCCGCTCGGTCAACACCGCCTCGCCCATCGTGTACAGGGTCTGTTGCAGGGACAGGCTGTGCGTCTCGGCGAAGGTCCGCAACAACGTGTCGCGGGTCGCGCCGAACGACGCGTCCCAGTCGGTCGGCGTACCGCCTCCCTCGTCGCCCTCGTCGCGCCGATGCCGCCAACACGCGTGCACGCTGGTGGCCAGCACCCGGTCCCGGGTCGGCGCCAGCGTGGTGTAACGGTCCGTCAGGAAACCGTGGAACTCCGACCCGGTGGACTTGAGCACGGTGACGTCCGCCAGCCCCGAGCAGACCTCGGTACCGGCCGGCCCGTGCACGACACCCGCGTACCGGGAGCCGGCGGCCCGGGTCCACGCGTGCGGATGCGGTCCGTGCGTGCCGGGGACCCGGATCCAGGGATACTCCCGGACGCGCACCCGCGCGGTGTCGATCGGGGTGTACGCGTCGACGAAGTGCCGGGCCAGCCGCAGCCCGAACGCCTCGATCGCGGGCAGCGGTTCGTCCTGCGCGAAGGCGTACACCACCGCGCGCATCGTGTCGGTCGGCACGACATGGGCGTTGTCGCCGCGCAGATGGGTGTCCGCGAGGTCGCCGGACAGCGACACGGACACGTTGAGATCGGCCATTTCGTGCTCGGTCGCGGTGGTCCGGGTGACCCGGACCAGTCGTACCTCGGCCTTGCCGTATCGATTCGGGCCCAGAACGATCGCCATCGGTTCGGCTCCCTCGCCGTGTGGGGTGATGTTGCCGGGTGACACCCGTGTCGTGCCTTTGTGCCGGACGGCTGCGTGACGCACCGGTCGCGGGCCGAACGGCTGCCTGGTCCACGACGGCGCGGTGCAGCCGCTGCGGGGTGAAGCTAGCCGCGCGCGCGGAGCGTGGTCAAAGGCGCGAATCCGGACATGTCCCGCCGGTCCGCGGATGTCGCGGCATCGGCGGACGCCGGTCGACCGGCCGGTCCGGGTCCTCGGTGGGGCCTCGGCTCGCGGGGTAGGCTGCGGCAACAGTCCGCGGGGAGGCGAGACCGACAGGGCCGTTGGCATGCCCTGGAGCCGCTCCCTGCCTTGGCACGGCACGTACGTAGAGGGGGCGGCAGTCATGGATCCGCTGGAGCCGGGCGATCCCGGGGTTGTCGGGCGGTACCGACTGTCGGCCCGGCTGGGTCAGGGCGGCCTGGGGGCGGTGTTCCTCGGGCGCGCGCCCGGCGGTGAGCACGTCGCGGTCAAGCTGGTGCGGCCGGATCTGGCGTCCGACAAGACATTCCTGGAGCGTTTCCGCAAGGACGTCACGACCGCGCAGGAGGTCGGCGGTACCCACGTCGCGCACGTCCTGGACGCGGACCCGGACGGCACTCCGCCGTGGCTGGTCGTCGAGCACGTGGCCGGCCCGTCCCTGGAGACGGCGGTCGCGACGCACGGACCGCTGCCGGAACACACGTTGCGGGCGCTCGGCGCGGGGTTGGCCGAGGGACTCGCGGCGATCCACGAGGCCGATCTGACGCACCGTGACCTCAAGCCCGCGAACGTGTTGCTCGCGGCGGACGGGCCGCGCGTCGCGGATTACGCGCTGGCCCGGGCACTCGGTTCGGCCGGGATGACCCGGACGGGCGTCGTGGACGTGCCCGGACTGCCCGCGCCGGAGCAGGTCACCGGCGGCTCCATAGGCCCGGCGATCGACGTGTTCGCACTGGGCGGGGTGCTGTGCCATGCGGCCGGCGTGGCCCCGTTCGGGGCGGGGTCGGTCGCCGAGATCGCGCAGAAGGTCGTGCGCGAGATGCCGGACCTGGCGGAACTCCCGGACTGGCTGCGCGAGATCGTCGCCGACTGCCTGAAGAAGCGCCCCACCGCGCGGCCTTCGGCGGCGGACCTGGTGGCACGGTTCGCGGCTGCGGAACCGAGCGAGGATTGGCTTCCGGAAGACGTGGCGGCACTCGCCGCGCTCTCCGCGCTCTCCGCGTCTGCGGATGGCGGCTCGGGCTCGGGCTCGGATGTTGCCGAGCGTGCGGAGGCGGAGTCGGGCGAGGGGGACGACGAGGCGGAGGAGCCGGAGACGGCCGAGGTGCCCGCGCTCGCGGCGCTGGTCGCGCCGGCGCCGGCGGCGATACGCACAGGCAAGGACACCGACGACGACGAGACTCCCGTCGCGACGCCCGCCGCGCGCGGAGCCGGGAAGGGTGCCGGGAAGCCGGCCGCGAAGGCCGACGCGGAGCGGGACGACGACGCGGCGGAAGACGGGGACAACCCGACCCCGGTGGCGACACCCGCGACCCCGGCGGGCAAGCGCGGCAACGCGAAGCCGACGGCGGTCGCCGCCGAGGTCGACGAAGACGCGACTCCGGTGGCGACGCCCGCCGTACGAACGGGCAAGAAGGGCACCGGGAAGCCGGCGGGCGATGCCGACACGGCGGCCGACGCCGACGCGACTCCGGTGGTGACGCCCGCCGCCAAGGTGGGCGGAAAGGGCGCCGGGAAGGCCGGGGCCGGCCGGGCGGGCGGCGCCGAAGGCGTGGACGAGGCCGACGACGCGACCCCCGCGGCGACCCCTGCCGCGCGCTCGGGCCGAAAGGACGCCGCCGGGAAGCCGGCGGGCGGGGTGGACGCGGCGGCCGACGCCGACGCACCCCCGGCCGACAAGCCCGCGGCCAGGAAGCCCTACGACGGCGGCGCGCCGGTCCGGGTGCCGGTCATCCGGCGCGGTACCGACGCCGAGACCGTCAAGGTGGCCCGGGACCCGGAGGCGCCCGCGCCCGCCGGCACGGACGACGCGACGGTCAAGGTCGCGCACGGGGCCGCGGCGCCGGCGCCCGGCCGCACCGACGACGAGACCGTCAAGGTCGCCCACGGGGCCGCGGCCCCGCCGACCCCGCGGCTGAGCACGTGGGACGAAGTGCCGCCCGCCGCCCCGCCGATCCCGGCCGGCGCGCCCGTCGCCGCCGCGGCCCAGGCGCCGCCGCTCCCGACCGGCACGCCGTTCCCGCCGGCTCCCGCGCCGGCCGTCGAGCCGCGGCCGGCCAACCCGGTGATCTGGCACGCGGTGATCATGCTCCTCGGGTTGACCGCCGTCGGGATAGGGCTGTTCCGGCTCACCGACTCCGCCTGGCGCGACGCCCAGAACATGGTCATGGGTGTGATCCTGCCCGGCATCTCGGTGTTGGCGGGCCTGGCCGGCCTGGCCACGCTGGTGCTGGCCGTGCTCGACGCACGCGGCAAGGCCGCGGCCGGTTCGCCGACCGCCGGCAACCACCCACCGACCGAGGCGAATCGGACACACTGACCGCAGCCCGCGCCCCCGGCCCGTCGATCGGGCCCGCCGCCGACCGGCGGGCCCGATCGACGCCCACCCCGAGACCCGCGCCACGGCCCGGCGCGCCGCCGGGGTCGCGGTGGATGCCGGTCGGTGGGGCCACGCAGCCGGGTGCGGTCGGGTCAGTTGTTGCCGCCGGCGCAGGACGCGCCACAACTCGAGTCCGCGCCGTAGCCGCCGGTCGAGAAACTTCGGCCCAGGCGCGGGTTGTACCCCGAGCTCGGGTCGTGGTCCAAGCGCGCGCCGACGACGGGCCCGCGCCGTCGAGGGCCGTCGCCCCGCAGTCGGCGGATCCGTGCGTCGGAGATCCGGAAGACCCCCGTCAACGCGGAGTCGTGCAGGCCGCGGCGGGCGAACAGGGCGGCGGCGCCGATCGCGTCGGGTGGTCCCGCCCGGTCCCAGTCGAGCCGACCCCACTCCTTGCGGGCCCGCCCCAGGCACCGCAGGCCGGCCTCGGTCACCGGCCCCGGGCCCTCGGCGCACAGCGCGAACACGGCCACACCGGCGACCGAGGTCACCGGCACGCCGACCACGATCGCCGTGCCGAGCTTGAACAGGGCCGCGCACCAGACGAGTACGACCGGCACCACCCAACCGGCCGTCAGGGCCCGGCGGGTGAACGGTGTGGGTCGCCGCCGGGCCAGTCCGGCCGCCACGAGCCGACCGGCCGACGCCTCGATCGCCGGGTTCCGGACGGCCGCGAGCCGCAGTTCGGTCAGGTCGGCTCCGCCCTCGACCCCGGCCGCGGTCAGTACCGTGTCCTCGATCGCGACGCCGCCGGCCGGTGCGGTCGCGGTCAGCCGACCGTCGCGGGACACGAGCAGGTCTCCCCGGGCGTGCAGTCGCACGATCGCGGTGTCCACGACCCGCCTCGGACCACCGGCCAGGAACGCGAGTTCGTAGGGTTCGAGCGACTGGGCCCCGACCGGGTCGGCCGCGTGCGCACGCCCGTGCGGGCCGCCGACCAGGACCCGTCGGGTTCGGAGACCGAGCACGATCGTCGCGAGGACCGCGAGCAGGGCGAAGAGGGAGGTCTCCATGATCCAGGTGTACACGCCGATCCGGCACGATCGAACACTCGGCCGGACATCGTGGGCAACTCCCTCACGCTGCATGTCCGTTCCGGCGCCCGGCTGCGGTCCGGCTCACCCCCGCGCGGACCCCGCGGGCCACACCACCCGGACCTCCTTGCCCGCCGCGCGCGCCATGGTGACCAACTCGGCCGTACCGCCCCGGGCGAGGGCGGGCCGGCCGTCCCAGACCGCGAGCAGCACGTCGACCGCCGCCAACAGGGCGTCGTTGGCCGCCGCGTAGGCGTCCTCGTTCGCCCGGCGGAACGGCATCACCCGGACCTCGGCGGCGCCCGCGATCAGCTGCTCGAAACTCGCGCGGTAGGCCGGACCGACCTTGGCGTCGCCGTAGTCGGCCGACGGCAGCAGCGCGACCAGCCTGCCGCCCAGGTCCAGCACCGCGCGCGCGAAGATCGCGTCCGCGCCGGCGGCCAGGCAGCTATAGCCCACGAGTCGGTCCGGCTCGACCTGCGCGAGCTGCTCACGGAGAGCCCGGTCGACCAGCGGCACGGTGGCGGCGGTGATGTTGATGTGGCCCGTGATGCCATAACTCGTCACGTGCTTCCGTCCTGATCGACCCGGTTGAGGGAAGCCCCCATTCTTTGCCCAACCGCCCCGGATTTCAGCCCGAGGCGTCCGATACTCGGAGGACTTCGACAGCGCGGACCCTCGCGGGGGGATGTCGGGAGGCCAGGCGGCCCTCGCGGCGACCGGCGCGTCGGCGCGCACCGGCACCCAGGGAGCGGCATGCAGCGGAGATCTCGTCGAATCGCGGCCGGCGCCTCGGCGTTCGCCCTGGCGGCGACCCTGGCCGCCTGCACCGGCGGGTCGACCCGCCCACCCGCGGCAGCGGCAACTCCGGTGGCCGGGCCGGTGATCTCCGGAGCCCACCCGGCCACGCCCGAGGACTACCCCAAGCCTTCCGGCGCCCCGCCGTGCGATCCGCGCGAGAGTCTCACGCCGCCCGCCGCGCTGCCCGCGCCCGGGAAACCACCCGCCGGGTCCACCATGGACACCATCCATCGGCGCGGGTACCTGATGGTCGGCGTGGATCAGAACACCCGCTTCTTCGGCGAGTTGGACCGGCGCAGCGGGCAGATCAAGGGCTTCGACATCGAGATGGCCAAGGCCCTGGCCCGGGCGGTCTTCGGCGGCGACGACCCGGGGCACATCCGGTACAAGGTGATCACCCAGGCCCAGCGTCCGGAGGTGCTGCGGGCCGGCGAGGTGGACGTGGTGATCGACACGATGACCATCACGTGCGACCGCAAGCTCCAGGTGGCCTTCAGCGGCGACTACTACACCGACGGCCAACGGGTGCTGGTGCGCACCGACTCCGGCGTGCGCGACCTCGCGGACCTGCGCGGCAAACGGGTGTGCACGGTCCGCGGCACCACCTCGATCGTGTTCCTGCGCGACGATCCGGCGGGGGTGTTGCCGTACGCGGTGGAGAACTGGACGGACTGCCTGGTCGCGTTGCAGCAGGGCGAGGTGGACGCGGTCTCGACCACCTCCGCGCTGCTTCGGGGACTTCAGGCCCAGGACTCGGACACCGACGTGGTCGGCCCGGCCTTCAGCGACGAACCGCACGGGATGGCCTTCCCGTTGGCGCACCAGGACTTCGTGCGCTTCGCCAACGGGGTGCTGGAGCAGATGAAGCGGGACGGCTCGTGGCAGCGGTTGTACGACACGTGGTTGGCCGGCCCGCTGGGGCCGCAGTCCCCGCCGCGCGCGAGCTACGTCGGCTGAGCGCTCCCCGCCCGCCGGTCCCGGTGCGGTCGCTCAGTCACCTGCGGGTTCGCCGGTCAGGGTCGGCCGCAGGGTCTCCAGCACGCTCGGATCCTCGATGGTGGAGGGCGGTTCGGGCCGCCTGCCGTCCGCGATGTCGCGCATCGTACGGCGCAGGATCTTGCCCGATCGGGTCTTGGGCAGCGCGGGCACCACGTCCACCCGGCGCAGCGCCGCGACCGCGCCGATGGTCTCCCGGACCCGGAGCACCAACTCGGCCGCCACGTCCGCCGGTTCCCGGTGCACGCCGGCCTTGAGCACGACCAGACCGCGCGGCACCTGGCCCTTGAGTTCGTCGGCCACCCCGATCACCGCGCACTCGGCCACGTCCGGGTGGGCGGCCAGGACCTCCTCCATCGAACCGGTGGACAGCCGGTGGCCGGCGACGTTGATCACGTCGTCGGTGCGGCCCATCACGTAGACGTAGCCGTCCTCGTCCTTGCGTCCGCCGTCGCCGCTGAGGTAGTAGCCGGGATGGGCACCGAGATAGGACGCGATGTAGCGCTCGTCGTCGCCCCACAGCGTGGTCAGCGTGCCGGGCGGCATGGGCAGCTTGAGCACCACCGCGCCGTCCACGCCGGGCGGCACCTCGTTGCCCTGCGGGTCCAGGATCCGCACGTCGTAGCCGGGCACCGGCAGGGTCGGCGAACCGGGTTTGGTCGGGTGTGGTTCCAGGCCCATCGGGTCGGCCACGATCGGCCAACCGGTCTCGGTCTGCCACCAGTTGTCGACCACGGGGATGCCCAGCAGGTCGCCGGCCCAGCGGTAGGTCTCCGGGTCGAGCCGTTCGCCCGCCAGGAACAGCGTGCGCAGCGCGGAGAGGTCGTGTCCGGCGCGCAGTTTCCCGTCCGGGTCCTCCTTCTTGATCGCCCGGAACGCGGTCGGCGCGGTGAACAGCATGGTCGCGCGGTGTTCGGCGGCCACCCGCCAGAACGCGCCCGCGTCCGGGGTGCCGACCGGTTTGCCCTCGTACAGCACGGAGGTGCAGCCGGTGAGCAGCGGCGCGTAGACGATGTACGAATGGCCGACCACCCAGCCGACGTCGGAGGCGGTCCAGCTCACCTCGCCGGGGTGCACGCCGTAGACGTTCTCCATCGACCAGCGCAGCGCGACCGCGTGCCCGCCGTTGTCGCGCACGATGCCCTTGGGCGTCCCGGTGGTGCCGGAGGTGTAGAGGATGTAGAGCGGGTCGGTGGCCGCGACGCTCACGCACTCGGCGGGCTCGGCGCCGGCCATCGCGGTGTCCCAGTCCAGGTCCCGCTCGGTCAACTCGGCGATGAGCTGGGGGCGTTGCAGGATCACCACGTGTTCGGGCCGGTGGCTCGCCTCGGCCAGGGCCGCGTCCACGAGCGGTTTGTAGGCGATGGTCCGGGTCGGCTCGATCCCGCAGGAGGCGGCCACCACGACCTTGGGGCGGGCGTCGTCGATGCGCACCGCCAGTTCGTGCGGGGCGAAGCCGCCGAAGACGACCGAGTGCACCGCGCCGAGCCGGGCGCAGGCCAGCATCGCCACCACGGCCTCGGGCACCATCGGCAGGTAGAGCACCACCCGATCGCCTCGACCCACCCCGAGCCCGCGCAGCACGCCGGCGAATCGTGCGGTCAGGTCGAGCAGTTCGGCGTAGGTCAGGGTGCGCCGCGTCCCGGTCAGCGGTGAGTCGTGGATGATCGCGGCCTGCTCGGCGCGCCCGCCCGCGACGTGCCGGTCCAGCGCGTTGAAACAGGTGTTCAGCGTGCCGTCCGGGAACCATCGGTACAGCGGCGCGGCACTCGCGTCCAACGCGCGGGTGGGCGGCGTCACCCAGTCGATCGCGGCGGCGGCCTCCAACCAGAAGCCGTCCGGATCCTCCAGGCTGCGCCGATGGGCCCACTCGTACGCTCCGCCGGTGTCGCGGCTCATTCGTGGTTCCTCCCGGTAGTCCCCGGGCGGCACCGGGTGACCGTGCCGCCCGCCGGCAGGATCCCGACGCGGCGGCACGAAGTCAAGCCGGCCGTACGAGCGTTCGAGCACGGCCTGTCGAAAGTCGGGTCAGGCCACCGGGTTCAACGTCGCGGTGATGCCGGACACGGTCGGCATCGCGTCCTGTCCGCCCTGTTTGCCGGCGTCGATCGCGGCGTCGAGGTCGTAGCCGTTGCGGGCCCCGAGTTCGTTCTCCACGAGTTGGGACAACAGTTCGTTGGCCGTGCCCTCCAGCGCGGCCACCGCGGGCGCGGTGGCGATCTCGACCACGCGCGCCATGAGTTCCTGTTCGAGTTCCTTGAAGATGCGTTTGACCGCGGTGCGCACGATGCCCACCTCGGCCAGGCCGGCGATCGCGGACAGGCCGAAGGTGAAGGTGGCGGCTGCCGCGGCGGCGGCGATCGCGTCGGCCAGGATGATCAGTTGGGCGATCGCTCTGCCCTTGGCGACCTCGATCACCACCGCCGCCGCGTCCAGCGCCTTGGCGAGCATCCGGGCGCCCTCGGCCAGATCGTGCAGGTGTTCGTTGTTCAGCTTGCCGAAGTGTGCCTCGAACGCCTCGGCGGCCATCCCGCTGGTGCCGGACAGGATCCAGGCCGCGCCGTTCTTCCCGTCGGCTCTGGCCTCGTCGATCTCGTCGGCGAACTCGCGGTACGCCTGGGCCAGTTCCTTGAACTCGTCCTCGTCCAGGTTGGGCCAGTCGACGCCGATGACGTCCAACGCCGTGTCCAGATAGCCCGGTATGGTGATGCCCACAATCGACCCCCGTCGTCGTCGCGCACGCCCGAACCGGAGGGCGTGCCGTATCGACGTTACGCCGGTTCCGGTTCCGCTACCTCGATTCGGGGCATCGTCGCGCGGCATCCTCGGGCCGGATCCCGCAAGCGGCCGAGTCCGGTCAAAATGCAGGGTGTTCCAGTCGCAGGCCGACCACGCCCGTGGCCATGCCGAGCACGACGTATCCCTGCACCGACACCGCGATCCCGGTCACCGGCGCACCCAGGTTCAGGTCGACGGCCGTGTCGTCGTCGGGGCGGCGCAGCCGGACCAGGCCGTCCGCCCAGGCCGCCGCGATCAGCAGGCCCTCGGTGGTCTGTTCGCAGGCGAGCGCGGTCACCGGGCTCGCCCGTGTGTCGAGCGCGTCCGTCGCGGGCTCCGCGCCCGGGCTCCACATCCGTACCCGGCCGTCCCGCCCGCCGCTGATCAGCAGGGGTGGTTCGCCCTCGGCGCCGGTGCGCACCGCCGCGAGCGCGGTGACCGGGCCGGTGTGCAGCGGCGCGGACAACACCCCACGCGGCGGTGGTTCGCCGCCCGGCACGCTCGGCGGCGAGCCGTGGCACCAGACACCGCCGTCGGCGTCGCCGACCGCCGGCAGCGGGTGCGCGCACAGCACGGTCAGCGCGGCCCCGCACGTGTTGACCAGTCGTTGGAAAGCGGCCTCCAGCGCGCCGCGCGGGCCGTGGTAGGCGGCGTCCAGGACGTCCACGCCGCCCCACCGGTTCAAGGTGGTGACCCGGCCGCCGTAGGTGCTCGCGAGCGCGCGCAGCGGGGTGGGGCCGAAGCCGGCGACAACGCGGCCGGCGATCGTGCCGTCGGCGCCGACGACGGTCCGGATCACCCCGGTGTCGTCGGCCAGCAACACCCGTCCGGCCAGGCCGCCGCGGCCGGCGGTCGCCGCCAGGACCGGTCCCGGCCAGCGGTCCGGGCGGTGGCTGTCGCCGTCGCCCCAGCGGGCCCACTCGGCCCGCCAGCCCGGCGAGGTGGATCGTGCGACGAGCGTGCGCGCGGCGGCGTCGTCGCGGCCGAGTCGGTGCACCGCGAGCAGGGCCGCGCGGGCCGCCGGCGCGGGTTGGCCGAGCAGCGTGCCGAACGCGCCGCGGAACGCGGCCTGGGCCGGGTGGGCCCACTGCCCGGTGGCCACCAGCGCGCCCGCCACCGTCTGCGGCCGGGCCAACGCCTGCACGACCGGGTCGGCGGCCAACGCGGCGGCGTCGCCGATCCGCACGCTGTGCGCCAGGATCGCCGAGACCCGCTCCTCGCCCGCGTCGTAGAGTCCGGCGAGGTCGGTGATGCCCGCGTCCGCCGCGTGCCGCAGCGCGGCGTGTACCCGGGTCGGCCGGTCGGGATCGGCGCTCTCCGGGCGTTGCCCGCGCACGAACTCGGCGAGCGGCCCGGCCGGCAGCGCCCACGTGTCGCCGCCCTCGAACACCGCGGGCAACACGCGCGTCGCGTGTGCGATCGTCGCGGCGGCCCACTCGCGATCCGCCGCCGGGTGGAGCGTGGTCAGCGCCTGTTCCCACGCGGGCGCCGAGAGCGGCAGGTCGAGCCCGGACAACACCGCCACGGCCGAGCGCACGTCCTCGGGCAGCGTCGCCCACCAGGCCCGATGGATGCGCTGCGCGCGCTCCGGCAGGCCGGCCGGCGCGCCCCCGTCGGGCACCGCGGGCAACCGCGACCTGTCCACGCGGGCGGCCAGTCGGGCCAGTCCGGGATGCGGAAAGGCGGCCTCGGCGCCGAACGGCGAGGTCGGTGCCGCGCCGATGGCGAGTTCGGCGTACCAGCGCTCGAACCGGCCGGGGTGGGTCCAGCGGGGTTCGTCCAGGTTCAACGTGGCGGGCGCGGCGACGGCGGTGAACGCGGCCCGGGTGTCCGCGCGGGCGCACTCCACCAGGATTCGCACGTGCGGCAGTTCGAGCAGCGGGTCGAGCAACTCGGCGACGATCCGGGCACCTTCGCCGGGAAGGCCGGGCCCGCCGGCGTGGTCCGGGTCGGCGATCGCGATCACCGTGCGCCGGGGGTCGAGCGCCAGCGCGGCGATCAGTCGGCGCGGGGTGTGGGCGGCCACGCCCAGGTGGGCGGCCAGTTCCGCGACGACGCCGGGCAGGGTGAGGCCGCCGGCCGGTACGAACGCGTGCAACCGGCGCGCGGGCGGTGTGGCCTCGCCGGCGGTGGCTGCGTACAGCCAGGCCAGCAGGTGCGACTTGCCCGAACCCGACGAGCCGCCGACCAGGCACAGGCGGGGCGAGCGTTCGTCGTCCAGCCAGCCCAGCAGCGCACGGGCGGCCAGGTGTCGGCCCGCGCCCATGTGCGGCAGTCGATGCCCGTCGTTGTCGACCACGGTGTCCGTCCCCCGATTCGTGGTGCGCGCTGCCCGGTCAGCGATTGCCCGCCTGCTCCGCGACGTGTGTCATCAGGGCCCGGACGCCGTCCTCCCGCGACTGCGCGCTCTCCCCGTAGCCGAAGCTGTGGGTGAACTCGGCGGCGGGGAACATCCGGCCCATCCACAGCGCACAGTAGTGGCCGGGCATCAGGCACGGTTCCAACTCGCAGTACACCCGCAGGACGTCCTCGGCCGGCACTCCCCCGGCCGACAGGCGGTACCACAGCAGTTCCTCGGGATGCGGCAGTCCCGGGCGGGACACCTCGGTCACGATCTGCTTGCTCCCGTCCGCGTCCAGGATCTCGAACGCGGCCGAGCCGGCGATGTTCAACGGGAGTCGCACATCGTCGAGCACCCTGGGCCACCACGCCTCGCGCTCGGCGAACGCGGCCGGGTCGAGCGCGAGCAGTTCCTCGCGCAACGCGCGAAACAGCGGGAAGCCCTCGGCCGGTTCGTCCACGGCGGCGATCCGGGGCAGCGCCTGATCGAGCGTCAGCAGCCCGGCGGCGAACGCCTCCACGTCGCTTGCCACGGGCATCTCCGGCAGATCGACCCCCAGGAACAGGGCCCGGACCGACCCGTCGGCGGCGACGTAGAGTTCCGCGCCCTGATCGGTGCCCAACCGAACCCGCTCGCGCACCGCGGGATCGGGCAGCGACTCCCCCACCGAGTCGGCGAACGCCCCCATCGTCGGCGGGTGTTCGTCCTCCGCGCCGAGGAAGTACGCGCCCACCTGGACGGGCAACGGCACACCGGCGAGCTGCGTCGAGCCGAAAAAGCGCAGTCCGTCCCGACCGAAGCGCTGATGAAGGGCGGCGGAGAGGTCAGAGTTCATGGTGTTGCGAGTATCCCTCCTGCGACGGCGGGCCCGGGCCGCGGTTCGATGTCCGCGCGGTCAACGCAGCGGATAGAGACCGTCGACATACCCACCGAAATAGGTGATCCACAGGCTTTCCCCGCGATACGGAATCGGATCGAGCGGTTCGATCCGGGCCCGGATCGAGTCCGCGACGCGCCGGTACTCCGCATTGCCGGGCCCCGTGCTCCCGGGTTCGGTACGCGGGGTTTCCCGCCACAGCAGACCCAGCATGGTGCACAACGAGGAGAGGTCGCCGTTGATCTCGCAGTATTGCGAGCCGCCGTCCGCGAAGGCGTGCAGCCGGCCGGTTTCGAGCTGGAGGAAGACGTACCACTGCTGGATTCCGCCGAGCACCAGCACCGGACCGATCCCGTCGAGTTCGGGCAGGTCGACCCCCTCGTCCGGGTCGCCGAGGTCGAGCAGGCGCGACGCCTGCGCGCCCGGTTCGCCGGCCAACGCGGGGGCGATCTGGAACAACCCCTGCGGCAGACCCACCTCGCACAGGAAGTCCAGATCCTCGACTCGCCCCGGGACCTCGGCGAGTTCGGCCCGCGAGGCGCGCACCACCCGGCCCTGGGGGAAGACCTCCAGCAGCCCGTTGCGGTCGATGTCGAAGATCATGAATCAGCTCCGGCGCATGCCTACGGATATTGGTACGTGTATACACCGGCCAGTGGGCCGGTGTTGCCCGCGCGGTGCTGCTGTTGCAGGTCGTGCATGTACAGGTTGAACGGGCCGTTGCGGTCCGCGCCGTCGAGCCGTCGCGAATCGAAGTCGGCGACGTGGCTCACCTCCAACGGCGCGTTTCGGCCGCTGCCGTTGAGGTGCATGTCCACCCAGATGTCGCATCCCGCGCCACCGGTCCTGGGGAACGGTTGGCACGGTGCCCGTTCGGTGTAGAGCCGGGTCACGTCGTTCTGCATGCCGTTGTGCACCATCGGCAGGCCGATGGCCCGCTCGGAATGGCCGCCGTTGTTGCCGCTGCTGCCGACCAGGATGAAATCGCCGCCGCGCCCGGAGGGGTCCCGGTAATACAGCGAGGCGTAGTTGTTGCCGCCGTAGTCGTTCTGGGCCCGGCGCACGTCCTCGACGGCCTGCGACAGGTCGGTGGGTTGTTGCAGCGGCCTGGACTGCACCGGGGTACGCGGGGCGGCATTCCCGGTGTCGTCCTGCTCCGCCTTCGCGTACTTGTCGTAGCGGCCCTTGCCGCCCGGTACCGGCACCCGTTTCGGCTTGCCGCGCGGGGTGACCTCGGGTTTGCCGTCCTTGTCCGTCTTGATGTTCACCTTGATCGTGCCGTCCGGATTCAGCACCCGGTCGATCCCGGAATTTCCGCCTCCGGGCTGCACCGGGACCAGTTTCCCGTTGACCAGTTGGTGAACCCGGCCGTCCTCGTCGACGAAGTAGACCGGCGTTCGACCCGTTCCGGGCGGATTCCCGCCGGAACCGGCCGGGCCCTTGCCGTCGCCGGAGCCGGGCTGCTTCGGGTCCGGGCCCTCGATCCGCTTCCCGAACCGCTTGAGGTTCGCCTCCTCGGTCGCGGCCGTGCGTCCGGCACTCGTGCGCACGTTGCCGGCGGTCTTGGCGACGGCCTGCTGGAGCGCGCCGCCGGCCCGGGAATGGCCGGTGGACAACGGCTCGAAGACCTTGCCGAAGGTCTGGCCCAGGCCGTCCTTGTTCCAGAACGCGCCCTTGGCCTGGAGGACGCCGCTCAGCTTGGCGTGCGCGGCCTCGATCCGGGCGGCGGAGGCGTCGATGCCCCGGGCGCCGGACTCGACGTGTTCCGGGACGTGCTTGAAGCCGTTGCTGCCGGTGGGCGGCGGGCCGACCGGTTTGCCGCCGGGGGTGCCGCCGGCGTCACCGGGTGGGCCGCCGGGCTTGCCCGAGGTGTCGGTGCCGTCGGGCCGCTTGGGGGCCCTGGGCACGGTCGCCGGCGCGTCCCCCGGTTTCGATGCGCCGGGCCGGTCGTGTCCGCCGCCCGAATCGCCGCCCTTCGGGCCGGTCTTGGTCTTGCTCATCGCCGATCGCCTCCCCGTAGGCTTCGCGCGCGCTCGACGCTTCGGGAGGGGCGGGTGCTACCGCCGCGGTGCGCGCGTGCGCGGCCCACGCGTGGATCGGGCCGCCGCACGAACTACCCCCGTAGTGACCGAACGACGCAACAAAACTACGTTCGCGGTCCGGGTCGGGCCAACCGGGTTCGAGTCAAGTAAGGCAAAGGGCAGGGAAGTTCGCGGGTCCTCCGGTTTCCGCGAGTGACCCGCGACCGACCTCGGCGCAACGCGTTCCGGCACGATGCGCTCGGGCGCGACCCGGGCGGCCGGGAGGTGTTCCCGGGCCCCGGTCCGCGCCCGTCGGCAGGTCCCTCGACTACCAGGCGCCGCCCGCGACTTGCCGCGTGGCGAGGTTGATCCGGTTCCAGACGTTGACCGTTGCGATGGACAGCAGGAGCGCGCCGAGTTGCTGCTCGTCGTAGTGCTCGGCGGCCTGGGCGTAGATCGCGTCCGGGATCGGGTCGCTCGTGTCGGCGACCCGGGTGACCGCCTCGGTCAGCGCGAGGGCCGCGCGTTCGGCGTCGTTGAAGTAGGGGGCGTCGCGCCACCCGGCGACGGTGTCGATGCGCTCGTCCGACTCGCCGCTCTTGCGCAGGTCACGGGCGTGCATGTGGACACAGACGCTACAGCCGTTGATCTGACTCGCCCGGAGGTTGGCCAGTTCGAGGGTGACCTTCGGAACCCCGGCCTGGGCGGTGGCGGCCCCGAGGGCCATCAGCGCCTTCATCGCGCCGGGAACGACCATCGCGGGGTTGCCCATACGTGCTTCCATGACTGCTCCTCTGGAGGTGGTCCCACCGGCGGCCGATCTCCGCCTCCGCCGGCTGCGGGCCCTTGTCGCGGGCCTACACAGCACTGACGGACCCCGGCGCGAATGTGTGACACCGGATCGAAAAAGAATCTCGGCCGAGATTTTCGCCCCCCGATGACGAGGCGGCCGGGTCTCACCATCGCCCCGGCTCCGAGGCCGGCCGGGCCGGCACGACCACCTCCGGGGCCTCGATCGACAACCGGGGCAGCCGCCGGTCGACCCGGGCCGGCAACCACCGGTTCGACCTGCTCAGCGGGTGCGTCACCGCCCTGATCAGGATCCTGCGCGGCACGAGCGCGTCGAGGGCGACGGCCGCGGTAGGACCCACGCCGAACTCCGCGATCACCCGGCGCCCACCGAGGACGAAGGCCACGAGGACCGCGATCATGATCGCGGCGCCCAGTCCCATCCAGGTCAGCGGTATGGCGGCGCGCTCGCCCTGTCGGCAGACCGCGCCGAAGCGCAGCCCGGACACCCCGACCCCGGCCGTCGCCACGACCGCGGCCCACATCGTGGTCCGCCGCGAACTCGCCACGGCCAGGCCGTACGCGGCGATCATCGGCACGAGCAGCAACAACGAGCGGTACCCGCCCAGGGCGATGAAGATCGCCATGCCGAGCGAGGTCCCGCCCGACACCGCGTCCACCACCGCCGGATGCTCCCACCCCGCCCGCGTCGGGTGGTTCACGCCCGCACGGGACGCGCCGGCACCCGGCCGCCCCGACCCGTGCAGGTCCCAGCCCGCCGCTGCCGCGCCCGGTAGCCGCCCGATCCGTCGAACCTCGTGGCTACAGGCGGTCGTACCAGCCTGGGTGGCTGTTGTGCAGGGCGGCCAGGGCCAGGACGATGCGGGCGTCGACGTGGCCGGGGGGCAGTTCGTAGGAGTCGGTCGTGCCGACGCTGCCCAGGTATTCGAACACCCGGGTGCCGTCGTGGCGCCAGATCGTGCGCAGCGGCAGCCGCGGCGCTTTGCCGCCGAGGACGGCCACGGCCATCATCAGGCCCCACAACGGGGACAGCGCCCACCAGGCGATCCAGCCGAACGTGGTGCCCTTGGCCGCGTGCAGCGTGGGGCCCTGGGCCGGGCGGATCGTCCAGGAGGTGCGGCGCAGTCGGCGAATGCTGCCCTGTTCGCGATGCACCGTGGCCAGGTGCTCGCCCGCCGGCCCGGTGATGCTGTAGACCGCGTAGTCGCCGGCGGTCGAATACGTGCCCACCGCGGCCATTCGATGGCGGCGGGCCCGGTCGGCCCACAGGATCAGGTGGCGGGAGGGAGAGCTGCCCATGTCGTCGGTGGGCCCGGTCTCGATGTAGGCGACGTCCTCGTAGTGTCGTTCGCCCTGTGGGCGGACCCGGACGATCGGGCCGACCCACGTGTGTTCGGGAACGTCCCTGGCTTCATCAGCCTGGAGCGCGCGGCGTACCTCGATTGCGGCACCCGCGCCGGTGTGAAGCGCGACGGTCATGTGCGTCCAGAGTTTCGGTAAACGGCCGGTCTGAACAGCAGGGTAGACAGCCTGGCGACTTCGTGGGGAGCGAGGGAGCCACAAGATCGGCACAGCACGGACCGACCGGTCGGCGCAGGCCGGTCCGGTCGGTCCGATGTCGTCATGTCCGGGCGGTTGTCGGGGATTTACCCGCGCTGATCCGGGTCGATGGCGAAGTCCGCGCGGTGCTCCAGGGCCCAGGTGCGGAAGTCGCGACCGGGCTTGCCGGTGATCGCCTCGGTGGTGCCGGACACCGGTTCGGGATCGACGGCGGCCGCCCACAGGTCCAGCAGCGCGTCGGCGTAGCCGGCGTCCATGTAGGGGGTCAGTCCGGCGAATGCCCGGTCGCGGGTGACCTCGACGAACGGCAGGTCGCGGCCCAGGACATCGGCCAGGATCGCGATCTGCTCGACGAAGGACAACGATTGCGGGCCGTTGAGGTCGAGCGTCTCGCCGAGGTGGTCGCCGGCCACCAGCACCGCGGTGGCCACGTCGGCGATGTCGTCCTCGTGGATCGGGGCGACCTGGGCGTTCGGGTACGGCAGTTCGATCTTGCCGCTGCCCATCAGCCGGTACTTCCAGCCGATCGCGTTGGTGGCGAACGCGCCGGGGCGCAGCACCGTGTACGGGATTCCGGACTCGGCGACCGCGACCTCGACCGTGTGGTGGCTCGCCGCGAGCGGACTGCTCTGCGGGTCGGGGGTGTTCGTCGCGGACGAGGACAGCAGCACGATGTGCCGAATGTCGGCGGCCCGGGCGGCCTCGACGAAGGCGGTGATGCCGGCGGCCTCGGCGTAGAGGAAGACGCTGGTGATGCCGCGCAACACCGCTGCGGCGTTGTCGGGTTCGCGGAGCGAGAGGCGCACGGCTTCGACACCGGCGGGGGGTTCGAGTTCGGTCGGGTCGCTGCCGGCGATCCGGACCGAGTGGCCGGCCGCGAGGAGGCGGGTGACGACTCCGCGCGCGACGCGGCCGCGGGCTCCGGTGACGAGGATGCTCATGGTGACTCGTTTCCTTGTCGGGTCGGGTTTCGTGGACCGTGCCGGGTGGACTCGGCCGGTCGGGGCGGGGCTTCGGCCGGTGAGGGGCCTTCGGGTGGACCGGGCGGCCTTCGGGCCGGCTCGGTGCGGCGACCGGCACCGGCCGCCGTGCGGACTCATCCCTCGTGCGGCCTGGCGTGCCGAGGGAGCAGGAATACCAGGCCGCCGGCGAGCAGGCCCAGGCCGGCCACCGCCAGGGCTCCGGTGGCCATCGCGGCGGAGGCGGTGTGGTGTTCGGCGAGTTGGAAGAACAAGGTGGTGATGCCGGCCGCGCCGAGCGCGCCGGCGAGTTGTTGCATCGCGGACAACGAGCCGGAGGCGCTGCCCAGTTCGTGCTCGGCGACACCGGCCAGGATCACGTCGAACAGCGGTGCGAACACGGCGCCCATGCCGAGGCCGGCGACGAACAGTGGGGCGATCAGGTCGACGCCGGTCGTGTGCGAACCGAAGTGGGCGACCACGGCCGCGAGGCAGACCAGGCCGACCAGGTGCACGCCGACACCGATCAGGAGCAGGTTGCGGCCGAGCCTGGCCATCACCTGGAAACCGGCGATGGAGGCGACCACGATGCCGACCGCGATCGGGGCGAGGGTGAGACCGGCTTCGAGCGCGCCGTAGTGCAGGTGCAGTTGCAGGAACAGGGACGTGATCAGCATGAATCCGGTGGTGCCGGCGAAGAAGGCGAGGCCGAAGAGCATGCCGGACTTGTACGCGCGGTTGCGCAGCAGCGTGGCCTCGATCAGCGAGTGCGGGCTGCGGCGCTCGCGCAGGATGAATCCGGCGAAGGTGGCGAAGCCGGCGGCGAGGCAACCGAAGGACCACAGCGGCCAGTCGGCTTCGGGGCCCTGGATGAGCGGCAGGATGATCAGCGTGGAGGCCGCGGTCAGCAGTGTGGCGGCGACGAGGTCGATCCGCACGGCGGGGTTCGGGGCGTCCCGGGGGATGTAGCGCAGGCCCCCGAGCACGGCGGCGAGACCGAGCGGGACGTTCATCAGGAAGATCAGCCGCCAGCCGGTACCGAACAGGTCGAGGTGGATGAGCGAGCCGGCCAGGATCGGGCCGCCGACTGCGGACAGGCCGAGCACCGGGCCGAAGGCGGCGAACGCCTTGCCGGTCTCGGCGGGCGGGAAGACCGACTTGAGGATGCCGAAGCCCTGCGGGATCAGCAGGGCGCCGAAGGCTCCCTGGGCGATCCGGGCGGCGACCAGCAGTTCCGGCGAGGGGGACAGCGCGCAGAGCAGGGACGCCACGGCGAAGCCGCCGGCGCCGAGCAGGAACAATCGGCGTCTGCCCCAGCGGTCGCCGAGTCTGCCGCCGACCACCAGCAACACGCCGAACGCGAGCGTGTATCCGGCGGCGAGCCACTGCAACAGCGCGGCGCCGCCGCCGAGATCGGCCCGGACGGAGGGGCCGGCGACGTTGGTCACGGTGCTGTCGAGCAGGTCCATCACCTCGGCGACGAGCACGATCGCCAGGATCCGCCACCGCCGGGCGTATCCGGCGGGGTGCGGGGCCTCGACGGCGGGAGTGGTGTCGGGCGAGTCGGCGGTGGCGGTGAGGGTCATCGGTACTCCTCGGTCGGGACGACGCGGCCTCGGACGAGGCGATGGCGTGCGGTGCGGTGCAGTGCAGTGCGGTGCGGTGAGGTGCGAGTGCGTTCGGCGAGCCATGTTCGTTACGAACGTCGTTCGTTACGAACAATGTACGTAGCGAACAGCGTTCCGTCAACGCGTATACTCGGGGCATGGCGAAATCACCCGGCGAACCGCGACCGTCCACCCCCGCTACGCCGGTCAGTCGGCGGACCCGACCGGCCAAGGCCGCACTCAGCGCGGACGCGCTGGTCTCCGCCGCGCTGGCGATCCTGGACGCGGACGGCCTGGAGGCGGTGACCATGCGCCGGGTCGCGCAGGCGCTGGACACCGGCGCCGCCTCGCTCTACGTGTACGTGGCCAACCGCGACGAGCTGCTCGCGTTGGTCTACGACCGGGTGCTCGGCGAGATCGCGCTGCCGACGGTGGCCGCGGTCGGCGAGCCGTTCCCGCACTGGCGCGCCGAGCTGCGCACGCTGATCCGCACGGCGATCACCGTGCTGGGCGCACATCGCAAGATCGCCGGCGTGGCCCTGGGCGACGTACCGACCGGCCCCAACGCGCTCGCGCTGGCCGAGGCCATCCTGGGGCTGCTGGCCGGCGCGGGCATCGACGACCCGACCCGCTCACTGGCCCTGGATCTGATCAACCTGCACATCACCGCGGCGGCGGTCGAGGAATCGGCGTACGCCGACAAGGCCGGCGAGGGGCAGAGCGAGGAGAGCGCGGTCGCGGCGATGGACGAGACGTTCGGGCGGTTGTCCGCGGCGGACTACCCGCACCTGGTCTCGATGCGCGACACGTTGACGGCCGGCTCCGGCGACGAACGCGACGCGTGGGGCATCGAAGTCCTGCTCAACGGCATCCTGGCCACCCCGGCACACGGCTGACCCACCCCGAGTCGCACCCAGACCGCCCGCGACGGCGCCGAGCGACGATCTCCGGTATAGCTGTCGGGTCGTCAGATGTCTCCGACCCGAGGATCGCCCGTGTCCGCTGCCTGGTCCCTCGCCCTGCTCCTGGGCGGGATCGTGCTCCTGGGCGCGTCGGTGCAACGCCTCACCGGCATGGGCTTCGCGCTGGTCGCGGCGCCCGGTCTGGTGCTGTTGCTCGGCCCGGCCCAGGGCGTGGTGTTGTGCAACGGCGGCGCGGGCGTGATCAGCGCGATCGGGCTGGCCGCCTCGTGGCGCCGGGTCCGGCTCGCCGCGATGGTGCCGCTGGTGGTCGCGGCGGCGTGCACCGTACCGCTCGGCTCGTGGGTGGCCGCCCGGCTGCCCGAGCCGTGGCTGCTCGCGGGCATCGGCGCGGCGGTGTGCGTGGCCGTCGGCTCGGTCATGCTCGGCGTGCGAATACCCGCCCTGCGCGCCCGCAGGGGCGCCGTGGTGGCCGGCGCCGCGAGCGGCTTCATGAACTCCTCGGCCGGCGTCGGCGGCCCCGCGGTGTCCCTGTACGCACTCAACGCGGGTTGGACCGTCGCCGAGTTCGTGCCCAACGCCCAGTTCTACGGCGTCGTGGTGAACGCCTTCTCGCTCGCCGCCAAGTCGCCCCCACACCTGAGCGCCCCGGCCTGGACCGGCATCGGCACAGCCCTGCTCGCCGGCGCCGCGCTCGGCCGGGTCCTCGCCGCCCACACCCCCGAACGCCAAGCCAAACGCGCCGTGCAATGGCTGGCCCTGGCCGGCGGCGCCGTCACCCTCGCCAAGGGCCTGTACACCCTGTGACCCCGACCCGTGCCGAACCCGGGGCGGGGGAAAGCACACAGCGCCGATCCGGTGTCGTGTGCGCGTCCCGTGTGGGCAGATCATCAGAATGACGGTCATGGAAGATCTTGCCGAATCCGAGTCCGTGGCTTCGTCTCGTTCGGGACCGGGGGGTGTGGTGCGTACCGCGGCGGAGTTGACGAAGCTGCGTGGGGTGCGGCGGATGAAGGTGATCGCCACCGGGTTCCTGGTGTTCGCGATCGTGTTGTACGTGCTCGCGCGCTGGGCCGAGGCGCGTGGAGCCGGGGCCTGGGCCGGATATGTGCAGGCGGCGGCGGAGGCCGGGATGGTCGGTGCGATGGCCGACTGGTTCGCGGTGACCGCGTTGTTCCGCCGGCCGCTGGGGCTGCCGATTCCGCACACCGCGATCATTCCGACCCGCAAGGACGCGCTGGGCCGCAATCTCGGCGAGTTCGTCGGGGAGAACTTCCTCTCCGACGCGGTGGTGCGGCAACGACTGAGCCGGATGGAGGTCTCCCGCCGCGCCGGCACCTGGCTGGCCGCCCCCGGGCACGCCGAGCGGGTCACCGACCAACTGGGCGCGCTGGCCCGCGCGGCGTTGACCGTGCTGCGCGACGAGGACGTGCAGAGCGTGTTCGGCCAGGCGATCACCCGTCGGGTCTCCGCCCAGGCGGTGGCCCAGCCGATCGGCGAACTGCTCGACCGGCTGGTGCGCGACGGCGCGCATCGGGGCCTGGTCGACCTGGTCGCGACGAAGGCGCACGACTGGCTGGAGCAACATCGCGAGTCGGTGCTGCGGGTGGTCAACGAGGAGTCCCCCGGCTGGTCGCCGCGCTTCCTGGACCGGCAGATCGCCAACAAGGTGCACCGCGAACTGGTCCGGTTCGCGGGCGCGGTGCGCGACGACCCGGGCCACCCGGCCCGACTCGCGGTGGACAACTTCCTCGCCGAGGTGGCCCGCGACCTCCAGCACGATCCGGCGATGATCGCCCAGATAGAGCGGCTGCGGGACCGCACCATCGCGCACCCGGCGGTCCAGGAGCTGATCGCGTCGGTGTGGAGCGCCGCCCGGACGATGCTGGTCGAGGCCACCGAGGACCCGGACAGCGAACTGCGCAACCGGGTCACCACCGCCGTGCGTTCACTGGCCGGCCGGCTGGCCGAGGACCCGCGCGTGCGGGGCAAGGCGGATCGATGGATCGAGCAGGCCGCCGTCTACGTGGTGACCACCTACCGCGACGAGATCACCGCGCTGATCACCGACACCGTCGGCGCCTGGGATCCCAAGGAGACCAGCCGCAAGATCGAGATCAACGTCGGGCGCGACCTCCAGTTCATCCGGATCAACGGCACCGTCGTCGGCGCTCTGGTCGGCCTGCTGATCCACACCCTGACCGAAGTGCTGAGCTGAGCCCCGGCCCGCCGGATCCGCCGCGGCACCCGACTACCCGGACAGCTCCTCGGCGCGCGCCTTGGCCGCCCGCAGGTCCACCTTGCCCGCCGCCGTGCGCGGGATCGACTCGACGAAGTGGATGCGCTTGGGCGTCTTGTAGCCCGCGATCATGGTCCGGGCGTGGGCGGTGATCGCCTCCGCCGCCGGCGCGGCACCCGCGCGCAGCACCACGAGCGCGGTGACCGCCTGGCCGAAGCGCGGGTCCGGGACGCCGACCACGACCGCGTCGAACACGTCCGCGTGCGTCTTGAGCGCGCCCTCCACCTCGTCCGGATAGACCTTCTCGCCGCCGGTGTTGATGGTCGCGCTGCCGCGCCCGAGCAGGATGATGCCGCCGTCCTTCTCCAGTTGCGCGAAGTCGCCCGGCAACACCCAACGGCGTCCGTCCGCGTCCTTGACGAAGGTGGCCCGGGTCTTCTCGTCGTCGCCGTGATAGCCCAGCGGGATGTGCCCGCTGACGGCCAGTCGGCCGACGTCGCCGGAGCCCGGCTCGACCGGCACCAGGCGATCGTCGAGCACCGTCGTGGTCGCCGACGAGGCGAACCGCGTCGCGCTGCCCGGTCCGCCGGTCTGCCGTGCCGCGGCGCCCGTCTCGGACGCGCCGAAGCTGTCGATCACGAAGACGCCGGCCTGCTCCAGAGCGGTGCGCACCGCCGTGCTCATCGGCGCCCCGCCGTTGCTGATCGCCTTGAGCGCGGACAGGTCGTAGGTGTCCGGATTGGCCGCGAGCCAGTCCGCCAGCGGCCTGCCCATGCCGTCGCCGACCACCGACATCGACAGCGCCCGCTCCCGGGCCGCGAGCGCCATCACGGTGTCGGCGTCGAAGCTGCGCCCGGTCCACATCAGGTAGGTGTTGCCCATGTAGAAGGTGTTCCACATCGACCACTGCCCGCCGCCGTGCATCATCGGCGCCAGACCAAGCGTGGTCATCCCGGCCGACTCCCGAACCGTGTCGCCGAGTTCGTCCGGCGTGCGCAGCTTGGGCCGAGCACCGCGACCGGCCTGCAGGGCCGCGAAGAAGATGTCCTCGCCGCGCCACAGCACACACTTGGGCATGCCGGTGGTCCCGCCCGTGTACAGGCCGTACAGGTCGTCCTCGCTGCGCGCGCCGAAGCCGCGTTCCGGCGAGGCCGCCGCGAGCGCGTCCTCGTAGGCCACCATGCCCTCGATCGACTCGGTCGAGCCGTCCTCCAGGATCACCACGTGGCGCAGCGCCGGGAAGTCGGCCCGGATCGCCCGCGTCGCACCCGCGAAGGATCGCTCCGCGATCACCGCGACCATGCCCGAGTTCTCGTACAGGTAGCGCAACTCCGCCTCGACATAGCGGTAGTTGATGTTGATCGGCACGGCCCGCGCCTTGTAGCACCCGATCATCGCCTCGACCCACTCGGCGCGGTTCCACGCGTGGATCCCGACGAAGTCGCCGGGCTCGATCCCGGCCTCGATCAGGTGGTGGGCGACCCGGTTGGCCCGCGCGTCGAGGCCGCGATAGGTCGTGCGCACCTCGCCCGCGATCAGCGCGGTGCGGTCGGGAATCGCGTCCACCACGACCTCGAAGAGGTCGGCGAGGTTGAACGACGGGCTGACGGGCGTCATGGTCGGCTCCCACGGCGGATGTACGGGTGCCTCCGAAGCGGGATCCCAGGCACGGATCCGATCCGGGGCGAAGCAGGGTCGGGTCAACTTACCCTTGACTCGATCAAAAGAATAGCTTCGCGATGATCCGGCAAAGCCCTGTCCGGGCTCCCCTCCCAAGCGGTACTTTCTCGCCACGAAAGTCCCGAATCGCCGGCGCCGCCGCATCGCGCGGCCGGGCCGGCCCGGACACCCGCACGCTCACGAAGACCCGCGCGTCCAGGCACGGCACGCACCGAGTTCCGGGGGAGACATGCGCGTTCTGGGGGGACGGTACGAACTGGCCCAGTCCGTCGGCCACGGCGGCATGGGCGTGGTCTGGCGCGGTGTCGACCGCGAACTGGGCCGCACCGTCGCGGTCAAGGTGTTGCCCGCCGAGCTGACCCGGCAACAGGAGTTCCGGGACCGGTTCCGGCGCGAGGCCCGCACCGTCGCCGCGCTCTCGCACCCGGGCGTGGCGACGTTGTACGACGTCGGCGAGGACACCACCGACGGCGAGCCGACGCCGTTCCTGGTGCTGGAGTTCGTCGACGGTCGCACGCTCGCCGAGGCGCTGCACGAGGGCCCGCTGCCGATCAACCGCACCGTGTCGATCGCCCGGGACGTCGCGGACGCGCTGGTGCACAGCCACGGCCACGGCGTCGTGCACCGCGACCTCAAACCGGCCAACATCATGCTGACCTCGTCCGGCGGCGTGAAGGTGCTCGACTTCGGCATCGCCAAGGTGCTCGCGGAGACCACGACCCGGCTCACCGCGACCGGGATGACCGTGGGCACCCCCGCCTACCTGTCCCCGGAGCAGATCGAGGGCCGGGACGTGGACGCCCGCACCGATCTGTACTCGCTGGGTGCGTTGATCTACGAACTGCTCACCGGACGGCCGCCGTTCCTGGCCGACTCGCCGTTCGCGGTGATGCACCAGCACCTGTCGAAGCCGCCGACCCCGCCGTCCGCGATGCGCCCGCAGGTGCCCGAGGACTTGGACGCGCTGGTGTTGCGCCTGCTCGCCAAGCACCCCGACGACCGCTTTCCGACCGCGAGTCGGTTGCTGGGCGCGCTGGAGGAGATCCGGGCCCGATCCACCGCGAGCGCGCCCGCCCCCGACACCGCCCGCAACCCGAACGCGGCCCACCAGGCGAGGCGACCGGCCGAACCCGCGCCGATCCCGGACACCGCCGGCCACCGGCCGCCCGCCCCGGCCCCGCCCACGCAGGGTCCGCCCGCACCGGAGCCACCCCGGATGCCGGGCCTCGCCGCCTCCGCCGGCTCGGCGCCACTGCGCTCCGCCGGCGGCCCGTGGGCGATCCGGTTCCGGCTCAGCGGCGACGGCCTGCTCGCGGTGGCCGGTGGCGCGTTGCTCGCGGGCACGTGGCTGAGCGTGACCCCGGAGGGGTTCAAGGGCTTCAATTACCTGTGCCTGGCCGCCGCCGCGCTCGCCGCCGCCGCGCTGCCGTGGTCGGCGCGACTGGCGGTGGTGCTGGTGTGGGGGCCGCTCGCCGTGTTGGCCGCGGCCCTGTTCGCGCCGCCCTACCGCCACAGCCATCGACGGCAGGCGTTCTCCGCCTACGGCGACTCCGACTACTGGAGCGCGCGCGATCTCGGCAGCCAGGAGTTCGCCGCGATCGCGCCGTTCGTGCTGCTCGCACTGCTCTTTTTGGTCGCGTTCCTGCGCCGCCGCGACACTCCCGGCCTCTACATCGCGGCGTTTTGGCTGTTCGCCGCCCTGACCGGCTGGTCGTGTGCGTCGCTGACCAACGGGAAGCTGATCCTCACCCTGTGGATCGTGCTCGGCGTGTTGGCCTCGATCGAGCTCGTCGGCGAGGTCCGGGCCCGGCGGGTACCGGCGTCGGCGCCGAGATTGCCCCGGCATCCGACGCAACCCCGATGACCACTCGTGCGTCGACATGATGAGGACCCGCCGGGGGATTGCCGTCCCTGACCCGGCGGGCCCGTTTCATGCCGAAGTCTTCCGATGGCACATCAGGTGCCCTTGAACTCCGGGGTCTTCTTCTCCGCGAAGGCTCGCGGACCGATCTTCGCGTCGTCGCTCATGAACACCCACATGCCGATCTGCGACTCCAGCTTGAACGCATCTTCCTCGGTCAACTGGTCGGTTTCACGCAGAACGCGCAGGACCGCCTGAACCGCGATCGGACCGTTGGCCGCGATCTGGTGGGCGATCTCCTTCGCCTTCTCCAGTGCGCCGCCATCCGGCACGACGTGCCCGATCAAACCGAGCTCCTTGGCTTCGGGCGCCTTGATGTGGCGGCCCGTCAGCAGCAGGTCGGCGGCGACAGTGTACGGAATCTGACGGCGCAGGCGCACCGCCGACCCGCCGAGCGGGAACAGGCCCCAGCGGACCTCGGATACGCCGAAGCGCGCCGACTCGCCGGCCACCCGGATGTCGGTGGCCTGAAGGATCTCGGTGCCGCCGGCGATGGCGGGCCCCTCGATCGCGGCGATCAAGGGCTTGGTGAGGGTGAAGCCCTTGAGACACCACTTCATCACGGACATGTCCATGCCCGGCTTGCCGTCGCCGCCCTTGAACGCGTCGCCCGGCGCGCGCCGGCTCATCGCCTTCAGATCGGCACCCGCGCAGAACGCGCCGCCGGCTCCGGTGAGGATGGCGACCCGGATCTCCGGGTTGTCGTTGACCTCGTCCCAGGCGGCCTCCAGGATCTCGATCATCTCGCCGGTGACCGCGTTGCGGGCCTGGGGCCGGTTCATCGTGATGATCAGGACGTGGCCGTCCCGTTCGACCAGGGCGTGGGGTTCGCTCATGTCTGTTCGTCTCCAGGAATCACAGGGGTACGGCGCCGGTACGGCCGGGCCGAGGGCGGGCTCGGACGGGCCGGTTCAGGCGAACTCGCCCGCGGCCGTGGCGGCGAAGCCGGCGCCGATCCGCAGCGCCTGCTCGGTCGCGCCGCCGAGCGAGAGTTCGATCTGCTTGGCGTGGTTGAAGTAACGGTGCACGAAGTGCTCCTCGGCCACGCCCATGCCGCCGTGCACGTGGACGGCCGCGTGCGCGACGCGGTGTCCGCCGTCGGCCGCCCAGAACTTCGCGGTCGCGATCGCCTCGGCCGCGTCCAGCCCCTCGGCCTCCTGCCACGCGGCCTGCCACGTGGTCAGCCGGATGCCCTCGACGTCGATGTAGGCGTCGGCGAGGCGATGCCCCACCGCCTGGAAGGAACCGATCGGGCGCTTGAACTGCACCCGCTCGCTCGCGTACTTCGCGCTCTCGCGCATCGCCTTCTCGGTCACCCCGAGCTGGGTCGCGCACAGCGCCAGGGTGGCCCGGTCGCGCAGCTCGCGGGCCGCGTCGGGGCCGCCGAGCGGGATGCCCGCGGCGTGCTCCAGGGTGACCAGGCCGGCGATCTCCTTGGCGGTGGTGAGCTGGGCCTCGACCCGGACACCGGCGGCCTTGGGGTCGACCAGGAACACGCCGCCGTGCCCCGCCACGTCCGCGGACACCAGCAGCAGGTCCGCCACGGTCGCCACCGGCACCCCGGTCTTGACCCCGTCCAGGTACCAGACCCCGTCCGTGTGCACCGCCGTGGTGACGGGCGTGGCGCCGTCCCGACCGAACGGCTCGGCGAGCGCGTAGGTCAGGATCTTCGTACCGTCCACGGCGCCCGGCAGCCAGGCCGCCTTCTGCTCGTCGGTGCCCAACCGGTTCAGCATCGAGGCGGCGACCGCGATCGAGGGCCCGAACGGCACCGGCGCCAGGGTGCGGCCGACCTGCTCCAGGATCAGGCACTGCTCGAAGACGCCGTAGCCCGAGCCGCCGAACTCCTCCGGCAGGCCGATCCCGAGCAGGTTGGCCTTGGCCAGCTCCGCCCACAGGTCGCGGTCCAGGCGCGGTTCGCCGTCCTGCTCGACCCGCTTGTCCAGCGCCGTGAGCGCCTCGTGGGTGACCCGCTCGCCGAGGATCCGCCCCGCCAGGCCCACCAGGTCCTGCTGTTCTTCCGTGTAACCGAAGTCCATTTCACCTGTCCTTGTCAGCGTGGTGACGGCGGGTCAGCGGGGCGGTCGCGGCAGGCCGAGGCCCAGCATCGCGATCATGTCGCGCTGTACCTCGTTGGTGCCGCCACCGAAGGTGAGGATCAGCGCCGTGCGGTGCATCTTCTCCAGCCGGCCGCGCAACACCGCACCGGGCGAGTCCTGCTGGAGGTAGGCGTCCTCGCCCATGCACTCCATCAACAACCGGTATGCCTCGGTGGCGAATTCGGTGCCGAAGATCTTGGTCGCCGAGGCGTCGGCCGGGCCGACCTTGGTGCCGTGGTCGACCGACCAGGCGATCTTCCAGTTGACCAGCTTGAGGAACTCGACCTTGGCGTGCACCCGGCCGAGGTTGGCCTGCACGTGCTCGCGGTCGATCACCCGCGAGCCGTCCGGCAGCAGCGCCCGCTCGGCCCAGCGCCGGGTCTCGTGCAGCGCGAGCTGGATGCCCGCAGCCGAACACAGCGCCACCCGCTCGCGGTTGAGCTGACCGGTGATCAGCTTCCAGCCGCCGTTGAGCTCGCCGACCATCGCGGAGGCGGGCACCCGCACGTTCTCGTAGAACGTCTGCGACGTGGTCTGGCCGCCCATGGTCTTGATCGGGGTCCAGGAGAAACCCTCGGCGTTCGTGGGCACCAGGAACATGGTCAGGCCCTTGTGCCGCGGCGCGTCCGGGTCGGTGCGCGCGGCCAGCCAGACGTAGTCCGCGACGTGGATCAGCGAGGTCCACATCTTCTGGCCGTTGATGATCCAGTCGTCGCCGTCCCGGACCGCCTTGGTGGTCAGCGCGGCCAGGTCGGTGCCCGCGCCCGGCTCGGAGTAGCCGATCGAGAAGTGCATGTCGCCGGCGAGGATCTTCGGCAGGAAGAAGTCGCGCTGCTCCTGCGTGCCGTACTCCATCAGCGTGGGGCCGACGGTGTTGATGGTCAGGAACGGCACCGCCGCGCCGGCCAGGGTGGCCTCGTCGGTGAAGATGAGCTGTTCCAGCATCGAACGGTCCTGGCCGCCGTACTCCTTGGGCCAGCCGATGCCCAGCCAGCCGTCCTTGCCCATCTGCTTGACGACGCGGCAGTACGCGCCGTCCTTGCCCATCAGGCTGGTCTCGCCCGCGGCCTGCTCGGCCCGGATCTCGGGCGTCATGATCCGCGCGAAGTACTCGCGCAGTTCCCGCCGCAGGTCCTCCTGCTCGGGTGTGTAGGCGATGTGCACGTGGTCTCCCTGGTAGCCGTGGAAAGCACTGACAGCCGGTGGTCGATCGCCGGTTGCCGGGACGGAAAGCCGAACGCCGGGCCCGGACCCGGCCCGGGCGAGCCCCGCCGGTCAGCCCCTGGGCAGGCCCAGGATGCGTTCGGCGACGACGTTGAGCTGGATCTCCCGGGTGCCGCCGCCGAGCAGGACCGCCGGCAGCGAGAGGTAGGCGGTGAGCAGTTCGCCGCCGAGGTCGGCGTGGTGGGTGCCGGCCGCGCCGATCCGGTCCAGCCGCGCGGTGACCACGGCCCGCTGGTGTTCGGTGACCGCGAGCTTGAGCACGCTGGAGGCGGCGCCCGGGTTGAGCCCGGACAACTGCTGGAGCGTCGAGCGCAGGGTCAGCGCACGCAGCGCGAAGTGCTCGGCCGCGAAGGCGCCCAGTCGACTCGCGAGCGAGGTGTCCGCGGCGCCGGTCTCGCCGATGTCGTCGAGCAGCTTGCCGAACGCCTGCATGCCCGGGCCGCCGGCGATCATCACCCGCTCGTTGGCCAGCGTGGTGCGGGCGATCCGCCAGCCCGCGTGCACCTCGCCGACCACCTGGTCGTCAGCGACGAACACGTCGTCGAGGTAGACCTCGTTGAACTCGGACTGGCCGTTGGACTGCTTGAGCGGACGCACGTCGATGCCGGGCGTGGCCATGTCCACGATGAAGTAGGTGATGCCCTTGTGCTTGGCCGCGTCCGGGTCGGTACGGGCCAGGCAGATGCCGAAGTGGGCCTCGTGCGCCTTGGAGTTCCACACCTTCTGGCCGTTCAGCCGCCAGCCGCCGTCGACCCGGGTCGCCCGGGTGCTCAGCGACGCCAGGTCGGAGCCCGCGCCCGGCTCGCTGAACAACTGGCACCAGACGATCTCGCCGCGCAGCGTGGCCGGCACGTAGGCGTCGCGCTGGGCGTCGGTGCCGTGCGCCATGATCGTCGGCAGCGCGAACTCGCCGATGATGGTGCTGGGTTGGGTCAGCCCGATCCGGGCGAACTCCTGCTGGATGACCACCTGCCGGGCCGGGTTCGCGGCGATGCCGTACGGCTCGGGGTAGTGCGGGGAGACGTAGCCGAGTTCGGCCAGCCGCCGCCGGCGGGCGGGCTCGGCGAGGGTGTTCGCCTCGGCCAGGTGCGCGGCCACCTCGGCCCGGAAGGCGGCGATGTCGCCCTCGTCGAGTTCGAGGTCGAAGCGCCGGGTGGGGCCGCCGCCGACGCTCGCCAGCGCGGCGCGGCCCAGGTGTGCGGTCCACTCCCCCACCGGGCCCAGCCACTGGGCCAGGAAGACCGCGCGGCGCCAGTAGAGGTGGATGTCGTGTTCCCAGGTGAAGCCGATGCCGCCGAGCATGGTGATGCAGTCCAGGGCCACCTCGCGAGCCAACGGCAGGCAGACCACGGCGGCCTCGGCGGCGGCCAGACGCAGTTGCTCGTCGGCGTCGGCGACCACGTCGTCGGCCGCCCGGGCCGCGTCCCAGGCCGCGGCCGTGGCCAGTTGCAGCTTGGTGAACAGCGTGGCGGCCTTGTGCTTGATCGCCTGGAACGAGCCGACCGCGACGCCGAACTGCTCGCGGATCTTGACGTAGGCGAGCGCGGTCTCGAAGCACCAGCGGGCCACGCCGACCGCCTCGGCGGCGGCGAGCACGGCGGCCAGGTCGCGCACCATGGCGGCGTCGATCCCGGTCAGCGCCCGGGACGCCGGGAGCTCCAGGTCGTGCGCGTGCACCCGGGCCACGCCGCGGGCGAGGTCGACCGGGTCCAGCGGGACGATCTCGATGGCCGCCTCGGCGCCGGGCTCGACCACGAACCAGATCTGCTCGTCCCGTTCGGCGGCCTCGACCCGCGCCCCGAGCAGCAGATACGTCGCACCGACCGCGCCCAGGACCGGTTCGGCGACGCCGCCGATCCGCCAGCCGGCTTCGGTGCGGTGCGCGGTCAGGCTCGGGACGACGGCGACCGCGCCGGTGGCCCCCTCGGCGAATCGCGGCAGCAGCGCCTTGCCGACCTCGGGGCCGGCGCAGCGGGCCAGGACGGTGCCGGTCAGCACGGTGGACAGGTACGGGCCGGGCAGCAGGCCGCGGCCGGCCTCCTCCAGGGCGACGGCGAGTTCGAGTACGCCGGCGCCCGCGCCGCCGTGCTCCTCGGGCAGGTGCACGGCGGTCAGCCCCTGGCCGACCAGCGCGTCCCAGCAGTCGGGGAGGGCGCCGGCGCCGAGTTCGTCGGCGGCTGCGCGGGTGGCCTCGATCGAGGCGTGGCGGGCGACGAAACCGGCGACCGATTCCGCGAACGCCTGGTGCTCGGTGGCGAATCCGATCGGCACTGTGTACTCCCTCACCAATACTTGTCTCGATCAAGTAAGCGGACAGGCTACCTGACTGGATCCGGCGTTGCCAGATCCGTACCCGCCTGCGGTCGGCGGCGGGGTCGGCGGGTGGGCGTCAGCTCGGGCGGGTGGACGGCAGGCCGAGCTTGCGGTGATCCCAGGACACGATCCGGTCCGGGACGACCTTGATCACCACGCGCTTGTTCAGCATCATCTCCACGGCCGGGCGCATCTCCTCGGTGTACGGCGCCGCGTAGCGGCCGAACACGCTCACCCCCAGCTCCCAGATCCGCTCCGGCTCCTCGACCACCTCGGCCTTGCCGACGATGGAGACGCCGCGCAACTCCTCGTAGTACTCGCCGGCCTCGACCAGGCACGTGATGGTCGGGTTGCGGCGCACGTTGAGCACCTTCTGCGCGCGGGCCTTGCTCTCCAGGGCGACCTCGCCCTCCAGGAAGCCGTACCACATGCCGATCGAGTGGATGCTGCCGTCGGCGCTGAGCGTGGACATCGTCATCGAGTGGCGCTCGGCCAGGAACGCGGCGATCTCCTGCTCGGTCATCCGGACCCGGTCGCGCTGCTTGACGCCGTGGCCCATGTGCTCGCCCATGCGGACTCCCCTTTTTTGATTGCTTGGGTCAAACATTGCCACGCCGGGAGCATGATTGACAGACCGTCAGTTTCGCGCCGGCCGGCCTCCCCACCATGATTGACACTGCGTCAGGTCCTGCCTAGCGTCGGCGCCATGACCCGAACCGACGACTCCGACGTCCCCGACTACCCGGCCCGGCTCCGGCTCGACGGACGCGGCGTCGTCGTGCTCGGCGCGGGCCAGGGCATCGGTCGCCAGGCCGCGCACGCCCTCGCCCAGTCCGGCGCGCGGGTGTTCGCGGTGGACCGCGAGCCGGACCTGGCCGCCGACATCGCCGCGGAGGTCGACGGCCTCGCCTGGTCCGGCGACGCGACCTCGCGCGCCGACGTCACCCGCCTGTGGGCCGACGTCGAGGCGCGGCTGGGCCGAGCGCACGCGATCGTCGACATCATCGGCATGAGCCGGTACGCCGACCTGCTCTCCACCACCGACGAGGACTGGACCTGGCACCAGGACATCGTGCTCCGGCACGCCCTGCTCGCCCTGCAACTGGGCGGCGCGCACCTGGCCGCGCACGGCGGCGGCGCGATCACCTTCGTCGCCTCGGTCTCCGGCCTGACCGGCGCCCCGATGCACGCGGCCTACGGCGCGGCCAAGGCCGGCCTGATCTCCCTGGTCCGCTCCGCCGCGGTCGAACTGGGCCCCGCCGGCGTCCGGGTCAACGCGGTCGCCCCCGGCGTCGTCTGGACCCCGCGCGTCTCCGCCTACCTCGGCGAACCCGGCCGCGCCGCCAACGCCGCGAACGCCCCCCTGCGCGACGTGGCCCTGCCCGCCGACATCGCCGGCCCCCTCCTCTTCCTGACCGGCGACCTGTCCCGCTACGTCAGCGGCCAGACCCTCACCGTCGACGGCGCGGTCGGCGCCAAGTTCCCCTACCCCCTCCCGGACATGGCGGCAGCCCCCCACTGAGCGAAACCACACTCACCCACAAGGCCGAATCCCCGAACCACCACGAGCCCCACCACCCCAGGCCACCTCCCGGGACCCGCACACCCACCGAAGGACCCGACCCCTCCCAACTGCAAAGAGCTCCGGGAAATTCGAGTCGGCACGAGAGTGCGAGCGTGGTGGATCTCGTGGTGGCCGTGACGGCACGCCACCACGGATTGACCCTGTTGCACCTCGATCGCGACTTCGACGTCATCGCCAAGCTCACCGGGCAACCGGTCCAGCGCGTCGACGAGGCGTGACCCACACCTGAGAGGATGCCCGGGAGGCCGACGGCAGTAAGTGGAGCGAGGAGTACGCGGTGTCCGATGTACGGCGTGTAGGGGTGGTAGGGGCCGGGCTGATGGGGGCCGGGATCGTCGAGGTCTGTGCGAAGGCCGGACTGGACGTGTTGGTGGCGGAGACGAGTACGGCCGCGGCGGAGGCCGGGCAGGCTCGGGTGACCAAGTCGATGGACCGCGGCGTGAAGGCGGGCAAGCTCGCCGAGGCCGATCGGGACGCGGCGCTGGCCCGGATCACGTACACCACCGACCTGGGCGACTTCGCCGACCGGGACATGGTGATCGAGGCCGTGGCCGAGCTCGAGGAGCTCAAGACACAGATCTTCGCCACACTGGACAAGGTGGTGGTGCGCGAGGACGCGATCCTGGCGTCGAACACGTCCTCGATCCCGATCATGAAACTCGGCATGGCCACCGCCCGGCCGCAGCAGGTGATCGGCATCCACTTCTTCAACCCGGTGCCGGTGCAGAAGCTGGTCGAACTGGTGCCCTCGCTGCTCACCGACGAGAGCACGGCCGCCCGCGCGGAGGCGTTCGCGGGCGAGGTGCTCGGCAAGACGGTGATCCGCTCGCAGGACCGCGCCGGCTTCGTGGTGAACTCGCTGCTCGTGCCCTATCTGCTGTCCGCGATCCGGATGTTCGAGTCCGGCTTCGCCTCCGCGGAGGACATCGACAACGGCATGGTGCTCGGCTGCGCGCACCCGATGGGCCCGCTGCGACTGACCGACCTGATCGGTCTGGACACGATCAAGGCGGTCGCGGACAGCCTCTACGACGAGTTCAAGGAGCAGCTCTACAGCTCGCCGCCGCTGCTGCTGCGGATGGTCGACGCGGGGCTGCTCGGCAAGAAGACCGGTCGCGGCTTCTACCAGTACTGAGCGACGGGCCGAAAAACGCGAAACGCGGCTCGGGGTGGACCCGAGCCGCGTTTCGCGTTTTCCCGTTTCGCCGGCGCTACGGCGTGCGCGCCTCGACCTTGTCGATCCGTACCGCGGCCGCCGACTGCCCGCCCGTCGCGGGCGCCGGCACCGGCGCCGGCGGTTCGGCCTTGGCCACCACCACCGCCTGCGCGGTCTGCAGCGGCACCTCCTTGATCAGCAGCACCGCGACCAGCGCGAGCAGGCCGAACGGGGCCGCGAACAGGAAGATGTCGCCGACCGCGTGCCCGTACGAGGTCTCCACGATGCCGCGCGCCGGCTCCGCCAGGTGATGCACGTTCGGGATACCGCCCCCGCCACCCGCACCGGACTTGAGCCCCGCGTCGGACAGGTAGCCGGTGACCTTGGTCGCCATCACCGCGCCCAGCGCCGAGACGCCGACCGCGCCACCGAGGCTGCGGAAGAACGCGACGACCGAACTGGCCGCCCCCAACTGGTGGATCGGCACCGCGTTCTGCACCGCGAGCACCAGGTTCTGCTGGAGCGCACCGACGCCCATGCCGAGCACGAACATGTACACGCCCAACACCCACAGGTTGGTGTCCGCGCGAGCGGTGCTCATCAGGGCCAGGCCGATGGTCAGCGAGATGCCGCCCATCACCAGGTAGCGCTTCCAGAAGCCGGTCGCGGTGATCAGCTTGCCGACCACGGTCGAGGCCAGCACCAGGCCGCCGATCATCGGCAGCGTCATCAAACCGGACACCGTCGGCGACTTGCCGCGGGCGATCTGGAAGTACTGGCTGAGGAAGACCGAGGAGCCCATCATCGCCAGACCCACCGCGAGGCTGCCGAGCACGGCGAGCACGATGGTCCGCTCCTTGAACAACCACAGCGGGATGATCGGTTCCTTCGCCCGGCCCTCGACCCGGATCGCCAGCGCGATCAGCAGCAGCGAACCGAGCACCATGGCCGCGGTCTGCCAGGAGACCCAGGCGTAGTTCTTGCCCGCCAGCGAGACCCACACCAACAGCAGCGAGACACCGGCGCTGATCAGCGTCGCGCCCAGGTAGTCGATGGTGACCTCGCGCTTGACCACCGGAAGCTTGAGCGTCTTCTGCAGGATCACGATCGCGGCCACCGCGAACGGCACGCCGACGTAGAAGCACCAGCGCCACCCCAGCCACGGGGTGTCCACGATGACGCCGCCGATCAGCGGACCGCCGACGGTGGCGAGCGCGAAGGTGGCGCCGAGGTAGCCGCTGTACCGACCGCGCTCGCGCGGCGAGATCATCGCGGCCATGATCACCTGCGCGAGGGCGGTGAGGCCGCCGACGCCGATGCCCTGGATCACCCGGCAGCCGATCAGCATGCTCGTGTTCTGCGAGAGGCCGGCCAACGCGGAGCCCGCCACGTAGATCACCAGCGCGAGCTGGACCAGCAGCTTCTTGCTGGTGAGGTCCGCGAGCTTGCCCCAGATCGGGGTGGTCGCGGTCATCGCCAGCAGGGTGGCGGTGACCACCCACGTGTAGGAGGTCTGGCTGCCATGCAGGTCGGAGATGATCCGCGGCAGCGCGTTGGACACGATCGTGGACGACAGGATCGCCACGAACATGCCCAGGAGCAGCCCGGACAGGGCCTCCATGATCTGCCGGTGCGACATCGGCTGCGCCGCCATCTCCGCCGCCGGTGCGTCGGTCATACCTTCCCCTTTGCTTCGCTTGCCTCGGATGCTCTGCGCCCGGACGCGGCTTCCCCACCCCCGACACTCGTTGCTTGCTACAACCATAGCGTCCTTTGTTGCTGCAAGCAACTTTCAAGAGATGGTCAAGTCGGCGCGCCTCACCGTGATCGGGCGATCACGCAAATAGCATCGCGGCATGGCAAAGACCCCTCGATCCGGCGGTACGGGCGGCAATGTCGGCGGCGTGTCCTACCGCACGATCGGCATCGCGGTGATCGTCGTTCTGGCCGTCTGGTTCGTGCTGGCCAACACCGCCTCGGCGACGATCCGGTTCTGGATTCCCACCGTCGCCGCGCCGATGTGGATCGTCCTGGCCGGCACCTTCGCGGCCGGCGTGCTGACCGGCTGGTGGGTGAAGGGAAACCGCGGCTGAGCGGCCCGATATCCTGAGCGGCATGCTTCGCTCCAGGCTTCGTCCGGCCGTATCCGTGGCGATCCTGGTGACCGCCGGCGTGCTCGTGGCCGGTTGTTCGAGCACGGGCTCGCCGACCGCCGAACCCACCTCGGTCACCCCCACCGGCTCGAACACCACCCCGGTCGGCGCCACCGTGTGCGCCGGCATCCTGCCCACCCCGGCGGTGACCGCCGTGCTGCCGGCGGCGCCCGCGTTCACCAACAAGGACCAGCCGCCCGAGGAGCACTACCCGGTGCTGCGCTGCCAGGTCTCGGCCGGCGACCAGAGCTTCATCGGCTCGGCGTACCTGTTCAACATGGCGGGTGCCGAACGGGTGCAACTGCCCGGACTGACCACGACGGGGTCCGCGCCGCTGGGCGACAAGGACCACGATCTGTACGGCATGGCCGGTGCGGACGACGCGTGGCTCGTCCGGAACTGCAAGGTGCAGAACGTCGAACAACCGGTGCCGATGCTGGTCCGCGCCCGCACCATCGGCCCGGCCGGCGCACCGGCTCCGCCCGACCGACGGCAGCAGTTGGCCGACCTGGCCGTCGACCTGGCCAACGGCGTGGCCAAGGCGGCCGGCTGCGGCAACGAGAAGCCGACCCCGCGCCCCGGCGAGATCAAGCCCGCGACCGAACCGAAGCCGATCACCGACGCGCCCGTGTGCGGCATGTTGGAGCCCGCCGCGCTCGGCCCGCAGGCGGCCGGCGGCCAACGCGCCCGCTGGAGCGCGAGCGCGACCCCCGAGGGGCCCGGCGCGATCCAGGGCTGCGACCTGTTCCTGGACGGCAAGCGGGTGTTGTCCTTCGCCATAGTGCACGGCTACCTGGCCCCCGGCGCCGAGATCCCCGGCGAACGCGCCACGCTGTCCGAGCGGTTGCCCACCGGCGGTGTCCCCAACGACGCCCAACTCGCGGGCACCGTCGAGGGCAAGGTGCTCGGCATGTGCGACGGCCACACCGTCGCCTACCAACTCAGCCGGCACAACGGCGAGGATCCCCCCGGCCTGACCCTGGGCCAACCCACCGAGACCTTCTTCAAGGCGTTCGCCGACGGCGCCTCGCGCTGGGGCTACAAGTGCGAACCCATCCCGGCGAACGCCGACTGGCAGATCCGCCGTTGACCGACGACGACGGGGCCGCCGCACGACGTGCGTGCGGCGGCCCCGTCGTCGGTTCACCGGGTCGGGCCGAGGCGCCGAACCGTCAGCTCACGCCCGCCGACTCCCGGGTCGGCGCCGGCAACGACTGCGGCCGGGCGCTCCCGCCCTGTCCACCCTGATCCGGCGTCCTCGGCTGCTCCCCACCCGCGGGCGGCAGGTCCGCCAGGAACTTCTTCTCGACCTCCGGATTCTCCTTCAGGTATGCCTTGACCCCCTCCGCGGCGGCGTTCGGCTTGCCCTCGAAGTCGACGAAGACCTTCTTCTCCAGCGGCCCGAGCACCGAGTCGTCCAGCTTGAGGTTCTTCACCCAGGTGTTCACCTCGGGGAAGTCCTTCGCGAAGCCCTGGCGACCGATCGAGCTGATCCACCCCGGCGCGCCATAGGACTGCTTCGGGTCGGCCAGCGGCTTGATGTCGTACTTCGTGTACGCCCAGTGCGGACGCCACATCGTCACCACGATCGGCTTGCCCGCCGCCATCTGCCGGTCCAACTCGGCGATCATCGCGGGTGTGCTGCTCTTGACCAGGTCGAAGTCGAGCCCGTAGTCCGGGATCAGCTTCTTCTCGGTCAGGTCCATGATGTTCGCGCCGGGCTCGATGCCGACGATCCGACCGTCGAACTCCTTCTCGTGTCCCTTGAGATCCTCGACCGAGTCGTACGGAAGGTTCTTCGGGACGGCGAGCTGCACGTCGACGTTGTTGTACCACTGCCCGATCTGTTCGAGCTTGGACCCGTACTCGTCCAGGTACTTCTTGTGCAGCGTGGGCAACCACGCGTCCAGGAACAGGTCGATGTCGCCGCGCGCGATGCCCTGGAACAGCGGGCCCACGTCGAGCTGCTTGAGCGTGACGTCGTAGCCGCGCTTCTCCAACAACTGCTTGTACATGTTGGTGACCACGACGTCCTCCTCCCACGGGATCCAGCCGATCGTGATCTTCTTGCGACCGTCCTCCGCCGCGCCGAGGCCGAAGCCGCCCAGCAGCCCGGCGACCAGCGCGACCGCGACCACGCCGCCGACCGCGACGACCGGACGCGGACGCCAGTCCAGCAGCCACTTGGGCGTGAAGCCGTCGGCCGCACGCTCGGTCGCCGAACGTTCGGCCCGCGCCTCGACCCGCCGGCCGGCCGCGCTGACCGTACGGTCCAGGTAGATCGCGAGCACGACCACCGCGACACCGGCCTCGACGCCCAGCCCCACGTTGTTGTTCGACAACGCGCCGAACACCTCGCTGCCCAGGCCGCCCGCGCCGACGATGCCGGCGGTGACCACCATCGACAGCGACAACATGATGACCTGGTTGACGCCGGCCATGATGGTCGGCAACGCGAGCGGGAACTGGATGTCCTTGAGGATGCGCCACTCGCTGGTGCCGAACGCCTCACCGGCCTCGACCATCTCCGCGTCCACGCTGCGGATGCCCAACTCGGTCATCCGCACGCCGGGCGGCAGCGCGAAGACCACGGTGGCCACGGCGCCCGGTACCTCACCGATACCGAAGAACGTGATCGCCGGGATCAGGTACACGAAGGCCGGCATCGTCTGCATGAAGTCCAGCACCGGCTTGACCACGGTGCCCACCGCGCGGCTGCGCGCGGTCAGGATGCCCAGCGGGATCGCGATCAGCAGCGCGACCCCCGCCGAGACCAGCACCAGGGCCAGCGTGGACATCGCCGGATTCCACATGTCCAGGCCGTCGATGAGCAGGAACCCCACCGCCGCGAGCAGCCCGAACAGCAGGCCGCGCACCGCCCAGCCGATCGCCGCGAACAACACGACCACGGCCGGCAGCGGCGAGTCGGTCAGCCAGTCGGCGAGGTGCGTGATCGCACCGCCCACCACGTTCTGGATGAAGTCGAACAACCAGGAGAAGTGGTCGCGCATGAAGTCGACCAGGCTCTCCGCCCAGTCGCCCACGTGGATCCTAGGCATCGTCGCGCACCTCGCCCTCGCCGACGACCCGCTCGCCGGCCGGAGCCGGGACGAGCGGGCCGGCCACGACGGGCCGCGCCGCGCCGGCCACACCCGCGGGCAGCAACTTCTCCGCCGGTCCCGCGGGCACCAGCATCTTGACGCTGCCGGTGTCGGTCACGCCCAGCGTGCCGCCCTCGGTGTCGCCCGATCCGCTCTGCGCCGCGTTGCCGAGCGCGGCCAGCAGGCTCACCCGGGGGATCACCCCGACCAGCCGCATGCCCTCGTCGACCACCGCGAGCGGCAATCTGCTCTCCGCGCACGGCGTGAACAGTTCGGCCACCGGGGTCTGCGGGGTCACCGTGACCACGTCCAGGCTCGGATCGGCCCCGACACTGCGTTCGCCGATCCGCGCGGCCTCGGTGACCGCGACGTCGGTGACCGCGCCGAGCAGCCGACGGCCGTTCTCCCGCGAGTCCACCACGAAGGCCGCCGTGGTCTGCGCCTCGCGCATCGTGCGCATCGCGACCCGGGGGCCCTCGCCGCACGTCACCGTGGCGCGCGAGTCCTCCATGATCGAACCGGCGGTCAGCACCCGGGTCCGGTCCACGTCCGCGACGAAGGACGCCACGTAGTCGTTCGCGGGGTCGGTCAGGATGTCCTCGGCGGTGCCGATCTGGACCACCCGCCCGTCGCGCATCACCGCGATCCGGTCACCGAGCCGCATCGCCTCGTTGAGGTCGTGCGTGATGAACACGATGGTCTTGTGCAACTTCTCCTGGAGTTCCAGGAGTTGGTCCTGCATCTCGCGACGGATCAGCGGGTCGAGCGCGCTGAACGATTCGTCCATCAGCAGGATGTCGGCGTCCGTGGCAAGCGCGCGGGCCAAGCCGACCCGCTGCTGCATGCCGCCGGACAACTCGCCCGGCGCGGACTCCTCCCAACCGGCCAGCCCGACCAGGGCCAGTGCCTCGCGGGCCCGGCGATCGCGCTCGGCCGCCGGCACCCCCTGCACGGACAGCCCGTAGCCGGCGTTCTCCAGCACCGTGCGATGCGGGAACAGCGCGAAGTGCTGGAAGACCATGCTGATGCGCCGGGCGCGCACGTCGCGCAGTTCCTTGGCGGGCAACGAGGTCAGATCCCGGTCGTCGATGTAGACGGCGCCTGCCGTGGCGTCCAGGAGACCGTTGAGCATGCGCAGCAGCGTCGACTTGCCCGAACCGGACAGGCCCATCACCACGAAGATCTCGCCCTCGGCGACGTCGAACGAGACGTCGATGACAGCCGGCGTGGCATTGCTCTTGCGTACGTCGTCACGGCTCTCGCCGGCGCGAAGCCGCCGAACCGCGTCGTCGGCGCGCCGGCCGAAAACTTTGTACAGGCCCTCGGCCCTGAGTCTGGACACACATACCTCGTCGTTAAGGCCGCGGGGAAACGGAACCATCTGTTTCGGTTCCGCGCCGGAGCACCGCCGTGATGAGGGCACCGGCGCCGCGGGCTGCGATTGCGGGAGTACGGCCGCCACAGAAACGTCACGGCAGCGGCGCACGTCCGGGGTCGAACGCCCGTTCCGGGTCCGAACCCGGAAAAGTTGTATCCCGCATTTGTTACCGGGCGTGACTTGCCCGAGTCGTTCCGATGAGAAACATATGGAGATTCTCATCTCATCAATCCATTCGGAAATGTCCGAATTAATGAGATAACACCAGATTCACCTCTCCGTATTCATGTCTCTCGCCCATCGAACCTACATCCGACGCCGACCTCTCCAAACTCTCCGAGTCGACCGTCACGCACGGGCGTGCACTCCGGCGCCGTCCCCCGAATGGCCGTGGCGCGGCCGGGGCGCACATGCCCCATAGGAGTGACGTTCGCGCATTCTCCATGTGACACAACGTCACCAGGCGGTAACGTCCCGGCGCGAGAACGCAGGCGGCGATCCCCCACTGTCGCACGCACCCCTACCGATGGAGCCTTCCGTGTCACGCTTGCTCGACGTCAGCCCCGAGGTCCGCGCCGAGATCGGCGACGACGAGGCCGCCCGCCTGGTGGCCGGGGAGACCGGCCCCCAGACCTACGCGTGCGCTTCGTGCCGCGGCGAAGGCGACACCACCTCCGTGGAGACCAGTGCGTTGTTGTACCTGGCCGAGGAGACCGCGGTGCTCGCGTTCGCGCACACGCGCTGCATCCCCTCGCAGGTGATCCCGGTGTCCGAGGCGGCGGTCGAGCCGCTGCTGGCCGCGCAGGCCAATCCGGGGCCGGCCGTGCAGACGGTGGTGCCCGGCGGTCCGGTGCCGATCTCGATCACCGGCAGCATGGTGGTGTGCGCGGGCGTGACCTACGCGGCGCTGGTGGTCGAGCCCGGCGCCGCCGTGGCCCGGCCGGGCACGCCGGGCGCGCAGGACGAGTTCCTGTCCCTGCTCGGCGAGCGCGGATTCGCGCCGATCGCCACGCCGGACGAGACCCTGCCGCCGCTGCTCGGCGGCTGGTCGGTGCAGATGACCGACGGCTACCTGACCGCGGTGCTCTTCCCCGGCGCGGGCGGCCGGACCGAGGCGTGGTGGCAGGCGCAGTCGCCGGCGGAGGTGCCCGAGGCGTGGCTGAACGCGGCCAAGACGCACGGCGTGGTGTTGCTGTTCGCCGCCCCGGTGGGCACGATCGGCATCCACACCGGCAACGACGAGTTGGCCGCCGCGCTCAGCGAGGCCGGTCGGCGCAACCTGCTGGCCGCCGGATCGGTGCCGGTCAGCGGCATCTGAACGATCCCGAACACGGTGGGGGGCGGCCGATTCCGGACCGCCTCCCGCCCTCCGATAGCGTGCCGGGCCTATGGAGCACTACGACGCGGCCTACGGCGACGAACTGGTTTCCCTCGACCGGCGGCACATCTGGCACCCGTACGCGAGCACCGAGGGCGAGGCACCGCTGTTCCCGGTGGTCGGCGCCGAGGGGGTGCGGCTGCGGCTCGCCGACGGTCGCGAGCTGATCGACGGCATGTCCTCGTGGTGGGCCGCGATCCACGGCTACAACCACCCCGTGCTGAACGCCGCCGCCCACGCGCAGGTGGACACCATGGCGCACGTGATGTTCGGCGGCCTGACCCACCCGCCGGCCGTGCGACTCGCTCGCCGACTGGTGGAGATCACGCCCGAGCCGTTGGCCAAGGTCTTCTTCGCCGACTCCGGCTCGGTCGCCGTCGAGGTGGCGCTGAAGATGGCCCTGCAATACCAGCGCGGACGCGGCCGGCCCGAACGCACCCGCCTGCTCACCGTGCGTGGCGGCTACCACGGCGACACCTTCGGCGCGATGTCCGTGTGCGACCCGGTCGGCGGCATGCACCATCTCTTCTCCGACGTCCTGCCGACCCACCTGTTCGCCCCGATCCCCCCGGCCGGCTTCGAAACCGAACTCCGCCCCGAGGACACCGCCCCCATCGAGGAACTCCTCGACCGGCACGGCTCGACCATCGCCGCCCTGATCCTGGAACCCATCGTCCAGGGCGCCGGCGGAATGCGTTTCCACTCCCCCGCCTACCTCCGCCGGATCCGCGAACTCTGCTCGCAACACCACGTGTTGCTGATCGCCGACGAGATCGCCACCGGCTTCGGCCGAACCGGCGAACTGTTCGCCTGCGAACACGCGGGCGTCGCCCCCGACATCATGTGCCTGGGCAAGGCCCTCACCGGCGGCTACCTGACCATGGCCGCGACCCTGTGCACCGACGAGGTCGCCGCGACCATCTCCCGCGGCGAAGGCGGTGCCTTCATGCACGGCCCGACCTTCATGGCCAACCCCCTCGCCGCGGCCATCGCGTCGGCAAGCGTGGACCTCCTCCTGTCCACCCCCTGGCGCGACCGCGTCGGCACCCTCTCCGAGACCCTGCGAACCGGCCTCGCCCCCGCCCGCGACCTGCCCGGCGTCCTGGACGTCCGCGTCCTCGGCGCCATCGGCGTCATCGAACTCGCCACCCCCGTGGACATGGCCACCATGCAACCCGCCTTCGTCGAACAGGGCGTCTGGATCCGCCCCTTCGGCCGCCTCGTCTACACGATGCCGCCCTACGTGATCACCCCGGAGGAGCTCACCAAGGTCACCACCGCGATGATCGACGCGGTCCGCACCCACACGGCGCCGGCGACCTGACCCACGACTCGACGGGCCGGCCGGCCCTCCCGCACCCACGACTCGGCCCCGACCCCACCCCGCAACCGTCGAGCCGTTTTCTCGTTGGTCCCGGTATGTTCAGTTTCGACGACTCCATCAGCACCTGGGCACTCGGCCACCCCGTGGTCACCGTCGGCTCCCCCGCGACCCCGGCCCACGACGTCCTGACGCCGATCTACAACGCGCTGGAGACCGAGTGGCGGCGGATGTTCCGCGCCGTCCCGCACGAGCGCTCGAACGAGGACGTCGCCGCGAGCCGCCCGTCCTACGGCGCCCCCGCCGCGATCAGCCACTCGTACGCCCAGGACCCCCCGTTCCCGAACTTCTCGCTCCCCACCCCGGGCGGCTACACCACCTACGGCCGACACCGCGGCGCCTCCCTGGTGCCCGCCCAGCCCCCACGCGTACCCGCGCCGCACGGCCACCTTCCGCTGTAACCGGCGTGCCATCGAATCCACGCGGCCAAAAGCACCCACCGAGGAACCCCGCCGAACCCGAGAAAGGCCCGGACGCCACCGGCGTCCGGGCCTTTCTCGTATCCGCGGTCGGCTCCGCGATCAGCGACCGGTCTTGCGACCGCGCTTCTCCCTGACCTTCATCCGAATCTCGATCGGCGTCCCCGGGAACCCGAACTCCTCGCGCAGCCGGCGCTCGATGAAGCGGCGGTAGCCGGCCTCCAGGAACCCGCTCGTGAACAGCACGAACCGCGGCGGCTTCGTGCCCGCCTGGGTGCCGAACAGGATGCGCGGCTGCTTACCGCCCCGGATCGGGTGCGGGTTGGAGGCCACCAGCGTGCCCAGGAACGCGTTCAACTGCCCCGTGGGGATGCGCTTCTCCCAGCTCGCCAGCGCCGTCTCGATCGCCGGGACCAGCTTCTCCATGTGCCGTCCGGTCAGCGCCGAGACGTTCACCCGAGGCGCCCAGGTGACCTGGACCAGGTCCTGCTCGATCTCGCGTTCGAGGTAGTAGCGGCGCTCCTCGTCCATCAGGTCCCACTTGTTGTACGCGATCACGATCGCGCGCCCCGCCTCGACCGCGAGCGAGATGATCCGGGTGTCCTGCTCGGTCAGCCGCTCGCTGGCGTCGATCAGGATCACCCCGACCTCGGCCTTCTCCAGCGCGGCCGTGGTGCGCAGCGACGCGTAGAAGTCGGCGCCCTGAGTCAGGTGCACCCGGCGGCGGATGCCCGCGGTGTCGATGAACTTCCAGGTCTTGCCGCCGAGCTGGATCAACTCGTCGACCGGGTCGCGGGTGGTGCCCGCGATCTTGTCCACGACCACCCGGTTCTCGCCCGCGACCTTGTTCAGCATGCTCGACTTGCCCACGTTCGGGCGGCCCAGCAGCGCGACCCGGCGCGGCCCGCCCTCCAGCACGCCGAAGCGCTGTGCGGGCGCCTCCGGCAGGATCGCCAGCGCGGCGTCGAGCAGGTCACCGCTGCCGCGGCCGTGCACGGCGGAGACCGGCCACGGCTGGCCCAGGCCGAGCGACCACAGTGCGGCGGCGTCCGCCTCCTGCGCCATGTTGTCGACCTTGTTCGCGGCCAGGACCACCGGCTTGCCGGACTTGCGCAACACCCGGACGACGGCCTCGTCGCTGTCGGTGGGACCGACGATCGCGTCGACCACGAACATCACCGCGTCCGCCGAGTCGATCGCGTACTCGGCCTGGACCGCGACCGACAGGTCGATGCCGACCACGTCCCGCTCCCAGCCGCCGGTGTCGACCACGGTGAACCGTCGGCCGTTCCAGTTGGCCTCGTAGTACACGCGGTCGCGGGTCACCCCGGGGGTGTCCTCGACGACCGCTTCGCGGCGCCCGATGATCCGGTTGACCAGCGTGGACTTGCCCACGTTGGGACGACCGACGACGGCGAGCACCGGCAGCGGTCCGCCGGAGTCGTCGCCGTGCTCGCCTCGTTCGGGGGCGTCCCCGTCCAGGTCGACCCATTCCTCGGGGTCGTAGCCCGCCTCCCACGCCTCCGGGTCGAAGGCGCCCTCGGTCGTGGCGTCGGCGTGCTGCTCCATGGGGGTGTTCCTCGTTCGGGTAGCGGTACGGGTGAAGATCGTGGTCAGCCGGCGCGGCCGGTCATCCGCTCGGCCTCGCGCAGGTGCGCGGTGAGCCGTTCGACGATGCGGTCGGACGCGGCCTGGACGGCCTTGCGGGTGGCCCGGCGGTCGGCGTTCTCGACCGCCTGGAAAGGCTTGCCGTAGACCACGTCGATCCGGGAGCGCAGACCCGGCAATGCACCGATCGAGGATCCCCGCGCACCGGTGCCGAGGCAGGCCACCGGGACGACGGGTGCCCCGGAGCGCAATGCCAGATATGCAAGTCCATTGTGCACTGCCGAGAAGTCGGCCTGTCCCCGCGTGCCCTCCGGGAAGACGCCCAGTGCGCCGCCGCGCGCCAATACGTCGAGTGAATCGGTGATCATCTTGCGGTCGGCGACCCCGCGCTGGACCGGGATGTGGCCGATCCCGCGCAGTATCGGGCCGAGCGCGCCGGTGAACATCTCGCGCTTGACCAGCACCTGCGTGGGTCGCGGAGCGAAGGCGAAGAGCATCGGCCCGTCGACGAAGTTGGCGTGATTGCCCGCCAGGATCACCGGGCCGGCCATCGGTACGTGCCACGCGCCCAACGCGCGCACCCGCCAGAAGCTGCGCAGCAGCGGTTCGCCGATGAAGTGCGCGGCCCCGGCGAGCGGGGGCTTCGAGGTGGTCCCGAGGGCCGCGGTCACCGCACGTGTTCCGCGACCAGGGCGAGCAGGTGGTCGACCACCTGCTCGCGGTCCAGCTCGGTGGTGTCCACCAGGATCGCGTCCTCGGCCATCCCGGCCGGCGCGACCGCGCGACCGGAGTCCAGCGCGTCCCGGCGGGCCAGGTCGGCTCGGGTCGCCTCGACGCTGGTGGCCTGGGTGCCGGTCAGTTCGGCGTTGCGGCGGGCGGCGCGGGCCGCCTCGGACGCGGTCAGGTAGACCTTAACCGCCGCGTCGGGCGCCACCACGCTCGCGATGTCGCGGCCCTCGACCACGATGCCGCCTCGGCCGATCTCGGCCCGCTGCAACGCGACCAGGCGGGTGCGCACCTGCGGCACCGCGCTGACCGCGCTGACCGCCTTGGTCACCTCGTCGGTCCGGATCGGGCCGGCCGCGTCCAGGCCGTCCACCGTGATGGTGGGGCCCTCCGGCGCGGTCCCGGAGACGATCCGCGGTCGGTCCGCGACGGCGGCCACCGCGGCGGGGTCGTGGATGTCGATGTCGTTGTCGAGCATCCACCACGTCATCGCCCGGTACATCGCGCCCGTGTCCAGGTAGCGCAGGCCCAGCCGGGCGGCGACCGCGCGCGAGACGCTGGACTTGCCGGACCCTGACGGACCGTCGATGGCGACCACGGCGGTCGCGAGCGGCGTACGGGCTTCCACGGTCGCCGACCTTTCGCTTGTTGCCGGCACGGGGGCCGTCACGGGTATTGCCGAACCGGGCGGCGCAGTGGAGGCCGCGGGGCGATAGGACACCGCCCGAGGGTACCGTCACGGATAGCCTTGATCGGTTCGCCCATTATTCCGTCACCCGCCCTTTGGAGTTCCCGTCGTGCGTACCGCCGCCGTGGTCGGCACCGGACTGATCGGTACATCCGTCGCACTCGCGCTGACCGCCCGCGGGATCACCGTGTATCTGCGGGATCGGGACAGCACCGCGGTCAAGACGGCGGCGGCGATGGGCGCGGGGCTGGAGGCGACGCCGCCGGAGCCGGTGGATCTGGCCGTGCTGGCGGTGCCGCCGGGGCTCATCGCCGAGACGTTGCGGTCGGTGCAGGCGGAGCGGCTCGCGCTCAGCTACACCGACGTGGCCAGCGTCAAGGAACAGCCGCTGCGGGCGATAGCGGATCTGGCCTGCGACACGACGCGCTACATCGGCGGCCATCCGCTGGCCGGGCGCGAGCGCTCGGGGCCGCTGGCCGCGCGGGCCGACCTGTTCGACGGCCGGCCGTGGGTGCTCACCCCCTCACGCGAGACCGACACCGAGACGCTGAACCGGGCGCTGGAGATGGTGTCGTTGTGCCGCGCGGTGCCGGTGGTGATGGCGCCGCGCGACCACGACCACGCGGTCGCGCTGGTGTCGCACGCGCCGCACCTGGTGTCCGCGCTGATGGCCGCGCGCCTGGAGCACGCGCAGGACACCGACACCCGGCTCGCGGGCCAGGGGGTGCGGGACGTGACTCGGATCGCGGGCTCGGATCCGCGGTTGTGGATAGACATCCTGGGCGCCAACGCGAACGCGGTCGCGGACGTGCTCGCCGGGCTGGCGACCGATCTGGACGGCGTGGTCGGCGCGTTGCGTTCGCTGGCCGCGGACGACGAGGCCAAGCGCGAGCTGGGGTCGCGCGACGTGGAGGCGCTGCTGCGCCGCGGCAACGCGGGACACGGCCGGATTCCGGGCAAGCACGGGCAGCCGGCCGCCCGGTACGAGGCCGTGCCGGTGGTCGTGCCGGACCGGCCGGGCGAGTTGGCCCGGCTGTTCGCCGACGTGGGCCGCGCCGAGGTCAACATCGAGGACATCCGGATCGACCACGCCCAGGGTCGCCCGGCCGGCCTGGTCGAACTCCAGGTGGACCCGCAGCGGGCGGAGGCGCTCACCACGGCGCTGCGGGCCGGCGGCTGGACCGTGCAGCGCTGACCCGGGGCCGCCCGCCGGTGCCGCCCGCCGACCCGGCGGGCGGCCCCGGCGGACGCGCTGCGGGCCCACCCGGTTGGTGGGCGTGGCGCGCTGCCCCGCCGGCTCGCGCTCCGCTCAGCGCAGCGGGTTCTGCTCCGCCCAGCGGCGCCCGATCTCGGTGCGGAACGCCTCTCCCCACTGGGAGTTGAGCAGGATCTCCTCGATCAGCGGGTTCGGCGAGCGGTCTCGGCGTTCGGAGAGCACCCGGATCGCGACGTCGCGCAGCACGCCCTTGGTGTCGGCCTTGGGCGCGAGCACCACCACCAGCAGTTGCTCGACCAGCTTGCGGGTGCGCTTCTCGCCCGCCCCCGCCGCTTCGAGGCGGTCGCCGAACTCCTCGGCGTCCAGCAGCGTGTTGCGCATCGCCTTCAGGTCGTCCGCGTTCCACGCCTCCGGCGCGAGTTGCCGGCGGCGCTGTTCCAGCCGGGTGGTCAGCCGGTCCACGATCACCGGCAACACCCGCAGGTCGGCGAGCCGGAGCGCGACGGCGAGCGTGACGATGTTGTCGATGGCCGCGACCTCGGTCTTGGCCGCGCCGCCGCCGAGGGCGCGTTCGCGCAGGGTCGGCTTGTCCGGGAGGCGCTTGACCGCGCGCCGTATCTTGTCCACCTCGGTGTCCGGGACGCCGTGCTCGGCCCACATGCCCCACGACGCGTTCCCGGCACTGGCGGGCAGCGCGCCCGGGATCGGCGGGCTCCCCCGTCCGCCGCCGACCTCGCGGGCCGGGTCGGCATCCGGGTCGTCCTCGATGAGCGGCAGCGCGGGTATCGGCAGTTCGCCGCGCTCCTCCTCGAAGCCCGGCCACGGCCCGGTGAAGGCGTCCTCGATCTCCTCGAAGCCCTCGTCGGCACGCCAGATCACGTCCGGGGTCTCGGTCGGCTCGGCCGGCTCCGGCACGCGCACCGGCTCGGGAGCACGTACCGGCTCGGGCGACGCCTTCGAGGCCACCGTCGGGCGAGGCACCCGCTCCTTCGCGAGGGACCTCGTGCGGGCCGGTTCGGCCGCGTACGGAAAGGCCGGCTCCTCCTCGGCGGCCCCCGCCACCGTGACCACCCGCGGCTCGCGTCCGGTCCGCCCGACGCGCTCGGCCCGTTCGACGCGCTCGGCCCGGGCCACCCGCTCGACGCGCTCGGCCCGCCCCGTCGCCTCCGCCCGCTCCGCGCGTGTCGGCGTCGGCGCGGGTTCCGCGACCTCGGCGGCCGGCGGCCGGGGCGTGCCGCGCGGCCGGCCCAGCCGGGCGCAGATCTCCCGGGACCGCTCCTCGGCCCGCTCGCGCGGGAATCGGCGCAGGTCGAGCATGCTCTCCAGGAGGCCGTGGATGCCCGGCCAGTCGGTGTCGGTGTACCGGCTCACCAACAGCCCCGCCGCACGCGCGTGCACGTCCGAACCCGTCTTGGGCTCGTCGCGCAACAGCAGCCGATAGCGGCCGGCCCACGGTTGCGCGTCCCTGGGCCGGCGCGGCAGCACGACGAACCGCGGCTTGGCCGAGTGGTCCAGCGTCTCGAACGTGGAGAACGTGAAGGCTCCCGGCACCAGCCACAACAGCAGGTCGGAGAGTCCCCACAACATCGGCACCGGGTCGATGCCCACGTCCCCCTGTTGGAACGAGAAGAACCGGCCCGGGTGGCGCAGCACGGCGGCGACCGTGACCTCCAGCAGGTGTGCCTGCTCGCGGGCCCGCGCGCGCAACCGTTCGGCGTGCGCGTCCCGCGCGTCGGTCACGAAGCCCGGGGCCAGCGGGGGCAGTTCGTAGCCGCGCGGGATGTCCTCCAGGGCGGTTTCGTCGGCCCACACCGGGTCCTGGGTGAGCACCAACGCGGCGTGCGGACCCAGATCGCGGCCCGGGTCGAGCAGGACGCGCGCGTTGTTGCCCTCGACCACGTACTCGCGCCGGATCGCCGCGGCGCCGCGCCCCGTGTGCACGAGCGCGACGCTGGTCACCGGCGCGCCGCGGTCGTCCGCGTCCACCGCCACGTGCTCGCGCAGGTCGTCGTGCCAGGCCAGGAGTTCCTCCCGGGGCACCGAGGACGCGATCGGCCCGAGCCCGCGCCCGCCGAGCAGGCCGTCCTCCTGGCGTCGGTAGACGATCTGCCGAAACCCGCCCGCGTCGGCGGCGGCCGGCGCTTGATTCCCTCGCGGCTGCCCCGCCCGTGCCGTCATGGCTACGCTTCCGTCCTGTATGGCGTGATGCCGAGTTCCTCGAACATGAGTCGACCACATTCGCGCTGCAGCGACCCATAGCAGTCGGCGGCCGACATCGCGTGCACCAGGACGCTTTGATAGTGCGCCCACTCTCCGTCGAACGTGCGAAGTCGCATGACCGTGCCCGCGATCACCGCGACGAAGTACGGGAAACGATCCTGGTCCTCGGCGACCATCCGGGTCATCCGCCACAACAGGGTCCGCAGCGCATCCTCGTCCACGCCGCAGTCCGCGAGGGCGGCGATGCCCTCGTGCAGCCGGCCGAGCACCTCGCCGTAGGAACGCAGCGAACGCCACTCCCCCCGCGGATTCGCGTACTCGCGGTCGACTCGCGCGATCAGGCGCCGCACCACCGGTCCGAGCAGCGGTTGTTCGACGAGCAGCAGCGCGACGGCCAGCGAACCGGTGTCGGCGCGGTCGATCGCCTTGTCGACCCTGGGCGTCTCCCGGCCACCGTCCTCGGCCATCCGTTCGGCGGCCTGCCGCAGCGCGAGGAATCCGTCCCAGGTCGCCGTCAGGTCGTCCCACGGCTCCCAGTCCCACCGGCCCCACTCGGCCCAGACCGGCGCGTCCCGCGCCAGTTCGGGACGATTCACCGGGCCGATCGACTCCGGCCGGCCCTGGCGAGCCGACCCGGTCACGGGCGGACCGCTGCTGAGCCCGCCGGCCCACGACCCGAGCGCTTCGTCCGATTCCTCTTTCCCGTGAACGTCCCGCCGGCCACGCGCACCGTGCGCGGGCGCGGCACTCGCCCGGTCCGGCGCGTCCGGATGGAAATACCCGCCCGGCTCGCCCTGTTCACCCAGGTCGCCCGACTCGTCGTACCGACCCTGCCGGTGATACCCGCCCTGATCGTGCGGCTCGTCCTGCTCGTCCCGACCGTGGGTCCAGGTGTCGTATTCGGTCACTCCCGTATCCCGGGAATGCCCCATCTTCGCCCACCCCAGGACCGGGCTGTCCACCTCGCCCGCCGGGTCGTCCCGCGACACCGGACCGGCCGCCGGCGCCGCCGCCCCGGAAGGGCGTCCGAGCACGTACTCGGCACGCTCCAGGTTCGACGCGTCGGCCCCGACCGCGTCGTCGAGTTCCCGCAACGTGCCGAGCATCTCCTCCCACGACCACTCGCGATAGCGCCGCACCAACAACCGGGCGGCCTCCCGGAACACGTCCTCGCCCGGCTCGGCATCCGGGTCGATCCGGACCCGGTTGGCCGGCTCCGGCGCGTTGGGCCAGCGCGGCACCACCACGAAGCTCGGCTTCGTCGCCGCGTCGCTGGTCTCGTACGTGGAGAACGTCCGCCCACCCGGCGCCACCCACCCGGCCAGATC
>NZ_JBEXUX010000008.1:18301-209888 GCF_040629175.1 Embleya sp. NPDC005971 | reverse complement strand
CGCTCGCTACGGGGCACGAAGTCTTTGTTCTGCGGCTCCGCCGCTCTCCGCGCTGCGCGCGTCGATCACCGGGGTGGGGCTGGGTCGGGGGCGCTGACGCGCCGGGGGGTGGGCAGGGCGGGGGAGCGGTAGTTCGAAGAGAGTCAGACCGCAGGGCGGAACCGGGTCCACCTTGTCGAGGTGCGGGCTCGTCGAGGAAGCAATGGTGCGTTTGGCGGGCTCCGTACGGGCGGGGCCTGGTGATGACGGTGAGGCCAAAGCCTGTTCCTGTCCGGCGGATCATGGACGGATGCTCGGGGGCGATGTCGGTGGTGGGGCCTACGATCCGGGGATGCGAGCTTCAGGAACGTTCAAGGTTGCCGAGTTCACCCCGACTTCGTTGCCGAGTCCCGCGATCGAGACGGCGCTGCCCGTCGGTGTCGCCACCATGGAGAAGCAGTACGAAGGCGAGATCGCCGGCCGTTCTGCGACCCTGTTCACCGCCGCGTTCGACCAGTCCAGCGGGGCGGGGACGTATGTCGCCATGGAGTCCTTCGAGGGGACGCTCCACGGGCAGGCGGGCACCTTCAATTTCGCGCACTCCGCGACCACTGCGGGTGAAGGGAGATCGGACGAATTCTTCATTGTCGTCCCCGGCAGTGGAACGGCTGCGTTGGCTGGGATCACCGGGACCGGGGGCATCGGAGTCGACGCGGACGGCACCCACCGGATCTGGTTCGACTACGGCCTCGGGGAACGTCGGTAAAGCCATTGGCGCTGAGAACGATCATGGTCCGGTCGGCGTGAGCGTGCTGACACGGTTCTCGTACTCGCGGCGGGCCTTGCGCTGTGCCGGGACCGCGGGAACGCCGTGGCCGCCGTCGAGCGGCCGGCAGCGGGCGAGGAACCGGCGGTGCACGGCTGGGGCGGCGCCGACGCGCAGGGTGTAGCCCTGGCCACGCTTTACGGTCACCCCCTGATCGAGCGGATCCCGCTCGGCGGGCTCCGGATCGGCCGCACGGAGGAAGTCGGCGACGTTGCCCGGCATGTCGAGGGCGACCGGCAGTTCCGGCGCCGGGACGTCCTCCTCGACGGCGGCGTGGTCGGGCATGAGGTCGGCGACGGCCGTACGGATCGCGCCGCGGCTGACGCCGTGGTCGCGGGCGAGGGCGGCGATCGAGCGGCCCTCCGGGTAGGCGGTACGGACGCTCGCAGTCTTCGCGGCCGCCACGGCGGGCGCCCGCCCTTGTTGCCCTTGGCCGGCGGCGCGCAGGCCGTCGTAGGTCGGCTCCCGCTGGAGGTCGCGCCGGAGTTCGCCGGCGGCGGCGAGGGTCTGCACCATGAACTTCACCGTGGACAGGAGCTCGCCGGCGCGCGGGTGGCGGGCGGTGAGGTCCATCGCGGAGAACGCGCCGTCGTGGATGCGGAGCGCGAGGCGCTCGCGGTGGAGGACGTCGAGCACGCCGAGGATGTGCCCCGTGCCGCGAACGAGGCGGAACATCTCGGACTTCGGATCAGGCCGGTCGATCGGAGGTGTAGCGGGCGAGCATGGTCTCTACGGCCTGCTCGACGGCGTGGCGGATGTCGGAGGCTGCGGGGTTCCAGTCGGTCAGCAGCATGCGGGGCCACAGGACGTAGTTGCCGATCATCCCGAGGAACTGGTTGGCGGCGCTCTCGGCGTCCGGGACGTCGGCGTTACCGGCCTCGTGCTCCGACTCCAGGTAGTGCTGGACCGAGGTGAAGTAGGGCAGCTTGCCGAGCTGGAACTGCATCCGTCCCAGTTCGGGGAAGCGGGGCAGCTCGGCGATGACGATGCGGAACAGGGCTGTCATGCCGGGCCGGCCGATCAGGTCGGCGTAGCGGTGGCCGATGGAGGTCAGGCCGGAACGCAGGTCTCCGGCCTGAGGCCGTGCGACGGTGCCTCCGGCGTCACGCTGCCAGGACTCGGTGACGATGGCCTCGAAGAGGGCTGCCTTGGTGGGGAACTGCTTGAACAGGGTGGACTTCGAGACTGCCGCCCCTTCGGCGATGCGGGCGAGGGAAGTGCCGTCGTAACCGCGGTTCAGGAAGAGGTCCGTGGCTGCGGAGATGATCGCCTCACGCTTTTGCTGGGCGAGGCGGCGGTGATGCGCGGAGAGCTCTGCTGCCATGCGTTCAGTATGCCCTAGCTCCGAGGCGAGTCACTTGACTCGCCTCTTTTCGCCTGACTACGGTGCGGTGGAAAGGCCAGTCAAGCGACTCGCATCTGATTGCGCGCCCGCCGTCTCTCGGGTGCCGTGCGATGAGGGAGCAGCTGTGCTGACAGTCGACAGGATCGCCTTGGTGACCGGTGCGAACCGTGGCCTGGGTCGGAGTACGGCTCTTGCCCTGGCGGCGCGTGGGGTGCGGGTCGTGGTCACCCATCGCGGTGACGCGGCCGGGGCCGAGGAGACGGCGCAGCAAGTGCAAGCTGCGGGCGGGACTGCCGGAGTCGTGCGTCTCGACATCAGCGACGTCCCCTCCTTCGGAGCCTTCGCTTCCGAGCTGAGCGGACTGCTTGAGCGCTGGGGGGCTTCGCGGCTCGATATCGTGGTCAACAACGCGGGGGTGGGTGTCTTCGGCCCGCTGGAAGCTGTCACGGCCGACGACTTCGACACGGTGTTCGGCACGAACGTGCGGGGCACGTTCTTCCTCATCCAGTCGCTTGTGCCGCTGCTGGCGCAGGACGCCCACGTCATCAACGTCTCGTCGTCGTTGACTCGCCACACCAGTCCCGCGACCTCGGTCTACTCCGCCTCGAAGGCCGCCGTCGAGGCCCTGAGCCGCACTCTGGCGGCAGAACTCGGCCCCCGCGGCATCCGGGTCAACTCCATTGCCCCGGGGCCGACCGCCACCGACTTCAACGGCGGTGCCATGCGGGATGACGCCGAGATGCGCCGGGGTCTCGCCGGGCAGACCGCGCTCGGCCGCGTCGGCGATCCCGAGGAGATCGGCGACGCCATCGCCACGCTGGCGTCCGAGGGCCTGCGCTGGATGACCGCCCAGCGCATCGAGGTCTCCGGCGGTGCCCTCCTTTGACCACCCGGGCGAGCCTGTGCCGGGCCGCAGGCAACGACGGGCCGGATTCATTCCGCGCCGGTCTCGTCTTCATCCGGTTCCGACCGCGTCCGGGTCGCGGAGCGGGTGCGGGGCGCCGGCGGATGGGACGCTCGGGGTGAGGCTGTAGCGGCGAGCAGGTTCAGATCGCGGTGCTTGAGCGGGAGAGCCTGGCGACGTCCTCCTCCCGGAGCTCGTGGCCCTCGGCCTGGAGCTGGACGACAGCACGGGGTCACCGTGACCCGTGACGGCCAATGGGTGTGGCTCGACGGGCCGAACGGGCGGGAATCGTGCATGCCCTCATACGACGACACGCCCGACGAGTAACGGAGCGACCATGGATGGGCGGCGTCCGGCACGGAGAATCGCCGACACCGTGACCCGTCCGGTATCCGGATGGCGCAGCGCGGTTGCCCATACACCCCGGCACACCTTCGTGCCGGGGTGGAGGGAACCGACCGATGGGGACGGGTGGGCGGTACAGCGGGGGTACGACGACCCCGAAGCATGGGCGCGGACGCGGTGTAATCGGATCGCACGCTGGTGACTCGAATCGGTCCGCATCACGCCGATGACGCGAGCAAGGGCGCCGAGGTGACCGAGCGGTTCGCGACGTTGTCGTCAACGCTGCCGACTCCGGCCGTCAACATGTACCGGCACGCTCGCCTGTGTGAAGGTGCCGATCTGTTGCACGTCGGCGCCGGATCGGGGTACGGCACGGCGCTTGCCGCTTGCCGACTCGGCCCCCGGGCCCGGCTTGCGACTCGGGTCGGCTGGTGCGCCGCGCTCGCGACCTGGCCCGGCCCACGAGCCCCGCCCACCGCCTCGCCGCGCCGTGCCGCGCCCTCCGAGTCGGATCACCGCGACCGCCCGCCGTCATTCCCGCGTTCGTGGCAAGGATCCCGAACGGCCCACGTCTGCGAGCCACTTGGCCGAGGGCTTCGGCGTTCGGGTGAATGTCCGTCGGTCCACCGCGATCAGGCCGAAGGTGGGTCGATAGGAGCCCCATTCGTAGTTGTCCAGCAGGGTCCAGTGCAGGTAGCCGCGTACGTCGATGCCGTCGGCCAAGGCTGCGGCAAGGCCGGCCAGGGCGCCGGTGGTGTAGGCGATGCGGCGGGTGTCGTCGTCGGTGGCGATGCCGTTTTCGGTGACGATCAGCGGGACCGGGCCGACCACCGCTGCCGTGTGGCGTAGTGCCTCGCCCAGTGCTCGGGGGTAGAACTCCCAGCCGGTGAGCGTGCGTTCGGCGTCCTCGGCGGTGGGAATCGGGCCGTCCGGGCCGATTCGGGTGCGGGTGTACGACTGCACGCCGACCCAGTCGTCGTCGCGCGCCGCTTCCAGGAAGACGTCCTCGCGGGATCGACGGTACGCGGCGGCCACCGCCTCCGCGCCCGGGAGCGGCTGGTAGACCTGGTTGGCGACGGACCAACCGACCCGGATATCGGGCGAGATGGCTTTGATCGCGGCGCGGGCCCGATGGTGGGCCGAGATCAGGGCGTCGGTGGTGTCCGCGTCCGGTTCCGGGAGGCCGACGCTCGGCATCGCGTCCATCCCGAGTTGCCGGATCGCGCCGAAGATCGCTACCATGTTGGGCTCGTTGATGGTGCACACATGCCGGACGTCGGTTGCGATGATTGGCGCGATCGCCTCGACATAGCGGACGAACAGGTCCACCGCGCCGGCCGCAGTCCACCCGCCGCGCTCGGCGAACCAGCGCGGCACGGTGAAGTGGTTCAGCGTGATCAACGGGCGCAGGCCGCGTTCGATCGCACCGTCGACCATCCGGCGGTAGTGCGCGATCTCGGCCCGGGAGAACTCGCCCGGCGCGGGTTCGATCCGAGCCCATTCGATGCCGAAGCGGTAGTCGGTGAAGCCGAGTTCGGCCAGCAGATCGAGGTCTTCGGGCCAGCGGTGATAGCTGTCGGCGGCGTCGCCGCTGGGCTCCCCGATGTGGCCGTGGCCGCCGTGTTCCAGGGCCCACCAGTCACTGTTGACGTTGTTGCCCTCGATCTGGTGGGCGGCGGTCGAGGCGCCCCACAGGAAGCCGTCGGGCAGGGGTACGGGGGTGGCGGCGTCGTCGGCGTCGGTGCTCATCCTGGCGGGGCCTCTCTCGGCTCTGGAGGGGGTGAGCGCCACGATAATCCTTAAAACCTTGAGTGTCGAGGTTTTAAAGAAGGCCGCAGGTCCGGCATAGAGTGGTCGTCGTGAGTACCCGAGGCCCGCGGGGTCCCTACCGGAAGAGCGCGGACAAGCGGCAGCAGATCCTGGACGCCGCGCTCACCGCCTACGCCGAGGCCGGCAGCCGCAAGGTCACCGTCCGCGACATCGCCGAGCGGGTAGGCATGACCGACGCCGGTGTCGTACACCACTTCGGCGGCCGGGAAGCGCTGCTCACCGCGGTGCTGGCCGCGCGCGACGCGGCCGATGCGGCGACCTACGGCGATCTGGGCACGGCCTCGCCCGCAGACCTGCTGACCAACAACGCCCGCACCCCCGGCCTGGTCAAACTCTTCGTCGACCTGGCCGCGGCCGCCGCCGAACCCGAGCACCCGGCCCACGACTTCTTCACCGAGCGCTACACCCACCTGCGCACCCGCATCGCCGATTCCCTGGAGTCCTACACCCCCACCAGCCCGGGCCCGGCCGCCGACACCGACCCCGCCTGGACCGCCCGCATCCTCCTCGCCGCCGTCGACGGCCTCCAACTCCAATGGCTCCTCAACCCCGAAATCGACATGGCCGGCGACATCGAAACCCTCTGCGAGGTCCTCCTGGCCGCCCTCCCCGACCGGCAACCGGCCCCGGAGCGCTGACAACAGAGCCACTGGCACGGCGCCACCGACACAGCGCCACCGACGCGGCCGCACCACCCCGACGCCGGCATCCGTCCAGCAGCAGGCGGGCGGCCACGTGCGGCGATCGTGCCGACCAGGACCCGCCGTCGAAGCCACCGGCCCGGACGCCGATCGTCATCATTTCGACCACCGAACCCACCCACGCACCCAACCCACCTGCCACCCCCGCCCGTTCGACCGGAAGCACTACCACCGGCCGGACCGGCGACTCGTCCGACGGCCCAACCGGAGGTGCCGAGGCCGCACTTCGACCGACGGCCTACCGAACGCGCCGAAGCCGCATCACGCGACGGCCGTCCCCTCCAACTCGACCATCAGCGTCGGGATCGCCAACCGTGTCACCTCAAGCATCGTGCTCGTCGGCGCCACCGCGGCGGCGCCCAACCGCGACGCCAGCACGCCGTAGTGCCGGAAGAGCAGATCGACGTCCGTGGTGTAGACGTTGAGCCGGACGAGGTTCGCCAGCGACATGCCGGCCTCGCCGAGAACGGCCTCCAGATTGTCCAGACTCAGCGCCAACTGCGCTGCCATGTCACCGTCATGTTGCGGCTTTCCGTCACCGCTCATCGCGGTCTGGCCGGAGCAGTACAGGGTCCGGCTCTCCCCGGAGACGATCTCACCTTGGTTGAAGCCCAGTTCCACCGACCACGTCACCGGGTTGACTGCCGTTCGCTCCATTGCCCCATCAGCTCCATTCGATTCGTCGGAAGTACGCACGTCCGTCGGTTCGGAAACCACCGCCGTCGACGTCTTGTGGACGAGCCTGCCAACAAATCACGACACCTCCTGTCGTGTATTCCGATAAATTTCTTGCCATGCGCGCCGATCGTCTGGTCTCGCTGGTGTTGCTGCTGCGCCGGCACGGTCGCCTGACCGCCGCCGCGCTGGCCGATGAGTTGGAGGTGTCCACGCGCACCGTGCTGCGCGACATCGAGGCACTGTCCGCAGCCGGCGTTCCGGTCTACGCCGAACGCGGTCGGCACGGCGGGTTCGCCTTGTCGCCCGGCTTCCGGACCGAGCTGACCGGCCTGAATCACGACGAGGCCCTCGCCCTGCTGACCGCCGGATCGGCGCGCGGCGAGCAGGTGTTCGGCCTCGGCTCGGCACTCGCCTCGGCCATGCGCAAGGTGGTCGACGCGCTGCCCGAGGGGCATCGGGCCACCGCGAGCGACGCGGCCCAGCGATTTCTCGTCGACCCGGAGACCGACCTGCTCTCCCGCCGGCTGGTCACCGAGGAGGTGCCCGACACGACCATGATCGAGGTCCGGCGCGCGGTGCTCGCCGGACACCGGCTCCGCATCCACTACGCGGCTGCGAACCAGCCGCCCCAATGGCGCACGGTGGACCCGATCGGCCTGGTCACCGTACGCGACCGGGCCTACCTGCTGGCCACGAGATCCGGCGCGGACCGCACCTACCGGCTGTCCCGGATGTCGGCCGCCGAGGAACTCCCCGAACCGGCGCAGCGACCGAACCGGGTCGATCTGGACCGGGTCTGGCGCGAACGCTGCGCGCAGTTTTTGTCCGGCGACGACCAGGTCACCGCACTGGTACGGGTGAACCCGGAGCGACGGGAGGACCTGCTGAACACCGCGCTGGCCGTCCGCGCCGAGGAACCCGACGCGGACGGTTGGCTGCGGCTGGAGGTGACCTATCAGGATTCACGACACGCCGAATGGGCGCTGTGGCAACTCGCCACGGACGCGGAAGCCCTGACCCCGCAGTCGTTGCGCACCTCCCTGCGCGACCGGGCCGCCGCGATCGCCACCCGCTACGAGGTCTCGCCCTGAGCCACGAAGCACGGAAGCACCAAGCACCAAGCACCAAGCACCAAGCACCAAGCACCGGAGCTCCGAAGCCCAAGCGCCCAAGGCGCGCCAGGCGTTGGTACGGCGCAGCCCGGAGCACAACAGCAGCCGAACCCCGACGACGCCATCGAGGCGCGGGTGCCGTGCGGGTCAGCGGTAATAGCCCGCGACGACCTCCCGCACCTCTTCGAGCAGCGCCGGCCCGATTTCGGGCACGGCGGGCTGGTCGGGGGCCGGCCTGATGTCCAGGAGCTGCTCGGCGGACAGGGCGAACACCACACGGCGCAGTCCGGCCCGCCGGATGACCGCCGCGCACATCTCGCAGGGCTGGCAACTCGTGTACATCGTGGTCTCCGCCGCCGTGGCCGCGTCCAACTCTCGTGCGGCCCATCTGGCGAGCTTCAATTCCGGGTGTGCGGTCACGTCCCGGTCGGTGAGTGTCGTGTTGTGCGCCTCCGCCAAAATCGTTCCGTCCGGCGCCGCCAGCAGCGAACCGAAGGGCGGGTTTCCGCCCGCGCGGGCCTCGGCCGCGAGTTCGATGGCCTGCCGGAGGAGGGCGTGGTCGTCGGGCGTGGTCATGATTGCTCCGATCACGTGCGGGGGGTCTGGAACCGGGCGGCCACCTCGGCGAGTGCCTGCCAGGCCGCCTGTGGGTGGCGGGTCTCCCGGGGATCGCCGCCGTACGGGTCGAGGACGACGGTTTCGGCGCCCAGCAGCCGCAGTTGTTCGAGGTCGTCGACGATCTGGTCGATCGTGCCCTCTCCGGCGAGTCGTTGCGATCCCTCGACCGGCGCCGTGGTGGTTCGGAGCACGATCCGCGGGGCGAATCCGGGCACCGGGAGTGCTTCCTCGTCCGCGAGGGCCGCCAGCCTGCCCACGGCTTCGCGCAGCCAGGGCATGGTGCAGCGCAGCGGATGCCACGCGTCCCCGAGCCGTACGGCCCGACGCAGCCCCGCGTCGCTGTGCCCACCGACCCAGATCGGGATCGACCGGTTTCCGTAGTCGGCCGTGTCCGCCCAGGCCGCCCGAACGGCCTGCAAATGCTCGTCGGTCAGTCGGCCGCGTCGTTCGAACGGGACCCCGAGCGCGGCGAACTCCTGGCGCGCCCAGCCCACCCCGACGCCCAGGACGAACCGGCCGTCGCTGAGCTCGTTCAGGTTGGCCGCCATTCGGGCGGTGAGCAGCGGATGCCGGTAGGGCGCGATGAGGACCGTGGTGCCGAGCCGGATCCGGGTGGTGATGCCGGCCAGCCAGGACAGGGTGGTGAACGGCTCGTAGAAGGGGGCCGGATATTGCCGGGCGACGTCGGGCGTGACGGCGATGTGGTCCGAGACCATCAGTAGGTCGAAACCCAGGTCTTCCACGGTCCGGGCCCAGTTGCGCAGGACTCCCGGATCGGTGCCGGGGCCGAAATTGAGGACGTTGACTCCGATCTTCACGACATCGAGCCTAGCCGGCCGGGACGGGTGGCCAGAAGGGAATCCGGCCTGTTCAGACGCGGTTCGGCCGTGGATCCACCGGTAATCTCGGCGAATGACCGAGAATCTTGACGCGACCGACTGGGCGATCCTGGACGAGGTTCAGCGGGACGGCCGGATCGCCTATACGGAGCTGGCCCGGCGGGTGAATCTGAGCGCGTCGGCGACGACCGAGCGGGTGCGGCGGCTGGAGGCGGCCGGCGTGATCACCGGCTTTCGGGCGGAGGTGGATCTGGAGCGGACCGGCTACGCGGTGCTGGCCGTGGTCCGACTGAAGTATCCGGGCACCCGGCACGAGCCGCTGCGCCGACTGCTCGCGGAGCGCTCGGAGATTCTGGAGTGCCTGCGCACCACCGGGGACGACTGCTACGTACTGAAGGTGGCGGCCACGTCGATGTCCCACCTGGAGGAACTCGTCGACGCGTTGGCCCGGTTCGGGAGCACGACCACCAACCTCGTGCTCAGCCGGACACAGCCCTTCCGCGGCCCACGCGAGCCTCGCCCGCACCCGGTGGGATAACCGTCGCCACGACGCGGGCCCTGACCCACGACGCAAGCCCTGACCCACGACCCGGGCGCCACGCGCGTGGCCCGAGCGTCGGCCGGGTCGCCTGTGCGGTGTGGCCGGACGGGTTCCGGATAGGTTTCGGCCATGACTGCCTCAGCCCCCCGTCCGACGCCGAATCGGGGCTCCGGCGGCCGACCGCCCGCGGCGGGCGGCCCGCTCGCCCGGCGGCTGGCCCCCGCGGGGATCGCGCTGCCCATCCTGATCCTGGCCGGCACGTTGTGTGCCGTGGCCGCCGACATCGACCTGGGCGGCGCCCGCGCGCTCTGGATCCCGGCCGCGGCCGTCTGCGCGGCGATGGCCGCCGTCGCGTGGGCCGACATCCTGCGGGTCGTCCACCGCCGCCGCCCGACACCACGACCCACCCCGACCGCGACCGCACCGCAGGACACGCCCTGACCGCCCGGGCGAACGGGGCCCGGCGCCTCCGCCGTATCGATCGGCCGGTTCCGGGTGGCCCGTACCCGATGCGCCGGAAGGGCCCTATTCGGCCCGGTTCGTCGTCGTCGATTTGTGGGCGCGGTGGGTGGCCACGCGTACTCGGGTCGCGCAGCGGGTGGTGCAGTAGCGCTGGGGCGCGCGGCGGCCGGTGTCGATGAAGTAGTCGGCGCAGTCGGGAGCGGCGCATTGGCCCCAGGCGCAGCCGCCCCGTTCGCTGAGCCACAGGCCGAGTGCCAGGGCGGCGGTGGAGAGCAGCCAGTGCGCCGGATCGGCGGTCCGGGGCGCGCGGGCGTGCAGGGACCAGGGGCGGCCGGGCAGGCGGACCAGGTGGGGCTGTGCCGGGTAGCGGTCCAGGAGGTCGTTGATCGCCTCGGCGGCCCGGTCCTCGTCCCGGGTGGCCAGGATGCGGATCAGGTGGGCGGTGGCCTCGCACAGTTGCCGGGCGTCCGCTGCGGAGAGGGTGAACGCCGGGCCGCCGTGGCGCGTCAGCAGGGCCTGGAGGTCGGCCGGCCCGGTGTGCGTGTCGGCTTGCACGGTGTTGGCCAACTCGGCGATGAAGTGCAGCCCTCGGGGGTTGGCCTTGGCCAGGTTCTCGGTCATGGTCACGTCTTCGACTCTCGGGGCGGCCGGGGTGTCGGCTCGGGATCCGCGGCTCGGGTCCGTGGGTTGGGATTGTGGGTTGGGATTGTGGAGAGTACGCCCCCTCCCTCGTCGTGTGTGTCGAGGTCGGGAGTTCGGCGAACCGATGCCATCCGATGGTAACGTCGAAACATCAAGATGAACGTTACTCGATGCATCGGCCGCGTCCACCGCGCCGAGCAGCACGTCTGGAGCGCCGTGAATCCGACGAAGGCCGTACCGACGAAGGCCGTACCGACGACGACCGTTCCGGTGGCGACCGGACCGACCACGACCCCCGTCCTGATCGTCGGAGGCGGCCCCGTCGGCCTGACCCTCTCCGCCCTGCTGTCCGATCAAGGCGTCGATCACCTCCTCGTCGAAGCCCACCCGACCACCGCGCACCACCCGAAGGCCCGGGGGATCGCCGCCCGTTCGATGGAGATCCTGCGCCGCCTCGGGCTCGAAGCCGAGGTACGCCGAGCCGGCCTGCCCGCCTCGCAGGTCTTCTTCTATCGCGGCCGGGACCTGGTCGACCCCGATTTCGTGCGAACCGGCGTGGTCCCCGCGGATTCGCCCGACGCGCCGCAGCCGGAACGCACCCCCGCGCCCGGCCTGATCTGTTCGCAGGACGTGCTCGAACCGATCCTGCTCGGCCGGGCGCGGGCCGCGGCGGGGGAGGACCGGATCCGGTTCGGTACCCGGCTGGTCTCCTGCACCGACGAGGGCGATCACGTACGCGCCGTCCTGGTGGAGCGTGCCGGCGGTCGGCGGTACACCGTGTGTGCCGACTGGCTCGTCGGTTGTGACGGTGCGGGCAGTTCGGTGCGGGCCGGTGCGGGGATCGGGATGCAGGGCCCGACCGGCCTCGGCCACTTCCTCAGCGTGCGATTCGATGCCCCGCTCGGCGCGGTGGTGGCCGACCGGGCGAGCGCCTCGTACTTCCTCACCCCACCCGGGCGCGGCGGTTTCATGGCGGTCGACAACGACCGCCGATGGATCCACCAGTACCCCTTCGACCCCGAACAGGCGCGGGACGACGAGGACTTCACCGATCCGCGCCGCCTCGAAGAGCTGATCCGGGTCGCCGCCGGCATCGCCGATCTGGACGTGCGGGTGCGCGACACGATGGTCTGGCGGATGGACGCCCGCCTGGCCGACGCCTACCGCAGCGGCCGGATCCTGCTCGCGGGCGACGCGGCGCACGTGATCCCGCCGACCGGTGGGCACGGGATGAACACCGGGATCGGCGACGCGGACAACCTGGCCTGGAAGCTCGCCGCCGTGGTCGCCGGCCGCGCCACACCCGCGCTCCTGGACAGCTACCAGGCCGAACGCCGCGCGCCGGCCCGCGAGGTGATCGAACTGTCCCGGGCCAACGCCGCGGCCCGGTCCGGCTACCGCATCGACGACGAACTCCTGCTCGACGTCGTCTACCGCTCCACCGCCGTCGTCCCCGACCCCGACGACCCACACCGACCCGAGTCCTTCCTCGCCCACGGCCGCGCGCCCGTCGGCCCCGGCCACCGCCTCCCGCACACGCGCCTGATCGGGCCGCCGGGGATCACCTCGACCCTGGACCTGCTCGCACCGGCGCCCGGCTTCACCCTGATCATCGGCGCGGACGAGCCGGCCTGGCGACGACAGGCGGAGGTCGCCGAGGCGAGCGGGTCGACGGTCGTGGTGCGCGTCCTCGACGGAGGCCCGGTCCGGGAACGGGAGCCCGGCACCTTCCAGCGCGTCTGCGGCGTCCCGGCGACCGGCGCGGTCCTGGTCCGGCCCGACGGCCACCTCGCCTGGCGCGCACCGCACCCGCCCGCCGGCCCCGAACTGCTCGCCGTGCTCCGGCGCGTGTTGTCGGCTCCGACCCGCCCGACCCCACCGGGTGCCCACCCGCCCGCGCCGGACGACGACTCACGATCCAGAACTCACACCAATCCCGACTCGTAGGCCACGATGACCAGTTGCACCCGGTCCCGGGCGTCGAGTTTGGCCAGCAGGCGGGCCACGTGGCTCTTCGCCGTGGCCACGCTGATGTAGAGGTCGGTGGCGATCTCGCCATTGGATCTGCCGCGTGCGATCAGGGTCAGCACCTCGCGTTCGCGCTCGGTGATGCCGTCGAGCTCGCGGCTTCGCCGGGTGGGCGCGGGGGCCCGGTCGACGAACCCGGCGATCAGCCGGCGGGTGACGGCCGGCGCGATCAGCGCGTCGCCGGCCGCGACCACCCGGACCGCCGCGATGATGTCCTCCAGCACCATGTCCTTGACCAGGAACCCGCCCGCGCCGGCCCGCAACGCGCCGTAGACGTTCTCGTCCTCGTCGAACGTGGTCAGCACGACCACGCGCGTCGACGCCGATTCCGCCGTGATGATCCGGGTCGCCTCGATCCCGTCCATCACCGGCATCCGGATGTCCATCACCACCACGTCCGGATCGAGGTCGCGGGCCAGCCGCACCGCCTCGGCTCCGGTACCGGCCTCGCCCACCACGTCGATGTCCGCGATGTCGGCGATCAGCATGCGCAGGCCGGCGCGCACCACCGGCTGGTCGTCGGCCAGCACGACCCGGATCGTCATATCGGCAACCTCGCGGCGACCCGGAAGCCGCCCTCCGGCCGTGGCCCGGAGCTGAACCGCCCGTGCAACAGGCCGACCCGCTCGCGCATGCCGGCGATGCCGTAACCGCTCCCGGGCTGCCGGGTCGCCCGGCCGCCGCCGTCGTCGACGATCTCGATGGCCAACTCGTGCGTCCCGTAGTCCACGGAGACCCGACAGAGTCGCGCGTCCGCGTGGCGCAGCACGTTGGTCACCGACTCCTGGACGATCCGGTACGCGGACAACTCGACCTCGGTGGCCAGCGGGCGTCGTTTCCCCGACCACCGCACGTCGACCCGCACCCCGGCATCGGCCGTACTCGCCACCAGCCGCTCCAGATCCGCCAGGCCCGGTGCCGGCGCGAGAGATCGCAAATCGGGCCTCAGGCGCGTCTGTTCGTGCCCGTCCGCCGCCGACCCCCCGCCCGGATCCGGCTCCCGCAGCGCGCCGAGCAGATGCCGGAGCCCGGTCAGCGTCTCCCGACTCGTCGTCTCGATCACCCCCAGCGCCTCGCGCGCACCGTCCGGTTGGGTCGCGATCACCCGCTTCGCCGCACCCGCCCGGATCGCGATCGCGCCGATGTGGTGCGCGACCAGATCGTGCAACTCGCGGGCGATCCGCAGCCGTTCGGCCTGCACCGCCGAAATGGCCGCCTGCGCCCGCAACGCGTCGGCGTGGTCCTGCCGCAGCCGGATCCAACTGCCCAGGATCCAGCCGGCCGCGGCGGCCACCGCGAGCGTGGAGGAGGGGCCGGTGAGCACGGTGAAAGCCTTGCCGACGGGTACGAAGGCGGTCGCCATCAGGGCCCATCCGGTCAACACGCCGACCAGCGCCCCGGCCGCGACCCGACGGGTGCAGCCGACCGCGATGTGGAAGACCAGTACGTCCGCCGCCAGGAACAACGGCCACGAGCGCATCCCGAACGTCCGGGCCACGAACGCCTCGACCAGCAGCAGCCCGAGCACCGGCAGCGGCCGCCGCCCGGCCCAGCCGATCGGCAGCGCCAGCACCACCGCCAGGCCCACCAGCAGCCACCGCCCCGGACGCAGGAAGTGATCCGGCGCCAGGAACACCGGATGCAAGGGCTGCGGCATCGTGCCGTACACCAGCAGCGCGAACGCGGGCACCGCACACCGACTCAGCGTGGTCAGCGCACCGGGCGACAACCGGGACGGCGGGGCGGCAGGCTTCAGGGTTCGTTGCACCTCGCCGATGCTAGCCGGCACCCCCGCCGCCGGAATCAGCCCACGGGCTGCATCCCATGGGCGCAACCCCACCCGGGCCGTGGGCCGATGTGCGCACGCCCCGGCCACCGGCAGGCTCGACGGCGTGATCGAATTCCACGAATTGACCAAGCGCTACGGCCGCGGTGCCCCGGCCGTGGACCGCCTGACCTGCTCGGTGCGGCCCGGCCGGGTGACCGGCTTCCTGGGCCCCAACGGCGCCGGCAAGACCACCACGCTGCGGATGTTGCTCGGCCTGAACACTCCGACCGGCGGCACCGCGACCATCGACGGTCGAGCGTTTCGCACGTTCGGCACCGGACTGCGGCACGTGGGCGCGTTGTTGGACGCGAACGACGTGCACAAGGGCCGGACGGCGAACGCGCACCTGGCGGCCCTGGCCCGCAGCAACGCCCTGCCTCGGGGCCGGGTCCGGGAGGTGCTGGCCACGGTCGGCCTGAGCGCGGCCGGCGCGCGGCGGATCGGCGGCTTCTCGCTCGGCATGCGGCAGCGGTTGGGCATCGCCACCGCCCTGCTCGGCGACCCGCCGGTGCTGCTGTTCGACGAGCCGACCAACGGCCTGGATCCGGAGGGCATCCGCTGGGCCCGCGGGCTCTTTCGCGAATTGGCGGCCGAGGGCCGGACCGTACTGGTCTCCAGTCACTTGATGAGCGAGATGGAACACACCGCGGACCACCTCGTGGTGATCGGCGCGGGTCGGCTGATCGCCGACGAGTCCCTCGCCGACTTCGCCGCGCGCGCCGACGCCGGCGTCACCGTGCGCACCCCCGACCCGGAGGCCCTGGCCCGCGTGCTCACCGACGCCGGCGCGTCGGTACGCCGGATCGGCCCCGACACGCTCGCGGTGGCCGGACCGACCGCCGCCCGGGTCAACGAACTCGCGTTCACCCACCGGGTGATGGTCCACGAGGTCATGGCCCGCGGCGGGTCGTTGGAGGAGGCGTTCATGCAACTCACCGCCGAGAGCGTGCAATTTCGCGCCGCGAGTTCCGAAGGAGGCGCACGACGATGACCACCACCACACCCGCCGCGACCCCGTCCGCCACGGCCCCGGCCCGCCGGCGCGACCTGATCGCCGCCGAATGGCTCAAACTCCGCTCGCTGCGCTCGACCCCGATCGTGCTCGCCCTGCTGGTGCCGCTGTACGTCTACTTCGCCTACGACGCGGCATCGATCACCCACGACGCCTGGCCGACCCTGTCCGCCCGGCAGAGGCAGGACGTCGACCCGGGCCATGACGCCCTACCCTTCCCCAGATTCCTGCTGCTGATGGCCACCGCCGGCACGATCGGCGCGATGACGATCGCCGGCGAGCACGCGAGCGGACTGATCCGGACCACCTTCATCGCGGTGCCGGCCCGAGGTCGGGTCCTGCTCGCCAAGATGGTCGTACTGAGCGGCGTGCTGGCCCTGCTCGGCCTGATCATCGGCATCGGTGCCTGGGGTGCGACCTTCGTCGCCTACTCGGACCGGATCACCGGCTTCTCCTTCGGCACCCCGGGCGTCGTGCGCAGCATCGCGGGCACCACGGTGATGGTCCCGATGTGCGCACTGATCGGCATGGCGGCGGCCATGATCGTCCGCCACACCGCCGGAGTCGTGTTCGCGGTTGTGGTCTTCTTCCTGCTCGGCCCGGTGGCGATCAGGGGGCGGCTCCCGCTGCTCGATGCCGCATCGAGCGCACATCTGGTCAACGCCATGCCGGCGTACGCCTGGGGACGCCTGACCATCATGACCCAGGGACACATCGTGGAACGTATCCCCTCGATCGCGGCGGCCTGGACCGCGCTCGCCGGTTGGGCACTCGCCGCGATCCTCGTGCCGATGTTGCTCCGCCACCGGGACGTGTGATGCGACCCGCCCATCCCGACGCCGGTCCCCGCTTCGGTGACCTGTTCGCCGCCGAATGGCTCAAACTCCGCGGCCAACGCACGATGTTCCTCCCGCTGCTCCTGGCACCCCCGTTCGCCGCGGGCCTCACCTGGCCGACCTGCTCGCGGGTGCAGGTGATCGGCGCGCGCGGACGCGCCGACCTCGATCGACTGGGCGCCTCGTTCAACCACGGGATCTGGGGCGTGCTGATGATCGGCGCCGGCACGGTCGGCGCGCTGTTCCTCGTCGGCGAGTTCACCAGCGGCCTGATCCGCACCACGTTCGTCGCCGTCCCGGACCGGCGCCGGGTGCTGCTCGCCAAGGCGGCCGTCCTGACCACGGTCACCTCCGCCGTCGGGGTGCTCGCGGCGGCGGCCTCGTTCGGCACCGCGCAGGTCGTGTTGTCCGGCGAGGGCCTGGGCATGTCGATCGGCTCGCCCGGCGCGGCGCGCGGATTCGCGGCCGCGGCGTTGCTGTTGCCGGCATCCGCGCTGGTCGGCCTGGCCGTCGGCGCCCTCCTGCGCGGCCCCGTCGCCGCGTTGGGCACGGTCTTCGCGGTGTCGGTGCTGCTGCCCGAGTTCGTGCCCGCCGACGGCAATCCCGTTCTCGCCGAACTGCGCGGTGTGCTGCCGCGGATCGCCTGGACGACGCTGGTCGACGCGGACGCCGGCTCGTCGGCCCGAGCCTGGTCGGCGTTCGCCCTGTGGCCGGTCGCCGCGCTGCTCGCCGCCGCCGTCGTGCTCGGCCGGCGCGACGTCTGATCCACCGCCGCGCCCGCTTCGGCGCACGGCAAATCCGGTCGTGGGGACGGGAATCGGGGAACTGCGGAGCGTAACCGGTTGGGGACGGCGAGGTAAACGGGCCCGGATCGGGTGGAAAACCTTGACACGCTCTATTGGTCTGGACCACTTTGGCCTAGACCAATATGCGCGCAGGGCGGGCTGTCGCGCATGCAGCGGTACCACGTCCACCCACATCGCTTCTCCACGCACGGAGGCAGTAGTGGCACGCGTTTCGCATGTTCCGCGAGCGAAGTCCCCTCGCCGCGGACGCCCCACCCTCGCCGCCCTCGCGGCGTTCACCCTGGCCGGCGCCGGTCTGACCGTCGCCGTGGCCGGCAGCGCACAGGCCGCCGACAACCTGGTGAGCAATCCCGGCTTCGAGGACGGCCTTTCCGGATGGACCTGTTCGGCCGGCTCCGGCGCCGCGGTGAGCACCCCGGCGCATACCGGCACCGGCGCGCTCAAGGCCACCCCGGCGGGCGCCGACAACGCCCGATGCGCGCAGACCGTCACGGTGTTGCCGAACTCGGCCTACACGCTGAGTGCCTGGGTCCAGGGCAGCTACGTCTACCTGGGCGCGACCGGCACCGGCACCACCGACCCGTCCACCTGGACACCGGGCGCCGGAACGTATCAGCAACTCACCACCACGTTCCGCACCGGCCCCTCGACCACCTCGGTCACCGTCTACACACACGGCTGGTACGGCCAACCCGCCTACTACGCCGACGACATCACCCTCGCCGGCCCCGGCGGCAACACCCAGATCCCGGCCGTCCCGACCGGCCTGGCCGCCGGTGCGCCGACCGCCACGAGTGTCCCCCTCTCGTGGAACTCCGTCCCCGGCGCGACCGGTTACAACGTGTACCAGAACGGCACCAAGGTGCAGTCGGTCACCGGGACCAACGCGACCGTCACCGGCCTGACCGCGAACACCGCGTACGACTTCCAGGTCAGCGCGAGCAACTCGGCCGGCGAGTCGGCCAAGTCGGCGTCGGTTACCGCGACCACCACCGGCGGCGGCACCCAGATCCCGGCCACCCCCACCGGCCTGGCCGCCGGCACCCCGACCTCGTCGAGCGTGCCGCTGTCCTGGAACTCCGTTCCCGGCGCCACCGGTTACCACGTGTACCAGGACGGCACGAAGGTGCAGTCCGTGTCCGGGACGAGTGCGACGGCCGTCAACCTGACCGCGTCCACCTCCTACAACTTCCAGGTCAGCGCGAGCAACTCGGCGGGTGAGTCGGCCAAGTCGGCCGCGGTCACCGCGACCACCGGCACCGGTGGTGGCGGCGGCCAACTGCCCAAGCACGTGCTCACCGGCTACTGGCAGAACTTCAACAACGGCGCCACTATCCAGACCATCGCCCAGGTGCCCGCCGAGTACGACATCATCGCCGTCTCGTTCGCGGACGCCACGAGCACCCCCGGCGGCGTCTCGTTCACCCTGGACCCGGCGCTGAACTACTCCGAGGCGGCGTTCAAGGCCGACATCGCGGCCAAGAAGGCGGCCGGCAAGAAGGTGATCATCTCGGTCGGCGGCGAGAAGGGCACCGTCTCGGTCAACAGCTCCTCGTCGGCGAACAACTTCGCGAACACGCTGTACACGCTGATCCAGACCTACGGCTTCGACGGCGTGGACATCGACCTGGAAAACGGCATCAACTCCACCTACATGTCCCAGGCGCTGCGCTCGTTGTCCGGCAAGGTCGGCGCCGGCCTGGTGATCACCATGGCCCCGCAGACCCTGGACATGCAGTCCACCGGCACCGAGTACTTCAAGACCGCGCTGGCGATCAAGGACATCCTGACCGTCGTCAACACCCAGTACTACAACAGCGGCGCGATGCTCGGCTGTGACGGCAAGGTGTACAGCCAGGGCACGGTCGACTTCATGACCGGCCTGGCCTGCATCCAACTCGAAGGCGGCCTGGCCCCCTCGCAGGTCGGCCTCGGCCTGCCCGCCTCCCCGCGCGGCGCCGGATCCGGCTACGTCTCGCCGGGCGTGGTCAACAACGCGCTCGACTGCCTCGCCAAGGGCACCGGGTGCGGCACGTTCAAGCCGAGCAAGACCTACCCCGGCCTGCGCGGCGCGATGACCTGGTCGACCAACTGGGACGCCCTGAACGGCAACCAGTTCTCCAACACGGTCGGCCCGCACCTCGACACGCTCCCGTAGCGCGTCGCGCCCGGGCCGGACCACGCGACCGGCCCGGGCGCGGCCCCACCTTGCTCCGTTCCGTCCCGACCACGCGAGGAATCCCATGTCCGGATCCACCAGCGTTCGTCCCCCCAAACGGCTGCGCTCCCTCGTCGCCGCCGCAAGCACCGCCCTGTTGACCGCCGCGATGCTCACCGCCGCCGGCGGCACCGCCGATGCCGATGTCGCGGCCGCGGCCGAACTCGTGCAGAACGGCGGCTTCGAATCCGGTCTGACCGGCTGGACGTGCAGCGCCGGCAGCGGAGCCACCGTCAGCACCCCCGTACACGGCGGGACTTCGGCCCTGAAGGCGACCCCGGCCGGCAGCGACAACGCGCGCTGCACGCAGACGGTCACCGTGCTGCCCAACTCCGACTACGTGATCTCCGGCTGGCTGCGCGGCAGTTACGTCTACCTCGGCGCGACCGGCACCGGCACCACCGACCCCGCCACCTGGACCGGCTCCGCACCGGACTGGACCCGGCTGAGCACCACGTTCCGCACCGGCGCGAACACCACGTCGGTCACCCTGTATACGCACGGCTGGTACGGCACGGGCGCCTACCACGCCGACGACCTGTCGCTGACCGGCCCCGGCGGCACCCAGATCCCGGCCGCGCCCACCGGCCTGGCCGCCGGCGCGCCCACCGCCTCCAGTGTGCCGCTGTCCTGGAACGCGGTGCCCGGGGCGACCGGCTACAAGGTCTACCGCGACGGCGCGTTGGCCCAGACGGTCACCGGCACCGGCGCGACCGTCACCGGCCTGGCCCAGGGGACCACGTACAGCTTCCAGGTCACCGCGACCAACACCGCCGGCGAGTCGCCCAGGTCGGCCGCCGTGAGCGCGACCACCACGGGCGTCGTCGAAGTCCCGGCCACCCCCACCGGCCTCGCCGCCGGCACCCCGACCGCGACCACCGTGCCGCTGTCCTGGAACGCGGTGCCCGGGGCGACCGGCTACAAGGTCTACCGCGAGGGCGCGCCGGACCTGACGGTCACCGGGACCGGCACGACGGTGACCGGCCTGACCGCGTCCACCGCGTACAGCTTCCGGGTCAGCGCGACCAACTCGGCCGGCGAGTCGGCCAAGTCGGCGGCCGTCACCGCCACCACCGGCACCGACGGCGGAGGCGGCCAACTGCCCCCGCACGCCCTGGTCGGCTACCTGCACGCGAGCTTCGCCAACGGCGCGGGCTACACCAAGATGGCGGATGTGCCCGTGAGTTGGGACGTGATCAACCTGTCCTTCGGCGAGCCGACGTCGGTCACCTCCGGTGACATCCGGTTCGTGCGCTGCCCGGTCACCGAGTGCCCGAGCGTGGAGAGCGACGCCGACTTCAAGGCCGCCATCCGGGCCAAGCAGGCGGCCGGCAAGAAGGTGCTCATCTCGATCGGCGGCCAGAACGGCCAGGTGCAACTGTCCACCACCGCCGCCCGGGACAAGTTCGTGCAATCGGTCGGCGGGATCATCGACGAGTACGGACTCGACGGCCTGGACATCGACTTCGAGGGCCACTCGTTGTCGCTGAACACCGGTGACACCGACTTCAAGAACCCGACCACGCCGGTGATCGTCAACCTGATCTCGGCGGTCAAGACGCTCAAGGCCAAGTACGGCAGCCGGTTCGTGCTCACCATGGCACCCGAGACGTTCTTCGTGCAGATGGGCTACCAGTACTACGGCTCCGGCCAGTGGGGCGGCCAGGACCCGCGCTGCGGCTCCTACCTGCCGGTCATCTACGCGTTGCGCGACGACCTGACCCTGCTGCACGTCCAGGACTACAACTCCGGCTCGATCATGGGCCTGGACAACCAGTACCACAGCATGGGCGGCGCGGACTTCCACATCGCGATGACGGACATGCTGCTCACCGGCTTCCCGGTCGCGGGCAACACGAACAACGTGTTCCCGGCGCTGCGACCCGACCAGGTCGCGATCGGCATGCCGGCCTCGGTCCAGGCGGGCAACGGATGGGTGTCCACCACCGAGGTGAACAAGGCACTCGACTGCCTGACCAAGGGCAGCAACTGCGGCGGCTACACGCCGCACGGCGTGCGACCCACCCTGCGCGGACTGATGACCTGGTCGATCAACTGGGACCGCTTCAACAACCTGGAATTCTCCAAGAACTTCGACAACTACTTCGGTAGCTGAGCCGCTCGGCTGCCGCCGTCCCCCGGCAGCCGAGCCCCCGACGACCCCCGCCGCCGGACCCATGAGAGACCGGCGGCGGGCCGGTCACCCCCGGCGGTGACGCCCAACGGCCGTCGTGGCGGCCCCACTCAGGTGACGCGATGGCCGAACTCGGCTGACAGCGCGTCGAGTTCGGGAGCGCCGAACTCGTCTGCCAGGGCCTGGAAGGCGACCACCTTGTCGTCCCCGAAGCGCCGAATCTTCGCGGCGAACGTGTCCGGGCGCAGGAAACGCGGCGGGTTGGACTTGCTGTGGAACTTGTCCGCGTACATCACCAGACGTTCCTCGACCGACTCGGCGAGATAGTCGTCCACCGGGATCGGCAACTGCCGGCTCAGCACGTCGTCCCGGGTCAGCCCGACGCCGGTGTGACACGAGCAGAACCGGTGCAGCGACTCGGGCAGGCCCTCCTTGCGCAGGATCTCCACGCCGAGCAGTCCGTGCCGTACGTAGTTGGCGCCGTCCAGTCGGCCGTCCTCGTCGTAGAGCCGGTAGACCCCGATGTCGTGCAGCAGGCACCCGGCCCGGACCAGGTCCCGGTCCACGCCGGCGCCGGCGGGTCCGTCGAGCAACTGCTCGGCGATCCGCCAGACGATCCCGCAATGGGTGTGCACCTTTTCGAAGGCCGCTCGGGTCGGCGCGTACGCCCGGTGCAGTGCGGTGATCTCGGCGACCGTCGGAACGTGTGACATCCGGGGAGCTTAGCCGAGGGACCGTCTGGTTTGTCCGGATGGGCGGCGGATCAGCGTGGCGGGCGGCTTCGGCGATCGCCGGGCGCGGGTGGGACCGACGCCGTTGTGGCGCGGTGGGAAAGGTCCGGGAATGCGTGCTGTGCGCGCGTGAACGGGCCTTCACGCAGCGCGAGTTCGATGTCGGAGCGCCCCGACGGGTACCCTCGTGGTTGCCTGATGTTCGCCCGGTCGATCCTGCGGGGGCATCACGGGATCAGGCACCGTGGAGGGGCGACGGCCGGCGACGTGCCGGTGCCGGGCCGGCAGTGTCTGCCGATGGGGCGGACGCCGGCGGGTGCGGCATCGAGGGTCGGACGGGTCCGTCCGCGACCGACGGCCATCCCAGCGAACCAGGACACGCGATGACCCCGACCACGCTCGCAGGGCCCGCTCCCGCCGGGCGCACCGACCACCACACGTTCATCGCGATCGAGGGGCCGCCCGGCGCGGGTGGCGCCGCGCTCGCCGACACCCTCGGCACCGCGCTCGGCTGCACGCCGATCGCCGGGCGTGCCGAATCGATCCGCCTCGACGTCCGCGCCGGATACGGCCTCGGTCTGGCCGGGCTGCTCCGGGCCGACGAGCTGGTCAAACGACAGCGCTCGGCCGGGCCGGTGATCGTGCACACGTGGGCGGCCGGCGTCGCCGCCGACGGCGCGGTGATCTACCGGGCCGACGGAAGCAGGCTCAGCGCCCAGGTCGCCGAATACCGGGCCGTGCTGGAGGAGCCGACCGTCACGGTGCACCTGACCGCGTCGGCCCGCACACTGCGCGACCGACTGTCCGCGCAGCAGGTGCTCTCCGCCGACGACCGGGGCTGGCTGACCCGCCGCGGCGCGCTGGAGCGCATCGCCGAGGCCCATGTCGCGCTCGCGCTCGAAGCCGACCCGCGGCACGCGATCGTGGTGGACATCGACGGATGCGGAGCGCGGTCGGTGGCGGACGTCGTGTTCGCCGGACTGCACGCGCGCGAGATCGGCGTCGTGGACGCGGCGTAGGGTGCCGCGCATGAGCGGTGAGATGGGATTGCGCGAGCGCAAGCGGCAGCGGATGGCGGCGACGATCTCCGATGTCGCGATCGCCCTGTTCCTGGCGAAGGGCTTCGACCGGGTGTCGGTCGCCGAGGTCGCGGACGCCGCGGAGGTCTCCAAGCCGACGCTGTTCCGGTACTTCCCGACCAAGGAGGACCTGGTGCTGCACCGGTTCGCCGACCACCAGGACGAGGCCGGTCGGGTGGTGGCCGGTCGGCCCGAGGGCGTCTCGGCGCTGGCGGCGCTGCGCCTGAACTTCCTGGCCGGACTGGATCGGCACGATCCGGTCACCGGGCTCAGCGACCAGCCACAGGTGCTGGCCTTTCATCGGCTGCTGTACGGGACCCCGAGCCTGGTGGCCCGGCTGTACGCGTACACCGAACGCTCGGAGGAGGCACTGGCCGACGCGCTGGCCGCCGCGGCGCCCGCCGCGAACGCCGACCCGGAGGCGGCCGACGGGCCGGGCGTGGACCGGGACGCGGGCGCGGACGAGGACACGATGCAGGCCCGGTTGGCGGCCGGGCAGATCATCGCGGTGCAGCGCATCCTGGCCCGGGAGAACTGGCGGCGGATCGCGGCGGGCGAGCGCGCGGCGGCGCTGCATCCGGCGGCCCGGGCGACGGCGGAACGGGCGTTCGATCGACTGGCCGGGGGGTTGACCCGCTACACGAGCGTTACTCGGTAACATTTTTAACCGAGTTGCATTATCCTGGTCGGCATGACGCCACTCGATGCCGAACTCGGCCGGGAGCGCGCCTACCACGAGGTCTGCCGCGAGGCGATGGCCGCGATGGTCGCGGGCGCCACCGAACACGTGCGCACCGGCGCCGACGTCTCCGCCTCCGGCGCGGATGCCGAGGCGCTCGGATACACCCTGCGCAGCCACGCCCGTGAGATGGACGAACTCCCGGACACCCCACTGTTCTTCGGCCGCCTGGACTTCGTCGAAACGGAGGCGGCCGGCGAGCACCGCGGCGGTCGCTACCACATCGGCCGACGCCGGATCGGCACCGATCCGGCGGTCCCGCCGCTCGTGGTCGACTGGCGCGCACCGATCTCCCGGGCCTTCTACCGGGCCAGTGCCCGCGACCCGCAGGGCGTCGCGATCCGCCGCCGGTTCGGCTGGGCGCCGTGGAGCGACGGCGCCGCCGAGGACCTGACCGGCCTGGAGGACGAGCACCTCGCCGCGAGCCCCGGGCCGGATCCGGCCGACACCGGCGGCCCCGGGGCGATCCTGGCCGGCGAACTGCGCCGCCCCCGGGTCGGCCCGATGCGCGACATCGTCGCCACCATCCAGCCCGAACAGGACGACCTGGTCCGCCGCGACCCGACCGCCTCGATCTGCGTACAGGGCGCCCCCGGCACCGGCAAGACCGCCGTCGGCCTGCACCGCGCGGCCTACCTCCTCTACACCTACCCGCAGCGCATCCAGCGCGCCGGCCTGCTGATCGTCGGCCCCAACCGGGCCTTCCTGCGCTACATCTCCGAGGTGCTGCCCGCGCTCGGCGAGACCGGAATCCGGCAGACCACCATCGACGAGGAGGTCGGCCGGCAGGCCATCCGGGCCCACGACGAACCCGCCGCCGAGGTGGTCAAACACGACCCCCGGATGGCGACCGTGCTGCGCCGTGCGCTCTACGCCCGGGTCGTCGCCCCGATCGAGCCGGTCGCGGTGCCCGACGGCTCCTACCGGCGCCGGATCACCCTGGACGAACTGACCCGGATCGTCGAGGGGGTGCGCGCCGAGGATCCCCCGTACCAGGTCGGCCGGGACCGGATCCGAGCCCGCGCGGTGGCCCTGCTGCAACGCCAGGCCGAACGCAACTCCGGCCCGCCGACCGGTGCCTGGCTGCGTCGGATGGGCGGCTCGAAGGGCGTCGCCGGCTTCGTCGACCACTGCTGGCCCAGGGCGCACCCCGAGCAGGTTCTCGCCGAGTTGCTCACCGACCCGCACGCGTCGGCCGCCGTCGACGGCATCCTCACCGCCGACGAACAGCGGGCCATCCGGTGGACCCGGCCGCCGCGCTCGTGGCGCAGCGCCCGCTGGTCGGCCGCCGACCTGGTCCTGCTGGACGAGCTGGCCGGCCTGATCGAACGGCCGCCGACCTACGGTCACGTGGTGGTCGACGAGGCGCAGGACCTGTCCCCGATGCAGTGTCGTGCGCTGGCCCGGCGGATCGGCTCCGGCTCGGTGACCGTGCTCGGCGACCTGGCCCAGGGCACCACGCCCTGGTCCGCCCGCACCTGGCCCGAGCTGCTCACCCACCTGGGCCGACCCGAGGCCGAGGTGGCACCGTTGACCGTCGGCTTCCGGGTGCCCGCGGTGATCGTGGCGCTGGCGAACCGGCTGCTCGCGGGCCTGGACGTGGACGTGCCCGCGGCCCGGTCGTTGCGCGAGGACGGCGAGCTGAGCATCCGCGAGGTGGCCGACCCGATCGCCGCGGCGGTCGTGGCGGTGCGCGCCGCGCTGGAGCGGCCGGGCTCGATCGGGGTGATCGCGGACGACGCGCGGATCCCGGCGTTGGGCGCCGCGCTGGCCGCCGCCGACATCGCCACCACGACGGCGGAGGCGCCGGATCCGACCGGCGCGGTGCGGGTGACCGTCCTGCCCGCGACGCTGGCCAAGGGGCTGGAGTACGACCACGTGGTGGTGGTCGAACCGGCCGCGATCGTGGCCGCCGAGGCGCGCGGGGCGGGCCGCCTGTACGTGGTGCTGACCAGGGCGGTGTCCCGGCTGGACATCCTGCACGGCCTGCCGCTTCCGGCGCCGCTGCGGGAGGCGCCGGCCTGAGCGCGCTCGCCCGGGTCGGCACCACCCGTTCGCGGTAGCCGAGCGGGCGGCGTGCGCGCGGCGAACCTAACGTGTGGACAGGACCGCTGCCCGGACACGGCCGGTGGATCGACCCGGGAGGCACCATGACGGGCGCGAGACACGAGGTCCCGGTGATGATCGCCGGCGACTCGATCGGTCACGTCGGCAGCGGCGACCGGACCTGGCGATATCGCCTGTGGCGACACCTGCGCGCCCACGACGTGCGGCTGGACCTGGTCGGGTCCGACGACCCGCTCGGCGACATCGAGGCCGAGGTGGCCGAGCACCGACCGGACTACCTGCTGATCCTGCTCGGGGTCGACGACCTGCGGCCGAACATCGATCCGGCCCGGTTCGAGGAGAACCTGCGCGCGTTCATCTCCGACGCCCGCCGGGCCAACCCGCGTCTGCGGATCGTGCTCGGCCACGTGTTGCCCACCCATCAGGCGGGCCCGGACCCGGACTTCGCCGCCCGGGCGGCGGCCTTCAACGCGCGGATCGACGCCCTCGCGGCCGACCTGAACAGCGACGAGTCGCCGATCGTGGTGGCCACCACCGACGCCGAGTTCATCGCGGCCGACCACACCGGGGACGGCCTGCACCCGAACCCGGCCGGCGAGTACCGGATCGCGGCGGCGTTCGCCGACGTCCTCGCCGACCGTTTCCACCTCGGTGTGCACTACCCGCGCCCGTTCCCCAGGGTCTCGGACGCCTCGACGGATACGCCACCCCCGACGAATTGACGGCGACCCCAGGGCGGTTCGGCGCTATACCGGTGGGACGAGGGTGAAGTACCGGTCGGCGGTGTCGCGGTCGCCGGTGACGGTGAGCCGGTCCACCGGGAGGCGGCCCCACAGGAAGAGCGCCAAGTCCGATGCCGTACCGGCCAGTTCGACATCACCGCGCCCCTCGGCCGGGCCGAACCGGACCTCGTCGCCGACCAGACGCAGCGCCCAGTCGCCCGGTCCGTCGGTCTGCCGGAACCGCAGGTGCTCGCCGGACCCGGGCGGCGCCTGCCCCCGCTCGCGCCGGGCCGGGACCATCACCTCGAAGTGCTGGGCGATCGCGTCCGCCGCGAGTTCGGCGTGCACCGGAGCGGCGGCGCCGACCGCCTGCTCGGCGTCCCAGCGGTGCACGGCGGCCTCGATGGTCTGCATGCGCAGCCAGAAACCGACGCTCTGCTCGGCGGACCAGGTCCAGACCGTGCGCGCGGCCGGCGTGTGGGCGAACGCGTCGGCCAACTCGCCCGCCCCGGCGGCGAACCAGTCGACCAGGCCGGGCGGCAACGGCCCCGGGGTGGGCGTGGGACCGCCCGGGGTCGGCCAGCCGGTGCGGTCCTCGGGCAGGGCGTAGATCCCGATGTCGGTGACCGGCGGCGGCTCGGCGAGTGCGGCCACGACGACCCGGGCCACGAAGCGGTGCACGCCGCCGAGGTGCACCACCAGATCGCTCATCGTCCACTCCGGACAGGACGGCACGACGGGCGCCTCGGGAGCGTTCAGACCCCGCCGCGCGGCGGCCTCGAACGCACGAACCTCACGGCGGAAATGACTGATGTGATCCATGGATCGCATTATCGGCGAGCCGACACCCCTTTCGCCGCACCGCTCTCGCGGGTCCTCCGAAGACCTCCGGGGGGACGCGGCGCCCATCGACAGGTTGGAACGCATGGGCGGAATGCCGGAGATCGACCCTTGGTGCGTCACCTGCCACGCGCGTTCATCCGGATGGAGGCGTGGGCGAGGGGGGCGTGTACGTCGCCACCCGCGTCGGCTCGGAACGTCGCGGTTGGTCCCCGGCCCGGGCGACAAAACCCGGTCCGGCACCAATAGGCTTGCCGGCAACGGGAATCGACCATTCCATCAATCCACGGTTGGAGCCTTCATGGCAGACGACTCGCAAACGGCGGACAACGCTCCGGTCGAGCCGAACGACGACTGGCGACCGGTCGGCATCGACATCTCCACGCCCAGCATCGCGCGAGTCTACGACGCGGTACTCGGCGGCAAGGACAACTACCCGGTGGACCGCGCGATAGCCGAGGCGTCGCTGGCGATCGTCCCGGAGATCGGCGATGTCGGCCGGTACAACCGGGCGATACTCGGGCGCGGTGTGCGGTACATGGCCGAGCAGGGCATCCGCCAGTTCCTCGACCTCGGCTCCGGCCTGCCCACCGTGCAGAACACCCACCAGGTGGCCCAGGAGCACTCGCCCGAGGCCCGGGTGGTCTACGTGGACAAGGACCCGATCGTGCTCGCGCACGGCCGGGCGCTGCTCGCCGAGAACGACCGGACCACGGTGGTCACCGCAGACCTGCGCGACCCGGCCGAGATCCTGAACCACCCGGACGTACGGGCCCTGATCGACTTCGACCAGCCGATCGGCCTGATGCTGGTCGGCGTCGTGCACCACCTCAACGACGACGAGGGCCCCGAGCAGATCGTCGAGGCGTACAAGAAGGCGCTGCCGCCCGGCAGTTTCCTCTTCCTCACCCACTTCTGCGCGTCCAGCCCGGACGCGGTCGCGCTGGAGAAGGCGCTGCTCACCGACCTGGGTTCGGGGCGCTTCCGTACGATCGAGGAGATATCCGCGTACTTCGAGGGCCTGGAACCGGTCGAGCCGGGCGTGGTGTTCCTGCCGCAGTGGCGGCCGGAGGAGCCGGTCGAGGAGCCGCTGACCGTCGGTCAGAAGCTGATGGCCGGTGGCATCGCCCGCAAGCCGACGGCCTGACCCACCACACGTGATCGTCGCGGCGCGCGGCTCAGCGTGCCGCGGCGAGTTGTCGTTCGACGCGGGCGACGACCTCCTGGAGGTACAGCCCGCGGCGGACATCGCACACGTGCTCGCCCCCGTCGCGCACCAGGCTCGCGAACTCCGCGCGCAGCACCGCGAACGCGGCCCCGTCGATCGCGGTGGACAGGTCGAGCGCGGCGACCCCGGTCGCCCCGTAGACCTCCACGTCGTAGCGGTGGCCCGCCGCCGCGGCGCAACACAGCACCAGTTGGGACACCGCGCCGCCGGCGTGCACCAGTTGTACCGCCGTCCACCCGTCGCCGGGGGCATCGGCCCGCACCTCCACGACGTCGCCCAGCGCGACGCTCATCAGATCGAACGCGTGCGGCCCCACGTCGAGAATCGCCCCGCGAGCCTGTCGCCACGGCGACGCCGCGAACGGACCATCGAGGAAGGCGCCGGTGACGCAGGCCAGTCGCCCGCCGCGCCACCGGGTGTCGGCGCTCTCCAGGTGGGCCAGGAAGTCCCGTACCCGCGGCGCGTATCGAGCGCTCAACGCGACCATCGAGCCGACCCCGGTCTCGCCGATCACGTCGGCCAATCGACGGGCGCCGTCCAGGTCGTCCGCGATCGGCTTCTCCAGCAGCACCGCCTTGCCCGCCCGGGCCGCCCGCTCGGCCAGCGCGGGCTGCGCCTCGGGGGCGATCGCGAAGACCACCGCCTCGCACCGGTCGAGCAGTTCGTCGAACCGCGCGCACGCCTGGGCCCCATGGGTCTCGGCCAGTTCCCGGGCCGCCTCCGGGCGGCGCGCCCACACCGCGGCGAGCCGGGTCTCCGGCCCGTCCGCGAACACCGGCGCGTGCACCAGACTCGCCCATGGACCCGCCCCGACCAGTCCCACCGCGACCCGCTCGGCCATCGTCATCGCCTCCACCGTGCACACCACCCGACCCCGCCGAGCGAGCGTACCGGCGCGCCGAGCCCGCCCGGCCCGCGCCCCGCCGGCCCGCGGGCCCGCCGCCGTCGCTTGGACCGGCGGGGCCGCGCGGCCCTGGAGAGCTTGCGAGGACGCTGCTAGCTTCCGGCCGCATGAAGTTCTCCATGTCGCTGCCCGTGCTTCGCGACGCCGGCCACGCGCAGCCGTACCACCGCACTTTCGCGCTGGCCCGGATCGCCGAGGAGGCGGGTTTCGACACCGCCACCGTCGGCCACCACCACTTCATGCCGGGCAACATGAGCGATCCGCTCACGCTGCTGGCCGCCGTCGCCGCGCGCACCGAGACGCTGCGGGTGGGGACCGGCATCTTCCAACTCCCGGTGCACCACCCCGTGCGGGTCGCCGAACAGGTCGCCACGATCGACGAGATCTCCGGCGGCCGGGTCACCCTGGGCGTCGGGCTGGGCTGGTGGCCGCTGGAATACACCGTGCACGGATCCGACTTCCGCACCCGGGGCGCGCGGATGGAGGAGGCGCTGGAGATCCTCCGGCTGCTCTGGACCCGGGAGAACGTCGGCTACCGGGGCCGCTTCCACAACTTTCCCGAACTGACCGTGCACCCGCGCCCGGTTCAGGAGCGCATCCCGTTGTGGGTGGCGGGCGTCGCCGACGCCGCCGTCGAGCGCGCCGCGCGGCTGGGCGACGCGTGGTTGTGCGGTCCGGTGCAGTCGTTGGCCAAGGCCCGATCCTGCCTGGCGGTCTACCGGGCGGCCTGTGCGACGCACGCCCGGCGTCCGGACTGGGTGCTGCGCCGCTATGCGTGGCTGGGCAAGGATCGCCGCACGGTGGCCGAGGAGGTGCTGCCCGGATACGTCGGCGGCCTGCTCGAACACTGGCGCGAGTCGGCCGAGGACGCCGACGAGCGGGAGTTGTTCCGCCGCCTGGACGCGGGTGAACGGGTACCCGCCGAGGAGATCGCCCGCGACCGCCTGTTGTGGGGCGACCCCGAGGACGTGATCGCCCAGATCACCCGCTACCGCGACCGCACCGGCAGCGAGCACGTGCACGCCGCCTTCGGCGCGGGGCTGCCGGCCGGGGCGAGCCCGGTGTCCACGCGCGGCTCCTTCGATGAACTGGCCGCGATGATCCGGCTGTTCGGTGCCGAGGTGATCCCGGCGTTCCGCTGACCCGGGCCGCCGGCCCGAGTGTCGGTCGGGCCGGTCGCGGACATGGCGCGGGCCCCACCGCCGGTGGCGATGGGGCCCGCGCCCGGCGGTCGGTGCCGGGTGATCAGCGGTGGGCGATCAGTGCACGAGCACCGGAATCGCCATCTCGTCCGCGTCCTCGTCGTGCGAGGCGACCACCGTGCTGTCGCCGTGCCCGACGGTGATGAACGTGAAGGCGATCGCCGAGGCCAGGGCCAGGATGCCGACCGCCCACCAGATCGCGGTGGCGTAGCCGTGCACCATGGCCTGCATGCGCAGTTGCTCGGCGCCGGCCGAGGTCACCGCGTGCGAGGCCACGTAGGCGGTGGTCGCGCTGGCCGCGATGGTGTTCAGCAGCGCGGTGCCGATCGCGCCGCCGACCTGCTGCGACGTGTTGATCATCGCCGACGCGACACCCGCGTCGCGCGGCTGCACACCGTAGGTGGCCAGGCTCATCGCCGGCATGAACGAGGTGCCCATGCCCAGGCCGAGCAGGATCTGCGCGGGCAGGATCAGCCCGACGTAGGAGCTGTCCACCTCGATCCGGGTGAGCAGCAACATGCCGACCCCGGCGGTCAGGAAGCCCGGGCCCATCAGCAGCCGGGCCGGGACCCTGGTCATCAGCCGGGCGCCGATCTGGGTCGAGCCGGTGATCATGCCCGCGATCATCGGCAGGAACGCCAGGCCGGTCATCACCGGCGAGAAGTCCTTGACGATCTGGAGGTAGTAGGTCAGGAACAGGAACATGCCGAACATCGCGATGATGGCCAGGCCCAGCGAGAGGTAGATGCCGGCCCGGTTGCGCTCGGCGATCACCCGCAGCGGGAGCAGCGGCGCCTTGACCCGGCTCTCCACGAAGACGAACGACGCGAGCAGGACGGCGGCGGCCACGAACAGGCCCAGCGTGCTGCCGGCGGTCCAACCGTGGCTCTCGGCGCGGGTGAACGCGTAGACCAGGGTGCCCAGGCCGACCGAGGACAGCACCACGCCGGGGATGTCCAGCGGCGAACGGTTGCGGGTGCCGGCGGGCTCGCGGATGACCAGGACGGCACCGGCCGCGGCGACCGCGGCGAAGGGGATGTTGACGAAGAAGGTCCAGCGCCAGTTCATGTACTCGGTGAGCACGCCGCCCAGGATCAGGCCGACCGCGCCACCACCACCGGCGATCGCGCCGAAGATGCCGAACGCCTTGGCGCGTTCCTTGCCGTCGGTGAACATCACCGCGAGCAGGGACAGCGCGGACGGGGCGAGCAGCGCGCCGAACACACCCTGGAGGGCGCGGGCGCCGAGCAGCATGCCGGTGCTCGCGGCTATGCCGCCGAGCGCGGAGGCGGCGGCGAAGCCGACCAGACCGACGATGAAGGTCCGGCGTCGACCCCACAGGTCGGCGATCCGGCCGCCGAACAGCAGCAGCCCGCCGAACGCGAGGGCGTAGGCGGTGATCACCCATTGTCGGTTGCCGTCCGAGATGCCCAGGTCGGTCTGGGCGGACGGCAGCGCGATGTTCACGATGGTGCCGTCGAGCACGACCATGAGCTGGGCGAGGGCGATGAAGACGAGCGCTTTCCAGCGCCTGGGATCGGGCATGGCGGTCTGGGGCGGAGCGGTTGCAGACATGGGTGTACTCACTTTGGGGGTGCGTTGCGACGGCGGGCGTCGCAGGGGCGGACGGTGCCCCTCGCCCACGCCGAAGTGGCGAGGCGACGGTGACGAGTTCGTAGTCGTTACGCGGTCACGCGGTATTGCGGTGAAATCGGAAGTCGGTAGGGCGCGTCAGCGCCCGGAAGGCTGCCCCTCGGGCTCGTCGGCCAGGTGTTCCAGGTCCCGCATCGCCACGGTGGAGCCGGACAGCGGGGTGGGGTCGGATGTGCACAGACCGTCGAGCAGCACGTCGAGGTGACGGTGCACGAACCGGTCGTTCACCACGCAGCCGCCCATCCCGGGCAGCGGTCGGGTGAGTTGGGTGATCGCCATCAGGAGATCGCCCGAGCCGACGTCGACGCGCAGCCGGCCCTCGGCACGAGAACGCTCCATCAGCGTCTCGACCAGGTCCTCCAGCCGCGTCCGGGCGGAGATCAGCTCGGGGTGTTCCTTGTCCACGGTCGCGGACACGAGTGGGCACAGCGCCCCGATCCGCTCCCTCATCGCGCCGTGGGCGAAGCGCCGCAGGGCCGCGAAGGCCACCGGCTCCTCGGCCAGGGCCAGCTCGCCCTGCTCGGTGATCCGCTCCAGGACGGAGAGGATCACCCGGTGTGCGAGCTCGCCGCGGTCGGCGAAGTGGCGGTACAGGGTCGCGTTGCCGACTCCGGCACGGCGGGCGACCTCGTCGAACGGCACCTCGGCGCCGTGCTCGACGAACATCTCGCGCGCCGCGGCGATGATCCGCTCGCGATTGCGCCGGGCATCCGCACGAAGGCGCGGACCGCGGTCCTCGACAACGTCGGTGGCGGTGACGGTGGCGGTACTGCCCATGATCCGGCTCCTTCCTGTCGGTCCCGACCGATAACCGGGGAGTGATTCCCCGATTGTGATTCGCTCGGTTAAACGGACAGGAAGTCCCCGGATATTTCAATCATTGATGTGACATGGGTCACAGTCTCCGATGGCGACGGCCCGGTGTGTGATCGCCGTCGCGGCCGAGGGTGTCGGGGCGGGGCTGGAACGGTTCCGTACCCGGGCGCGTCCGTAGTAGGCGGGAGTCGCACCCGGCCCCCCGACCGCGGCTCGGCCCGCCGACCCGGAACCCGTCCGCGGTCGCGCGCGGCGGCCCGTCGGTCGCGAGAAAGCGGTTCGCCGGCCGTGACCCTGGGGGGTCTGCCACGACGTGGGGCGGCCGGCCACGACACAGGGGGACGATCCGTATCGGTATCGCCGAGCCCGGGCGCACTGCCCGGGACAACAGCGCGCGAGGTGGGGGAGGGCACGCGGCCGGTGGGACGGGGGCTGCGGAGAAAGGTGCACGTGGGGTGGCCGCCGGTGGGGTCGGCGTCCGCGAGATCGGTGTCCGCGACGAGGTGGACCCCGACGGCGGGGGTGTCGAGGGTGGGGACGTCGAGGCGGCCGAGGGGGCGCCGCCCGATGTGCCCTCGTCGCCGCGTCGGGGTCGGCTGCGGCGGCGGTGGCGGTCGTGGAGTCGGTGGCGGCGGGTCACCGTGATCGTGTTGTTATTGGTGAGTCTGCCGCTGGTGCCGGTCGGTGCCGCCGCGCTCGCGTTGCGGTTGGAGTACGCGGGCGATCCCTCGGATCAGGCCCGCAGTCGCGGCCGGGATGCGATCTGGCTGGGCCACGCGTGGGTGGACGGGCGCAAGGGCCCGGCCGAACTGGCGGTGCTGGCAAAGCGGTTGCGCGATACCGGCATCCACGACCTGTATGTGCACGCCGGTCCGCTGGAACACGACGGCACGCTGCCGGCGTCGGCGCATCCCGGGGCGCGGCAACTGGTGGAGGCGGTGCACCGCGAGTTGCCCGGTGTACGGGTGCAGGCGTGGCTCGGCGACATCGTCTCGCACGGCGGGCCCGGCCTGAACCTGACCCGTCCACAGGTGCGCGCGGCGATCACCGCGTCGGCCGCGCAGGTCCTGGACGCCGGCTTCGAGGGTGTGCACTTCGACCTGGAGCCGGTGTGGTCCGGCGACGAGGACTTCCTGACCGTGCTCACCGCCACCCACGAGATGACCCGGGCGCGCGGCGTCCCGCTCTCGGTCGCCGCCGCCCAGATCGACCCGCTGCCGTCGCTGCACAACGTGTTCCTGGCGTTGCGCGACCACCCCAAGTGGTGGTCGCAGCGCTACTTCGGCCAGGTCGCGCGCCGGGTCGACCAGATCGCGCTGATGTCCTACGACACCGCGATGCCGCTGGAGTCGTTGTACGGCGGCTACGTCGCGCAGCAGACCGGGCTCGCGCTGGAGGCGACCCCGGCCCGGGTCGACCTGCTGATGGGCCTGCCCGCCTACTACGCGAACTCGTGGGGCCACCACGGCTCGGCCGAGACGGTCGCGGCGGCGGTGCGTGGCATCCGGCTCGGCCTGACCCGAACCGACCTGCACCGACCGGCCTTCGGCGTCGCGTTGTACGTCGACTTCACCGCGACCGACACGGACTGGGCGTCCTACCGCCGCGACTGGTGCCGCCTGGACGAGTGAGCCGGGTCCCGGCAGGCCCGAACGCGGTGTCCGAATGCCGCCGGCACCGCGTTCCGGCCCCGCCCACGCTGGTGCCATGACCACCATCGCAAGCCCACCCGCCTTCGTCGTCCGAGCGATCCCCGCCGAGTTCCTCGACACGGTCCGCGCCGCCGGTACGGACGTCTCCGGCCACCCGGTCGAGCCGCGCGCGGCCGGCGGCGGCGAGCCGCTGCGCTGCTGCCTGCGCGACGCGGAACCGGGCGAGTCGCTGATCCTGTTCGGCTACGAACCCCCGCTGCCGGCAAGCCCGTACCGCGAGATCGGCGCGGTCTTCACACACGCCGAAGCCTGCCCCGGCCCGACCGACGACGGCTACCCGCCGCACTGGCGCGACCGCCCCCAGGTCTTCCGCGCCTACGACGCGCTGGGCCGCATCCACCCCACCTCGCGCGTCCACGACACCGACGCCCCCGAAGGGGCCCTCGCCGAAATCCTCGCCGACCCGGAGGTGGCCCGAATCCACAGCCGCAACATCACCTACGGCTGCTACATGTTCGCCATCACCCGCCCCACCCCGGACCACGACTGATCGTCGCCGGCTCCCCGCCCACCTCCGACGGTTGTCCGTCGGTGGGTGGGGAGGCGGTGATGCCGTTCAGGACGTAGGTCAGGCCGGTGGTGAAGGTGGTGTCCCAGTCGTTCTGCAGCATGTAGTCGTTGGCGCTCAGCGTCGGGTAGCGGTCGTTCAGGTCGTGCAGCCGGCGCTGGGCGGCCTCGCGGTCCTCGGCGGAGAGGGTGAAGCCGGCTCGGGCCACGGTCGCGCCCATCAGGTGGTTGTAGAGCGCCCAGGTGGCGGAGTTCAGGCGCCGGCCGGTGAAGCCCGCCCGGACCAGGGTCGCCTGCAGGAACTCCATCCGGGCCAACAGGTTCGGGCCCAGGGTCGGTCGCTGGAGCAGCGCGGCCGACCACGGGTGCCGCAGCATGGTCGCCCGCCAGTCCATGAGCAGGGCGACGATGTCGGCCTGCCACGCGTCGGGGTCCGGGGCAGGCGCCGGTAGCGGTGTCTCGGCGAAGATCGCGTCGAGCGCGAGGTCGACCACGTCGATCTTGGTGTCCACGTGCCAGTAGAGCGTGGTGACGCCCGACCCCAGCCGCTCGGCCAGACGCCGCATGGTCAGCCCGTCGATGCCCTCCGCGTCGAGCAGGGCCACCGCCTCGCCGACGATGCGTGCCCGGGTCAACGGGGGTTCCTCGCGCGCCGCCCGGGATTCGCGCAGCCACACGCTCTGCGCGCCCCCCGCGGCCTGGCCCTTGGCGTTGCCCTGCTTGCCCTTGATGACCCAACCTCCTTGCTCTTTCCGTGACGGCGAGCCTAGTATCCTGGCCTTGTCGAACGTTGTACCGGTACTAGTACGTTGTTCTAGAGGGGCGGAAACCAGCCGTGCATCAGCGGGAGTACGAGCAGGAACACGAACGGGAACACGAGCGCGCGCCCGACCCGGAGCGGGCCGAGGCGGTGGTCGATCCGGCGGTCGATCGTCGCCACGAGCAGCGGTGGTGGGCGCTGGCCGTGATCACCCTCGCCCAGCTCATGATCGTGCTGGACGGCACCATCGTGAACATCGCGCTGCCCTCGATGCAGCAGGATCTGCACCTGTCGGACGCCGACCGGCAGTGGGCGATCATCGCCTATGTGCTGGCCTTTGGCGGGTTATTGCTGCTCGGCGGCCGGGTCAGTGGGCTGCTCGGGCATCGCCGGACGTTCCGGATCGGCCTGATCGGGTTCGCCGCCGCCTCCGCGCTGGGTGGCGCGGCCGACGGTGCGGGCACGCTGTTCGGGGCCCGCGCGCTCCAGGGGGTATTCGCCGCGGCGATGGCGCCCGCCGCCATGTCGCTGCTGACCCTGACCTTCACCGACCCACGGGACCGCGGCAAGGCGTTCGGGGTGTTCGGGGCGATGGGCGCCGCCGGTTCGGGGGTCGGCCTGCTCGCGGGCGGGCTGCTCACCGAATACCTGGACTGGCGGTGGTGCCTGTGGGTCAACGTGCCGATCGCCGGAATCGCCCTGCTGGGCCTGCCGTTCGTCTACCGCGACCGTCCCTCGGCCGGGCCCGGTCGGCTGGACCTGCCGGGAGCGTTGCTGAGCGTGGCCGGCCTCGTGGCCCTGGTCTACGGCTTCAATCGCACCGAGCCACGCGGCTGGGACGACCCGTTGGTGCTCGTCCTGCTGCCCGGCGGGGTGTTGTTGCTCGGCCTGTTCGTGCTGGTGGAGACCAGGGTGCGCCACCCGCTGTTGCCGATGCGGGTGGTGGCGGACCGCGTTCGTGGTGGCGTCTACCTCACCAGCGCGTTGATGTTGGCGGCGCTGTTCGGCTGCTTCCTGTTCCTGAGCTACTACGCGCAGACCGTGCTGGGCTATTCACCCGTGCGGGCCGGGCTGATCATCATGGTGCTGGTCGCGGGCTCGCTGGTGGGGTCGATCCTGATCGCGGGCCGGCTGCTGGCCCGGGTGACCGCCAGGGTGTTGATGGTTCCCGGGCTGCTCGCGATGGCCGCCGGGTTGTTGCTCCTGTCCCGGTTGACGGCGGACAGCGCGCATGTACTGGTGCTGTATCTGGTGCCCGCGCAGATCCTGATCGGCCTGGGCCTGGGCGTCGTGCTCACCACCGCGACCAGCCTGGCCACCGCGGGGGTGGGCGCGGCCGACGCCGGAACCGCCGCGGCGACCTTCAACGCCGGACAGCAGGTGGGCGGCGCGCTCGGCACCGCGCTGTTCAACACCGTCGCCACCAGCGTCACCGCGACCTGGCTGCGCAACCACGAGGGTGCCCCGGACGCGGTCACGGCGGGCACCGTGCACGGATTCGGCGTGGCCCTGCTGGTGGCCGCCGGCATCATGCTCGGCGCGACGGTGGTCGCGGCCGTGCTGATCACCCCGCGCCCGACCGGGGACGCGCCGCCGTCCTGGTCCTGAGCGCACCCGGCCGGCCTCAGCCGCCCGGCACGGAACCGGGCGTCCGGGGGCCGTGCCGGGTGAGGCTGCCGGTGCGTTTGAGGGTGCGGATGATCGGCGCGGTCTCCACCGCGTCGATGCCCGGCAGGGCGCCGATGCGCTCGGCCAGGTAGGTGTACAGCGACTCGTCGTCCGGACACAGGACCGTGGCCAGCACGTTGGTACGGCCGGTGCCGGCCGCCGCGTAGGCCACTTCGGGGTGGCCGGCCAGGGCGGCGCCGGTGCCGGCCAGATGGGCGGGGCGTACCGACATCCACATCGCGGTGGTCGCCGGGTTGCCCAGGAGCCGTTCGTCGAGGTCCAGGACGAAGAACAGCGCCCCGGCCGTGCGCAGGTGGGTGATCCGGCGGCGCGCCGTCGACTCGTGGCAGCGGGCCTCGGCGGCCAGTGCGGCGTGCGAGGCCCGGCCGTCGCGGCTCAGCACGCCGAGCAGGACGTGGTCGAGGTCGGTCAACTCCAGCGGCGCCGCCCGGGCGTCGGGTGTCGGGTAGGCGGGGGCGAGCGCCGCCTGCTGTGCCGCGTCGAGCGGTTCCCGGCCCAGCACCACCGCCGGACCGTCCCACGTGCTCGGGCCGCCCTTGAACATCCGCAGCAGGCGGTGCGCGGTCATCGAGACCACCCGACGGCCGGCCGGGATCCGCTCCAGGAGCAGCGCGTCCCGGTCGTCGTCGCCGGCACCGGCCACGACCAGGTGGCAGATGATCTCGGTGCCGCCCGAGGCGAGCCGAACCCAACGGGTGTCCGACCGCTCGGCCAGTGCCCGGGCCAGACCCGGGGCCGCGCTCGGTACGCACTGGAGTCGCAGTACCCACACGCTCTGCCCGACCGGCCGGGGATTGAGCCGGCCCACCACACGCAGCCCGGCGCTCTCGCGCAGCCGGGTGTACCGGCGGGCGACCATCTGATCGGAGACGCCCAGTACCGAGGCGATCCGGCGCAACGGAGCCCGTCCGTCGATCTTCAGTGCATGCAGAAGCTGCAGATCGAGGTATTCCACACATCCGGAGTCTAGCTCCGGCGATATCCGGCATCCGCGCCCACACTCGTTGCCGCCGCCCCGGGCCGATTCGGATGCTCGTGGCCATGAGCGCATTCAAGGATCTTCGGCACTACATCGACCACCTGACCGAGCAGCTCGGTGCCGACGAGGTGCGTCGGGTCGACGGCGCGGACCGGGACACCGACATCGGCGGGATCACCGAGCTGATGGCGGAGCGCGAGGGACCCGCCCTGATGTTCGACAACATCCCCGGATTCCCGGCCGGGTTCCGGGTGTTCACCAACTTCATGGGTACGCCGGCGCGTACCGCGGTGGCCCTCGGTCTGCCGCCGGACACCGCGGGACTGGACATCGTGCGGGCCTGGAAGGACCTGGGCAGGCGACTGGAGCCGATCCCGCCGGTCGTGGTGGACACCGGTTCGGTACTGGAGAACGTGCTGGTCGGTGCGGACGTGGACCTCGGGATCTTCCCCGCGCCGCAATGGCACGACGCGGACGGTGGTCGCTACATCGGCACCGCGTGCATGGTGATCACCCGCGACCCGGACACCGGCTGGGTCAACATCGGCACCTACCGCGCATGTGTCCAGGGCCGGGACCGGCTGTCGTTGTGGATGCTGGGCAACCGGCACGCCCGGGCGATCGCGGAGAAGTACTGGGCGCGGGGCCGAACCTGTCCGATCGCGGTGGTGGTCGGCCAGGACCCGATCCTGTCCACCGCCGCGGCGATCGCGGCGCCGGCCGGGATGTCGGAATACGACCTGGCCGGCGGGTTGCGCGGACAGGGGGTCGAGGTGCTGCTCCCGCCCGGGAGCGAGCTGCCGGTGCCGGCGCACGCGGAGATCGTGATCGAGGGCGAACTGCCGCCGGTGGAAGAGGAATCGGCCCTGGAGGGTCCGTTCGGGGAGTGGACCGGCTACTACACCCACTCGGGACAGGAGACGGTGGTCCGGGTCACCCGGATCCTGCACCGGGACGACCCGATCATCCTGGGCGCCCCGCCGATGTTGCCGACCGTGCCGGCCGGCGACCAGGCGGTGCCGCTGTACTCGGCGTCGGTGACCTGGGATCACCTGGAAGCCTCGGGTGTGCAGAACATCAAGGGCGTGTGGGCCTATGCGCGGCAGTTGATGATGGTCGTCTCGATCGAGCAGACCGGCGCCGGCGACGCGATGCACGCCCTGTTCGCGGCCCTCGGGCGCAAGCGCACCGGTGGCATGGAGCGCTACTTCGTGGTGGTCGACGAGGACATCGACATCACCGACATCAACCACGTGTTGTGGGCGATGTTCACCCGGGTCGACCCGTCCGAGTCGATCCAGGTGCTGCGCGCGCCGACCACCGCCATCGACCCGCGGTTGTCCCCGGACAAGCGGGCGGCGGGCGACCTGTCGATGGGGGTGGTGCTGATCGACGCGTGCAAGCCGTTCGCGTGGAAGGACCACTACCCGGCGGCCAACCGCTTCGACGACGCGTCCCGCGAGGCGCTGCGCCGGCGCTGGGCGGGCGTACTGCCGCTGTAGCGCGGGGCCTGTGGTGCCGTGCCTGTGGTGTCGTGCCGTGCTTCGGGACGGGCTTGCCGGCCCCTCCCGTCCGCTGCGCCCCCTCCCGTCCCCCTGTCCGCTTCCCCCACCGCCGATCCGTCGGATCAGGAGATCGTCGTGCCGAACGCATCCCCCACCCGTTTCGTCGTCGGGGTCACCGGCGCCACCGGCGCGCCGATCGCCGTCCGCCTCCTGGAGGTGCTGCGCCGACTGCCGCACGTGCAGACCCATCTCGTGCTGAGCACCTGGGCCCGCTCCACGATCGAGGTGGAAACCCCCTACTCGGCTCGTGAGTTCGCCGAACTCGCGGATGTGACCCACAAGTTCGGCGAGTTGGGGGCGACCATCTCGTCCGGCTCGTATCCGGTGACCGGCATGGTGGTGGTCCCGTGCAGCATGAAGACGCTCGCGGCGATCCGGCACGGCTTCGCGGACAATCTGATCACCCGCGCGGCCGACGTCACACTCAAGGAGCGGCGTCCGCTGGTCCTGGTGCCGCGCGAGACGCCGCTGAGCGAGATCCACCTGGAGAACATGCTCGCGCTGGCCCGGATGGGCGCCCGGATCGTGCCGCCGATGCCCGCCTTCTACGATCGCCCGGGCAGCATCGAGGATCTGGTCGACCACGTCGTGATGCGTGTTCTCGATCAGCTCGGCCTGCCTTCGGCCGACGCGGACCTCGCCGAGCGCTGGCCGGGCCTGACCGAGGTGCGGGGCCGGGAATGAGCGGGCGGCGAGGGGCATGCGCCTCCCGCCGCCCACCCTTGGCGAGGGGTCTTCGGGGGTCAGCGGAAGACGCCGGTGTGGCCGAGCGAGTACCGGCCCGGCTGCGGATACACGCACAACCCGTGCGGGCCCACGCCGACCGGGATCCGGGCGAGCAGGTGCCCGTCGGTGGTGTCGATCGCGTATACCTCCGCGTCGTAGCGTCCGCTGAGCCACAACACCTTGCCGTCGGCGGAGACACCGCCCATGTCCGGGCTGCCGCCGCCGGGCAGGTGCCACTTGGCGGTCAGCGCGCCGGTGGCGAAGTCGAGTACCGAGATCGAGCCCTCGCCGCGGTTGGAGATGTACAGGCTCTTGGAGTCGCGGCTCGGGTACAGGCCGTGCGCGCCCTTGCCGGTGCGCAGTTTGGTCGGCTTGCCGAAGGTGTCGCCGTCGAGCACCCAGACGCCGTCGGACATCATGTCGGCGATGTACCAGGTCTTGCCGTCCGGGGAGATCTTGACGTCCTGCGGCATCGAGCCGGACAGCGGGATCTTCTGCTTGGCCAGCACCTTCATCTCGGCGGTGTCCACCTTGAGCAGCTCACCGGAGAACTCGCAGGAGACGATGAAGTACTTGCCGTCGGGCGAGAAGTCCGCGTGGTTGACCCCCGCGCACTCGCTGGGCACGGCCTTGACCACGGCCATCGTGTGCGCGTCGCGGAAGACCAACTGGCGGTCCATCGAGGCCATCACGACCGCGTACTTGCCGTCCGGCGTGAAGTAGAGGTTGTACGGGTCGTCCACCGGGACCGGCGTGCCGACCTTGCCGGTGGCCGGGTCCAGCGGGGTCAGCGTGTCGCCCAGGTCGTTGTTGACCCACAGGGTCTTCAGGTCCCAGGACGGCACCACGTGTTGTGGTTGGTGGCCGACCTTGATCGTCTCGATCACCTTGTAGGTGCTCGGGTCGATCACGCTGACCGTGTTCGACTCGGTGTTGGGCACGTACACCCGGGACGGGAAGTCCTTGACCACGTCCGAGAACATGCCGGGGCGGTCGGCGGCGTACAGATCGTGCGGGTCCAGTGGGGGCGGCATGCCCGGCAGCAGGTTCGCGGTTTCCGGCGCCGGAAGTGCGGCCGGGACGGGCGCGGGTTGCACGGGGGCGATCGAGGACGTGCTGGGGGAGGGCTTCGCCGTGCCGTCCGAAGAGGACGCGCACGCGGCGGACGCCACCAGGCAGCAGGCCACCAGGAACAGGGCGACCGGGCCGGGACGGCGACGGGTGGGGGAGGGATGAGTGGTCATCAGGTGACGAGCTCCGACATCGTGACCGCCCGCAGTCCGCGGGTCCGTAGGCCGTCGAGGATTGCGGGCAGCGCGGCTACGGTGCCCGGGTGTCCGAAGTGCAGGCTGACCACCGAGCCCGGCCGAACCCCGGTCAGCACGGTACGGCTGACGGCGGCGGCGCCGGGATCGGTGAAATCCAGGGAGTCCAGGTCGTAGCCCAGGCAGTGCGCGTATCCGGCGCGGCGGACCTGGGCGACGACGGTGGGCGTGCAGTCCTTGGCCTGTGAGGGCCGAAACCAGCGTCCGATCGAGCCGGTGAGGCGCTTGAGCCGGTCGGCGCAGTCGGTGATCTCGGCGTAGGTGCGATCGGCGGACATCGAGGAGATGTCGCCGTGATGCATGGTGTGGTTGCCCAGTTCGTGACCGCCGTCCAGGACCCGGCGCGCCATCTGCGGCTGTTCGTCGAGCCAGCTGCCCACCGCCAGGACCGTGCCGCGCGCGCCGGCCGCCTCCATCAGGCCCAGCATCGAGCCGGCGATCTCCGCACTGCCCTGACCGTGGAAGGTCAGCGCCACCTGGGGGCGATCACGGGGTCCGGAGGTGACCTGGAACGGCAGATCGGCGGGCAGCGGAGGCGGTTCGGGAACGGCGCCGACGGCCGGTGCCGAATCGGCGCCGACCGGCTTCGCCGTGGGTGCGGGCATGGACGCGTGCGGGGAATCCTCGCCACACGCGCTCGCGACCGCACCGACCGCACCCAGCGCGGCGGCCCGGGCGAGCTGCCGCAGCGCGCTGCGGCGATCCAGAGGCGTCACGCTGGCGACCTTACGCGCTGTGATCGTCCGGATGCGAAATGTGCACGTCGGATGGGGTACGTGTCGCGGTGTGGGGATGTGTCCCGGGCTCGGCGTGTCCCAGGGGTCGGCGCCTCGACTCAACCGGCCGTCGGCGGCACCGCCTCCGTGTACGCCCGTAGGATGGTCAGCGCCTCGACGGTCAGGCCCGGACGCGCCTCCGCCCGGACGGTCGGCGACCACTCGGCCCAGCGCAGCGGCCAACCGCCGTCGTCCTCCTGGGCGTCCGCCAGTGCGCGCAGGCCCGCCCGCAGTTCGGCGTCGGAGAACCAGCCCCGGGCCAGGCTGTCCGGGCGCCGCGCGAAGTCGTGCGGCAGGTGATACTCGCCCTCGGCGTAGCCCGGGGCCAGCCGGGCCCGTTCCGGATGCGCCGGGTCGAGCAGCACGAGCCGCTGCTCCCGGACCAGTTCGCCCAGTCGTTCGGCCCGACGGCGGGCCCAGGGCCGATCGGGGAGAGCGTCGAGGAAGGTGACTGCCGCCTCCACCTCGTACGGGTGGGTGGTGTGCAACTCCTCGACGGCGGTACGGCAATACTCCGTCGCCCGGGTCAACCACGGATGCTCGACGCCGGCGTGCAGGAGCGGGCCGACGATCCAGCCGGTCGGGATCAGGCCCGCGACCGGCGGATCCGGGACCACCAGCCACGGCGGGTGCGGGTAGTCGCGCAGGCTCGCCAGCGCCGGCGGCACCCCGCCCGCCTCGGTCGTCACGCCCGCCAGCCAGTCGCACAGCCGAGCCGACTCGGGGCCGCGCAGCGCTTCGGTCTCCGCCAGGATCGGCATCGCGGTACGCAACGTCGCCGGTTGGGGCAGCGGCCCTCGCACGTCCGGCTCCAGGCCGTAGGCGTAGCCGCCGTCCGAGGTCCGGTACGCGTGCAGCGCGTCGAGCACACCGGCACGTTCGTCCGCGGTGGGCCCGGGCGCCCGAGCCGTCTCGACCGGTGTGCCGAACAGGTATGCGAAGCGCCGCTGTTCCAGGACCCGCCCCGACGTCCACAGGAACCGCTCGGCCCGCTCGACCATGTCCTTCGTGATCCACGTCATGCCCGGACGCTAACGGGCGGATCGTCGCGGATCTTGAACGAATCGGACATCGGGCGTGCCGGATCGGCGATTTCGTGGCCGTTGCGTGTCGGGACCTGGGCCCGCCGATGACGGTTGGTGGAATTTGCCCGCGTGGGGGTTGGCCCGCGCCCCGCCGGCCGGCCACGGTGGGCGGGTCAGGCTCGACGACGCTCTTCGGGGGATGCTCGTGTTCGCTCGTTCCGGTAGCCATGCTCTGCGCCGATCCGTAGTCGCCGGCTCCGCCGCACTCGCCGTCTCGGTCCTGTTGGCCGGCCCGATCCCGGCCGCGCACGCCGCCGAGTCGGAGCGATCGGCGGGCTCGCACGGCACGTTCGGGGTGCACCGGGACGGCCGCCCGGTGGTGGTCCCGTTCCGGACCGGGCGCGACGGCGAGGCTCTGGTGACGCTCACGGTCGCCGCGCCGGGCATCGACTGGGGCACCCCGGGCCGGGAGTCGGCGGTGTTGCAACTGAGCGTCGACGGCCGACCCGCGGGCGACGTGGTGGTCTTCGGGTCCACGCCCACCGAGCGCAGCTTCGCGCTCGGCGCGTTGCGCAAGGGACGGCACCGGCTGACCCTGGGCTACGCGGCCGACCGGTCCTCGGCGGCCGGCTCGGTGGTGCGGGTCTCGCGGCTGCGTACCGAGACCATCGGCACCGGGGAGCGCGAGCACGCCGTGGCCGCGAACGCGCCGGTCCTGTACGGGCGGAGCATCCCCGGCGTGCCCGGCGGCGCGACCGGCCCGTTCCAGAACGCGATCTCCGACACCCCGGTGCTGGCCTGGTACCAGGAGGCCCCGGCGGCGACCGCCGGCAACCGGGTGCTGACCTACACGATCGTGTGGAGCAACGAGGACGGCGGCACCTCGACGCCGGCGCTGATGGCCCGCTGGGGCCGCACCACCGACATAGAGTGGGCCTACCGCGTCGAGGTGGACGCACGAGGCAGGGCGGTGCCGGGCACGGCCTACTTCCAATCGCCCGACCACGGCACGAAGTTGTTCGCCGGGCGCTACGAGGACGGCCATCCGCTGCTCCAGACCTGCACGTTGAACAACAACCTGTGCGACGTCGTGGACAATCCGATGCGATTCGCGCCGGCGGCGGTCGAGCGGCTGGTCGACCCGAAGAAGACCGCGCGCGAGGAGATGGTGGACCGTCACCCGTGGGTGTACCCGGTGATGACCGCCGAGGTACGCCGCGAGGGCCGGGTCGTGGCCGATCCGCCGGCCGACACCACCACGCTGATCGCCGACCCGCAGGACTACCTGTACGCGGTGATCCGCAAGACCACCTCGGCGCCGCCGCCCGGCGCGGCGGGCTGGAACGGTGTCGCGCTCGGTGTGCGGATCAAGGGCGATCCGACGCTGTACCGCTCGGACCGCGCGCGGGTGGACTGGTCGTTGCAGCGTGACGACCCGGCGGCGACCACGGTCCGACTCCCGCACGGGACGCGGGCGTCGGACATCGTCGAGGTGGTCGCGATTCGTACCGTGGCCGGGGTCGACCCCGGTTCCACGATCACGGTGAACGGGGTCAACCGGGCGTTTCTGCTGGGCGCGGACGACCGACCGGGGCGGGCAGTGCCGGTCCGTCCGAAGTCGGTCACGCTGAGCGCGGCGGCGCCGGAGGCGGTGCTGTACCGCCGGTGAACCGGTTGGCATCGGGCACCGGCCGGGCTTGATGAGGTGTTCTCAAGCCGCGGTCGGGAGTCGGGCGCCGGGCGGGCCGAAGTCGGCTCGCCCGGCGCCCGGCCGTCGGTGTTCCGCCGGTTGTCCGGGCCTTGGCCGCGGTTGCCCAACGGCCTTACCGGCAAGGCGTCTTCCGGTACCGGATGGGGTTTTGCCCCGCCGCTTCTTCGTCTCTTCTTCGCCTGCCCGCCACGAGCCGACCCCCCGCGCATCACGTCGCGCGGGTCAGGGTGTGGGCGTCGACGCTCGACCGTCGTCGACCGGAGCGAGAAGGAGACGTCCATGTCCGGATGGAAGACCGTCACGGCCGCGGTGTTGGCCGGGGCCGCCATCGTCGCCGCCCCGGGAACGGCCGCGGCGGCGGACCGCCACGGCGGCAACCAGCGCGGGTCCTTCGACCTCCAGGCACACCGCGGCGGTCTCGGGCTGACCGTGGAGAGCACGCTCGCGTCCTTCGCCAAGGGCCTGGACGTAGGCGTGTCCACCCTCGAACTCGACGTGCAGATCACCGAGGACGGCCGCGCCGTGGTCACCCACGACCGCAAGGTCGACGGGCGCAAGTGCGCCGACACCGCACCGGTGCGGGCCGGCGACCCGGAGTTCCCCTACGTCGGCAAGTACGTCAACACGCTCAGCCTGGCCCAGGTCCGCACGTTGGACTGCGGGTCGCGGCAGTTCCCCGGTTTCCCCACGCAGACCACCTCGCCCGGCGCCCGAATGCCGCTGCTCACCGAGGTGTTCGACCTGGTCCGGCGTCGGCACGCGCACGGCGTGAAGCTCAACGTGGAGACCAAGGTCGAGGCCGGCGCGCCCCAGGAGACCGCGCCGCGCGAGCAGTTCGTGCAGACGGTGGCGCGCGAGGTGCGCCGGGCCGGGCTGTTGCGCCAGGTCACCATCCAAAGCTTCGACTGGGGTGCGCTCAAGCGCATGCGCCAGGTCGAACCGCGCCTGCCGCTGGTCGCGTTGACCAACTACGACTTCCTTCAGGTCGGCAAGCCCGGCGCCTCGCCCTGGCTGGGCGGCCTGGACATCGACGACTTCGGCGGCGACCCGCTGCGCGCGATCGCCTCGTTCGGGGCCGGCACCTTCTCGCCCGTGCACGGTTTCCCGCAGAACGGCAAGGTGACCGATCCCGACTACCGTCCGTACGTGACCCGGGAGATGGTCGCCCGGGCGCACGCGCGGGGCATCAAGGTCGTGCCGTGGACCATCGACGACTCGGCGACCATGGCCAAGTTGATGGACGACGGCGTGGACGGCCTGATCACCGACTACCCGGACCGGTTGCGGGAGTTGCTGGCCGCGCGCGGACTGCCGCTGCCCAAGCGGTATCCGGCTCGCGGCTGATCGATCCGGCCGCACCGCGGGCCGGGCGCGGAAAGGGTCCGGGCGCGGAAAAGGGCCGGGCCCGTCGACACGTGGTCGACGGGCCCGGCCCTGGCTGCGGCTACTGCACGGCGGATGTCGCCGTGCGGTTACTGCCTGTTGACGCTCGGATCAGAGGTTGACGCCGTGCGCGCGCAGGTAGGTGACCGGGTTGATGCCGCTGCCGTAGTTCGGGGTGGTGCGGATCTCGAAGTGCAGGTGCGGGCCGGTCACGTTGCCGGTCGCGCCGGAGAGGCCGATCTGCTGACCGGTGCTCACCGTGGCACCGACGCGAACGCTGATGCTGGACAGGTGCGCGTACTGCGAGTACTTGCCGTCCGCGTGCTTGATGACGACCTCGTTGCCGTAGGCGCCACCGTTGCCGGCGCTGACCACGGTGCCCGAGGTGATCGCCTTCACCGAGGTGCCGGTGCCGACCACGAAGTCCTGGCCGGTGTGGCTGCCGCTGGACCACAGCTTGCCGCCGGTGCCGAACGCGGTGCCCAGCGAGCCGCTCACGGGAGCGACGTAGCCGGAGGCGTTGACCGAGGAGCTGCCGGCCTTGACCGAGGCACCCTTGGTCGCGACCGGGGCCTTCTCCTTGACCGTGGTCTTCGGAGCGACCTTCACCGACGCGGAGGGCTTGGCCTGCGACGTGGTCGTGGTCGTGGTCGTGGTCTCGGTCTTGGGCGCGGTCTTCGGCGCGACCTCGGCCTTGGCGGTGGCGGTGGTGGTGGCGGCCTTGGCCTTGCCGGACAGCTTGAGCTTCTGACCGATCTGGATGACGTCCGGGTTGCCACCGATCACGGCGCGGTTGTCGGCGTACAGCTTGTGCCAACCACCGGTGACGGCCTTGTCCGCGGCGATCTTGGACAGGGTGTCACCCTTGACCACGGAGTACGAGGAGGTGGTCGACGCGGCGGCCGGGACGACCTCGATCTTCGGGGCCGGGGCGGTGGTCGGCGCGGACTCGGCCGGCTTCTCGGCGGCCTTGGGGGCCACCGTGACCGAGGTCTTGGCCGAGCCGGCGGCCTTGGTGCTCGGCGAGACGGCGGGCTTGGCGCCGCCCTTGGTCAGACCCGCCGGGCCGGAGGTGTTCGGCCACGCGCCGGGGCCCTGCACGGCGAGGACCTTCTCCGCGATGGCGATCTGCTGGTCCTTGGTGGCCAGGTCGGCACGCGGGGCGTACTGCTGACCGCCGAACTCGTTCCAGGTGCTCTGGGTGAACTGCAGGCCACCGTAGAAACCGTTGCCGGTGTTGATGTGCCAGTTGCCCGAGCTCTCGCCCATGGCGACCTTGTCCCAGGTGGAGACGGAGGCGGCGTTGGCGGTCGCGAGACCGGTGATCAGCGGGGCGGCGACGATCGCGCCGGCCATTCCGAGGGTGAGCGCGAGACGCGTCTTCTTGGGCATACGGGCAGGGGTGTTGAACGACTGCACGAAGATTTTCCTTCTCCCACGCCTACGAAGTGAGCTGTCGGATTCGGGCTGGAGAGTCTCGCCCGGCCGTGTTCGGCCCTCGTGAGAGGGACGGGCACGGCTTCACCCCAAGCCGTCCGAATGGGCGTCTGCGTCACAGACGCCCGGGACGGCATTCCACTTGGTTCCCCCGCTCCTGCCTTTCGGGTTTCGTACCGTGGCCTCGCTCCGGCGGCAGGATTCGGCGAACCGGGAGACCATTTCGCCGAGCACCGGACCGGTGTGGCGAAGCACCAAGCTACGCACACCCCGACCGGGAACCAAACATCACGATTCGCCGAAACCGAAAAATCAGGACGTAAGCGTGGAATATCGGGACCTAAAGTCCCGGACGCGGTACGCATTGTGCCCGAGTTGCTCACGCTGAGCCGATAGGGGAATCACCATGGGTGAAATTCCGGAAAACTCGGTTCACGCTGCGTACGAGTTCCTGACCATCGGTATGCGTGATGTGACGTGCGTCATGCGCTCGATAGCGGAGTGTCCGAATTACCCCCATATATACGTCCCAATTTGCCTGCCGGCCCGGTCTCCGCCGGGGTTGTGACCGCCGGGAAGTGGTGCGCGTCTCGGGGCTTCACTTGGATTCGATCCGCCTCATGGGGACGACGCTCTCCGGCAGAGCCTGCTGTTTCGCTGCCCGGCCGGCGTCGTCGATACCGAGTACGTGGCGCGGGTGGGTCGAGATGGCCCGTTGCATCAGGGCGGCGCGTTCGGGGTTGTCGGCGGTGGTCTCCCGGGACCTCGTAGCGGGTGCCCGGTCGAGCGCGACCGGGAGCCGTATCGGCTCGGCGGTCCCGGCGACGGGACGCTCGCGGCACCGGGCGCGGCCGGTCCCGTTCGGGCCCGGCCCCGGTCACCCCCCGTATTCAGGCCCGCCAACCTCGTCGATCGGGTGGCTTGGGACGGAGGGGGTGGGGGCATGGGGGCGGGCATGGAACGATTCGAGATTGCCATCTTCCCGTTCAACGACCAGGACATGGCCGCCGACGCCCGGGGCCCGGCGGTGCGCTCGGCGGTGGTCGAGGCCACCGGCGAGGTCGGCGCATCGGGCCATCCGCGCTACGCGGGTGAGGGTGTGGTGGCCGACATCGACCCGAGGTCGCGCACGGTGGAGGCGATCACCATCGACGGCGCCGAGATCGAGGACGGGTGGAGCGTGCGGATCGTCCCGGCACCGGGCTGAGCCGATACCGACGAGGGCGGCCGTCGACACCGCGGACCCGCGGGTCGAACAGCCGCCCTCGACATCGTTTCCGGCCGACCCGGCGGGTCGGCGATCGGGCTCAGACCGCGGCGGACAGCGCCTCGAACTGCTCGTCGGACAGTCGGATTCGGGCCGCCTCGGTGTTCTCCTCCAGGTGCGCGACGCTGGAGGTGCCCGGGATCGGCAGCAAGACCGGGGAGCGGTGCAGCAGCCAGGCCAGCGCCAACTGTGAGGGCGCGGCGCCCTGTTCCTTGGCGACCTGCTCCAACGGACCGCCCGGCCGCGCGAGTTGGCCGGTGGCGATCGGGAACCACGGGATGAACGCGATGTTCTCGGCCGTCGCGTAGTCGAGCACGCTCTCCGACTTGCGGTCGGCCAGGTTGTACAGGTTCTGCACGGAGACGATCTCGACGATCTCCCGGGCCTGGCGCAACTGCTCCACGGTGACCTCGGACAGGCCGATGTGCCGGATCTTGCCCTCCTGCTGCAACGCGCCGAGTTCACCGAGCTGGTCCGCGAGCGGGACCTGCGGGTCGATCCGGTGCAGCTGGTAGAGGTCGATCCGCTCCAGGCCGAGGTGACGCAGGCTCAGTTCGGTCTGCTGGCGCAGGTATTCGGGCCGGCCCAGGGCGCGCCATTCGCCCGGTCCGGTGCGGGCGAAGCCGCCCTTGGTGGCGATCACCACGTCCTCGGCGTACGGGTGCAGCGCCTCACGGATGAGTTGTTCGTTGACGAACGGGCCGTACGAGTCGGCCGTATCGATCAGATTCACCCCCAGTTCGACGGCGCGGCGCAATACCCGGATCGCCTCTTGGCGGTCCTTTGGTTCGCCCCAGACACCGGTTCCGGTGAGTTGCATGGCGCCGTACCCGAGCCGGTGCACCGGCAGGTCGCTGCCGAGCGGGAAGACACCGGAGGCGTGGGCGGGGCCGGACGCGGACGAGACGGTCATCGGTTCTCCGTAGGGGTCGGGCGGCCCGGGCGGGCCGGACGGCGCGGACGAGGTCGAGGCCATTGTGCCCCCGGCCTCGGGCGTGGTCACCGGGATACGTCCCGCACGCGTGGTGCAGGTCCCCGGTGACGTGTCCATCCGCAGGATGACCAAGTTCGGGCGCGTACTTGTACACAACGACGCATTCGCGGCAGGGCGCTGCTCCCTAGTGTGTGCCACTCGTCGAGGCACTCGATCCACGGATGGAGCTGTTCATGGTCTGGCTCATACAGGACTATCGCGAGGAGGACCTCGCGGCGGTGGTGCACCTGATCGACACCACGACCGAACTCGGCCAGGAGTCGGTCTTCTCGCTGTCGGAGTGCATCAACGCGCTGACTTCGCGACAGCCGGCGGTGGTTGCCCGGCGGGACGGCGCGGTGGTCGGTGCGGCGCTGGCCACGGTCTCCGAGGGGCGGGCCTGGGTGATGCGGATCGCCATCTCGCCCCCCGCGCGCGGCCTGGGGCTGACCAGTACGCTGCTGCTCGCGCTGGAACGCCGGTTGGTCGAGGACCGGGTGCGCCGGATCGCCTACGTGCTGCCCGAGGAGGACTCGCGCGAGTTGGGGCTGCGCAACGCGGGCTACGAACGGCGGCCGGCGGTGGCCTACTTCGAGAAGGTCGAGCCGGTCGACGACCATGCGGCGGAAACCCTGGACCGGCTCGGCGGGCGGATGTTGCCGGGCGACCTGTGGTCGAAGGTGGCCGGCATGGAGGTGGAGAAGAACCTGATCGAGCGGCGGGTGGTGTTGCCACTGGCGGATCCCGAGCGGGCCTTCCGACACGGCGTCGAACCGCCCAGCGCGATCGCGTTGTTCGGTCCGCCCGGGACCGGCAAGACCACCTTCGCCCGGGCGATCGCCTCCCGTCTGGGTTGGCCGTTCGTGGAACTGCTGCCCTCGCGGCTGGCCGACGGCGGCAACCTGGCCGCCGCGCTGCGCGAGGCGTTCGGGCGGCTGGCCCGGCTGGAGCGGATCGTGGTGTTCATCGACGAGGTCGAGGAGATCGCGCCGGTCCGGCACGCCCGGCCCAGTGCCGGCCACGCGGTGACCAACGAACTGCTCAAGCTGATCCCGGCGTTCCGCGAACACGGCGATCGGCTGCTGGTGTGCGCGACCAACTCGGTGCGCTCGCTGGACCCGGCGTTCCTGCGGCCGGGGCGGTTCGACTACATCATCCCGGTGGGCACACCGGACGCGGACGCGCGGCGGGCGATGTGGACCCGGTACGCGTCGGCGCGCCCGGACGTGGACCTGGACGCGCTGGTGGCGGCGAGCGAGCTGCTCACCCCCGCCGACATCGGGCACGCGGCCCGGATCGCCGCCCAGGCGTCGTTCGAGCGCGACCTGTTCGACGAGTCCGCGAGCGGCGAGGGACCCGGCGCCCACACCCGCGACTACCTGGACGCGCTCGCCCAGTCCCGCCCCACGGTGACCGCGAGCATGGTCGAGCTGTTCGAGGAGGACATCACCACCCACGCCCGGGTGTGAGCCGATCGGGCGCCGCGCCGGCCGGGCCGCCTGGACCCGGGCGGCCCGGCGGCCGCGCCGACGGCTGCCCTTGACGTGTCCGGCTACGGGGTCGTACGTTCGTTCGCGTCGATTGAAACGTTTCATTTTCTTCTCGGTGGTGTCAGGAGAGTGCTTCCATGACAGACGACGCGATGGTGCGGGCCGCCTTGCGTGCTCAGCGGATCGAGACCCCCTCGTGGGCCTACGGCAACTCCGGCACCCGGTTCAAGGTCTTCGCCCAGCAGGGTGTGCCGCGCGATCCGTTCGAGAAGATCGCGGACGCCGCACAGGTGCACGCCTTCACCGGCGTGGCGCCGATCGTCTCGCTGCACATCCCGTGGGACCGGGTCGAGGACTACACGAAGCTGGCCGAACACGCCCGGGAGCACGGGGTGCGGATCGGCGCGATCAACGCCAACGTCTTCCAGGACGACGACTACATGCTCGGCAGCGTGACCAACCCCGACGCCCGGGTGCGCCGCAAGGCGATCGATCACCTGCTCGCGTGTGTGGACGTGCTGGATGCGACCGGCTCGCGGGACGTGAAGTTGTGGTTCTCGGACGGGACGAACTACCCGGGCCAGGGCGACATCGCCACCCGACAGGGGCACCTGGCCGAGGCGCTGGCCGAGGTGTACGCCCGGCTCGGTGCGGATCAGCGCATCCTGCTGGAGTACAAGCTCTTCGAGCCCGCGTTCTATCTGACCGACGTGCCGGACTGGGGTACCGCCTACGCGCACTGCCTCAAGCTCGGCCCCAAGGCCGTGGTGTGCGTGGACACCGGACACCACGCGCCGGGCACCAACATCGAGTTCATCGTGGCGTTCCTGCTGCGCGAGGGCCGACTCGGCGCGTTCGACTTCAACTCGCGCTTCTACGCGGACGACGACCTGATGGTGGGCGCGGCGGACCCGTTCCAACTGTTCCGGATCATGCACGAGGTGGTGCGTGGCGGTGGGCTCGACCCGGCCGAGGGGGTGAACTTCATGCTCGACCAGTGCCACAACATCGAGCCGAAGATCCCCGGCCAGATCCGTTCGGTGACCAACGTCCAGGAGGCCACCGCCAAGGCGCTTCTGGTGGACGCCGGCGCGCTGACCGATGCGCAGCAGGCCGGCGACGTACTCGGCGCGAATGCCGTGCTGATGGATGCCTACAACACCGATGTCCGGCCGCTGCTGCGGGAGTTGCGCGAGGAACAGGGGCTGGCGCCGGATCCGGTGGCGGCCTATCACGCGTCGGGCTACGCGGAGCGGATCCGGGCCGAGCGGGTCGGGGGCACGCAGGCCGGCTGGGGCGCCTGAGCCTTCCGGGTGCGGGTGCGGGTGCGGGGCGTGGGCGTGCCGGTGTTGCCGCCGCGTTGTATCGATGGTTCCGATTCACAAGGAGATTCGCCGATGTCCGGCACCTCGTCCGAGGTCGATCGTCTGCTGGAGCGTTCCCGTGCGCTGGGGGCGGATCCGCGTAACACCAACTATGCCGGGGGCAACACCTCCGCCAAGGGCGAGGGGACCGATCCGGTCACCGGCTCGACGGTGGAACTGATGTGGGTCAAGGGCTCCGGCGGCGACCTGGGCACGTTGACCGAGGACGGGCTCGCGGTGTTGCGGGTGGATCGGCTGCGTGCGCTGGCGGACAGGTATCCGGGGGATGAGCGCGAGGACGAGATGGTCGCCGCGTTCGACTTCTGCGCGCACGGCAAGGGCGGCGCGGCGCCGTCGATCGACACCGCGATGCACGGTCTGCTCGACGCCGCGCACGTGGACCACCTGCATCCCGACTCGGGCATCGCCCTCGCCACGGCCGCGGACGGGGAGAAGCTCACCGCCGAGTGCTTCGGCGACACCGTGGCGTGGGTGCCCTGGCGTCGACCCGGCTTCCGGCTCGGCCTGGACATCGCGGCCATCCGGGCGGCCAACCCGAACACGATCGGCTGCGTACTGGGTGGGCACGGGATCACCGCGTGGGGCGACACCAGCGCCGAGTGCGAACGCAACTCGCTGCACATCATCCGGACTGCGGAGAAGTTCGTCGCGGCGCGGTTCGACCCGGCTCGGCATCCGTTCGGCGAACTGCTGGCCGAGCCGCTGGCCGAGGAGCAACGCCGGGCCCGGGCAGCCGAGTTGGCTCCGGTGGTGCGGGGTCTTGCCTCCACCGATCAGGTGCGGGTCGGGCATTTCACGGACAGCGCGGAGGTGTTGGAGTTCCTTTCGCGGGCCGAGCACCCCAGGCTGGCGGCACTGGGTACCTCGTGCCCGGACCACTTCCTGCGTACCAAGGTCCGGCCGCTCGTGGTGGACCTGGCGGCCGACGCGCCGATCGAGGACGTGATCGCCCGACTGCGCGAACTGCACACGAACTACCGGTCGGAGTACGCCGCGTACTACGCGCGGCAGGCCGAGCCGGACTCCCCGGCCATGCGGGGTGCCGACCCGGCGGTGGTGTTGGTGCCGGGTGTGGGCATGTTCTCGTTCGGCAAGGACAAGCAGACCGCGCGGGTGGCGGGCGAGTTCTATGTCAACGCGATCAATGTGATGCGGGGCGCCGAGACGATCTCGACGTACGCGCCGATCGACGAGCGGGAGAAGTTCCGGATCGAGTACTGGGCGCTGGAGGAGGCCAAGTTGGCTCGGCAACCGGCGCCGCGTGCGTTGGCCGGGCGGGTGGCGTTGGTCACCGGCGCGGGGTCGGGCATCGGGAAGGCGATCGCCGGGCGGCTCGTCGCCGAGGGCGCGTGTGTGGTGGTCGCGGACCTGAACGCGGCGAGCGCGGCCGAGGTCGCCGAAGCGCTCGGTGGGCCGGATCGGGCGGTCGCGGTCACGGTCGACGTGACCTCCGAGGAGGGCATCCTGGCCGCGTTCGATGCGGCGGCGTTGGCCTTCGGCGGGGTGGACCTGGTGGTCAACAACGCGGGTCTGTCCATCTCCAAGCCGCTGTTGGAGACCACGGCGCGCGACTGGGACCTCCAGCACGACGTGATGGCGCGGGGGTCGTTCCTGGTCTCGCGGGAGGCGGCTCGGGCGATGATCGCGCAGGGGCGGGGCGGTGACATCGTCTACATCGCCTCCAAGAACGGGGTCTTCGCCGGGCCGAACAACGTCGCGTACGGGGCGACCAAGGCCGATCAGGCGCACCAGGTACGGCTGTTGGCGGCCGAGTTGGGGGCGCATGGGATCCGGGTCAACGGGGTCAATCCGGATGGGGTGGTGCGGGGGTCGGGGATCTTTGCGGGGGGATGGGGGGCGGAGCGGGCTGCGGTGTACGGGGTCGAGGAGGAGCAGCTCGGGGCGTTCTATGCGGGGCGGACGTTGTTGGGGCGGGAGGTGCTTCCGGAGCATGTGGCCAATGCGGTGTTCGCGCTTACGGGGGGTGAGTTGTCGCATACGACGGGGTTGCATGTTCCGGTCGATGCGGGGGTCGCGGCGGCGTTCCTGCGGTAGGCCCGCTGGGGGGCCTCGTGTGGGGTTTGGGTTGGGTTCGCCTCAAGCGCCGGCGAGGCTGTGTGGCCTCAAGCGCCGGCCGGGCTGGTTGCCCTCATGCGCCGGGCGGGCTGGTTCGCCTCAAGCGCCGGCGGGGCTGTGTGGCCTCATGCGCCGGCCGGGCTGTTTCGCCTCAAGCGCCGGCGGGGCTGGGTGGCCTCAAGCGCCGGCCGGGCTGTTTCGCCTCAAGCGCCGGCGGGGCTGTGTGGCCTCATGCGCCGGCCGGGCTGGTTGCCCTCAAGCGCCGGCGGGGCTGTGTGGCCTCAAGCGCCGGCCGGGCTGGTTGCCCTCAAGCGCCGGGCGGGCTGGTTCGCCTCAAACGCCGGCGCGGCTGAGTGGCCTCAAGCGCCGGCCGGGCTGACTTGCCTCGTGCGTTGGGTGGGTTGGTTGCCCTCGTGCGTTGGGCGGGTTGGGTTCGCCTCAAACGCCGGCGGGGCTGAGTGGCCTCAAGCGCCGGCCGGGCTGAATTGCCTCATGCGTCGGCCGGGCTGGTTTGCCTCGAATGCCGGCGGGGCTGGGTGGGTCGGGGGCTTCAAGTGGTGGCCGGGTTGCTTGGCTCGTGGGTTGGTGGGGGTGGGTTTGCCTTGAGTGTCGGGGGGGCTGGGGCGGTTGGGGTTTGGTTGGGTTGGGGTTTTTGGTGAGGAGGGGTTGGGGTGCGGGGATTTGTGGCTGTTGATTTGGGGGCGTCCAGTGGGCGGGTGCTGGCTGGGCGGGTGGGGGGTGGGGTGTTGACGGTGAGTGAGGCTCATCGGTTTGCGAATCGGCCGGTGCGGGTCGGTGGGACTTTGCATTGGGACGTGCTCGGGTTGTATGCGGGCGTGTTGGACGGGTTGCGGGCTGCGGGGCGGGTGGGGGGCTCGCCGGTGAGTGTGGGGATTGATTCCTGGGCGGTTGATTTCGGATTGTTGGATGCGGATGGGGTGCTGCTCGGGAATCCGGTGCATTATCGGGACGCGCGCACCGATGGGGTGTCGGAGCAGGTGTACGGCCGGATGGATGCGGCGGATCTGTATGCGAACACCGGGATCCAGCATGCGAGTTTCAATACGGTGCATCAGCTCGTTGCGGCGTCCGGCACACCGCAATTCGCGGCCGCTCGGCAGGCGTTGCTGATTCCGGATCTGATGTCGTACTGGCTGACCGGAGTGGCGGGCACCGAGGCCACCAATGCCTCCACCACCCAGTTGCTGGATCCCCGTTCGGGACGCTGGTCGAGTGCGGTGATGGACGCGCTCGGGCTCGATCCGGGGTTGTTCCCGCCGCTGCGGCTGCCCGGCGAGGCGGCGGGCGCGCTCACCGCGGAGGTGCTCGCCGAGACGGGGCTGCGCGGGCCCGTACGGGTCACCGCCGTCGGATCGCACGACACCGCGTCGGCGGTGGTCGGGGTACCGGCGGACGGCAGCCGGTTCGCGTACATCTCCAGTGGCACGTGGTCGCTGGTCGGGGTCGAACTCGACGCCCCGGTGCTCACCGAGGAGAGCCGTCGGGCCAACTTCACCAATGAGCTGGGCGTCGACGGCACCGTGCGCTACCTGCGCAACGTGATGGGGTTGTGGCTGCTCCAGGAGTGCATGCGGTACTGGGACCGGCTGGGCCGACCGCAGTCGCTGGAGCGGCTGCTCGACGAAGCGGCACAGGTACCGGCGCTGCGGTCACTGGTGGACGCCGCCGATCCCGCCTTCCTGGCGCCCGGCGACATGCCGGACCGGATCGCGGCGGCCTGTCGGCGGGCGGGCGAACCGGTGCCCGAGACGCCCGGCGAGATGGTGCGCTGCATCGTGGACAGCCTGGCGCTCGCCTACCGGGGCGCGGTGCTGGACGCGCAGCGGCTGGCGGCACACGCGGTCGACGTCGTGCACATCGTCGGCGGCGGGGCGCTGAACACGCTGCTGTGCCAGGTGACCTCGGACGCGTGCGGACTGCCGGTGGTGGCCGGGCCGACCGAGGCGGCGGCGCTGGGCAATCTGCTGATCCAGGCCCGGGCGGCCGGGAGCGTGACCGGCTCGCTGGCGGACCTGCGCCGGTTGTTGCGCGAGACCCAGCCGCTGCGCCGGTACGAGCCGTGCGGCGACGCGGGCGACTGGGCGCGAGCGGCGGATCGCCTGCCGGTGTGACCGGGGCGCCCGCACCGGCGGCGAACGGGCGCGGACGCCGAGCAGGGGCCGGCGGTGTGGCAACCGTTAGGCTGCCGTGATGGTTGCCGCCGGACCGTACCGGCCTGGAGAAGCGGATCGATCCCCGATGACGACGTCGAGCATCAAAGAGGTGGCCCGTCGGGCCGGCGTGTCGGTGGGCACGGTGTCCAACGTGCTCAACCACCCGGAGCGGGTCGCCGAGTCGACCCGGACCCGGGTGCTCGAAGCGGTGGAGTTGCTCGGCTTCGTACGCAACGACTCGGCCCGATCGCTGCGTTCGGGCATCGCGAACACCGTCGGTCTGATCGTTTTGGACGTGGCCAACCCGTTCTTCACGGATGTGGCGCGCGGCGTGGAGGACGTGTGCAACGAGAGCGGCTCGGTGGTCATCCTGTGCAACTCGGACGACTCCGGAGCCAAGCAGGATCGGTATCTGCGGGTGCTTCAGGAGCAGCGGGTGCGCGGCGTGTTGGTCACCCCCGCCCGGGACGCCGAGTTGCCGGTGGCGGAGTTGCGGGCGCGCGGGCTGGCCGTGGTGCTGCTCGATCGCACCGGCGACCGGGCCGACCTGTGCTCGGTCGCGGTGGACGACGTGGCGGGCGGGCGGATGGCCGGCGAGCATCTGGTCGCCGAGGGGCATCGCGAATTCGTGTTCGTCAGCGGCCCGCTGACCATCCGTCAGTGTGCCGATCGGCGACGCGGCATGCGGGCCGCGCTGCGCGACGCGGGACTGCGGCTGGGCACGTGCACCCGGGATGTGGTGGTGCCGGCGATGAACGCCCGCTCGGGCACCGAGGCCGCCGTCCGGCTGCTTGCCGACGGTCGGCTGCCGTCGGCGGTGTTCTGCGCGAACGACCTGCTGGCGATGGGGTTGATGCGCGAGTTGTCGCGTGCGGGGGTGCGGGTTCCGCAGGACGTCGCGGTGGTGGGCTACGACGACATCGAGTTCGCGGCGGCGTCGGCGGTGCCGCTGACCTCGGTGTGTCAGCCCACGTATCGGCTCGGGCGTACGGCCGCCGAACTGCTCTTCGAGGAGAGCGAGCAGCCGGAGTCGCACACCCATCGGCAGGTGGTGTTCCGGCCCGAGTTGGTCGTGCGCGAATCGACGACGGGCGGCGACGAGACCCGGTAGGGTCCCGCCGCCGCCCGCTGTGGCTCACGCGACTCGTGGTGCGCGTTCCGTGCGATCGGTGGTGCGTGTTCGGATCAGTAGGCGGTGGTGACCGACGTCCCGGCGAAGGTTTCCGTCGCCTGGAGGCCGATGTAGTGGTAACCCTCGGACGGTGCCGTGATGGTCAGCGACTCGGCGTTTCCGGCCGCGGTGGACTTGGCGGTGTAGGCGGTGTTCGTGGCCCACACGGCACTGTTGTAGTAGAGGTCGGCGTTGCCGGTACCGCCGGCGGTGGTGATGGTCAGCTTGGCGGTACCCGCGGGGATGTAGATGTAGAAGTAGAGCTTGTCGTTGCCGTCCTTGGTCGCCGACAGGTTGCTGCGCCGGCAGTTCTTGCCCAGCGCGCGGGTGTCGGGGTCGGTGCACTCGGTGCCGCCACCGCCGCCGATGGTGACGGTGTGCGTGACGTTCGCGGTGGCGCCCGCGTTGTCGGTGACGGTCAGCCGCACGGTGTGGCTGCCGGCCGCGAAGGTCTTGGTCGGGTTCGCCTCGGTCGAGGTGGTGCCGTCGCCGAAGTCCCAGGCCCGGGAGGCGATGGTGCCGTCCGGGTCGGTGGAGGTGTCGGTGAAGGCGACCGAGGTGCCGTTGACGGCGCTGGTGAACTCGGCCACCGGCGGACGGTTGCCGGGAGTGGTGCCGCCGCCGCACCCACCTGCCGCGCAGGCCGCGAGCCAGGTGTACCAGTCGCTGTCGTAGCGGCTGCCGATGGTGCTCGTCAGGAACGTGCGGGCGCCGGTCCAGTCGCCGGTCCGGTAGTAGCCCAGCAGTCGGGTGATGTCCGCGGGGTGCTTCTCCAGCATGTACCGCACTCCGAGGTAGCCCCAGCGGTAGATGCGGGTCGTGTCGTTGGAGTAGGTGGTGTCGAACACCGTGCTCAGGGCGTAGGTGCGCTTGCCCGCCTCGGTGATCGCCGCGTCGTAGGGCAGCTTGCGGTAGGAGTAGGAGACGTACTCCGCGAAGCCCTCGATCCACCAGATGGTGGGGGTGGTGACACCGGCGTCGAAGTCGCCGGCCATGTCGAAGCGGCCGTCGAGGTAGTGCGTGTACTCGTGGTTGAGGTTCCAGATCTCGAACGCGGGACGCGTCCACTCGGCCTCGTAGGCGATGAAGCGCGGCTGGTTGCCGGCCGCGCTCGGGTCGCCCTCCAGGTACATGCCGCCGTTGTTGGTGTCGATGCCGAAGATCGCACCGGCGTAGGTCTGGTAGTCGGTGCTGGAGTCGAAGACCACGACTTCGATCTTGGTGTTGTGGTCGTTGGCGACCGGGCCGTTGTCCGCGGCCACACTGTGGAAGTAGGCGTCCTGGTTGCGCAGGCTGGTGCACGCTTGGGTGAGGTTGGCCGAAGTCATCTCCTGCGCGCGGATCTTGATGCTGTCGCTGCAGGTGTAGTCGACGGTCAGTACGGCCGCGGTCAGCCGAGTGGCGAGATCGCAAGTGTCGTAATAGGCACACTGCGCCTTGTCGTAGTAGTCCGCGCCCGAGGCCAGTGCGACCCACAACGAGGCGGTCGGGCCGGTGATCGAGGTGGCCTGGAGGTGGGTGCGCACCATCGGGCGCACCCTGGTCTGCAGGGTCGGGTACTGGACGAAGCGCACCAGTTCGCGACCCGCGTTGGTGGTCAGGAAGGCCCGGTCGGTGCCGAGCAGGTCACGGTGTGCGGTCGCGAACGCGTCGACCGCGTCGATGACGCTCGGGTCGGCCTTGACGGTGCTGACGAACTCCGGGACCTGGTGGCCGCGGAACAGCACGGTGAAGACGTTGTTGACCGCGGTCTTCATCCACCAGGACGCGTCGTACGAGCTGTTGTAGCCCGCCAACAGGCGCTTGACCACGGACAGGTAGCGGGCGTTCTCCTCGGCGCTGTCGATCAGGGTGACCGCCTCGGCCAGCGTCTCGCCGTTGGCGTCGGTGACGTCGGAGGAGTGCGCGTTGGCAAAGAAGGTGTCCAGACCGGACCGGATGGCGGTCTGCAACGTGGGCCCGTAGGTGCCCACGGTGGACTGGTTGTACCAGTGCACGTAGTAGCCGGCCCGCAGGAAGAGCACGATCTGCGGGGCACCGGTGCTGCCGTTGCCCGGGTAGGCACCGGCCAGGTCGCGCAGGGCGTAGGCGACCGAAGTCATCTGCGCCTCACGGAAGATCGAGGAGGCGTCCGTCCCGGTCACCGTGAACAGCGTGTTGACGCAGTCGGTGGTCGACGCCTTGATCTGCTGGACGAGCGCGCTGCCGGTGCGACTGGCGAAGTCGGCGACCGTACAGGTCGCCGCCGCGGCGGTGCGTTGCCCGGCGGCCATCGACGGGCGGTTCGGGAGCACGGCCGCCGCCGGGTCGTCGTAGTCGCGCTTGGCGGTGGCCGACGCGGACGCGGACAGCGGTGGTTGCACGGGTACCGGCAGCGGTTTGCCCTGGGTGTGCGGGGTCTGGTCGGCCGGTGCGCTGGGGGCGGTGCCGGCCGACGGTCCGGCGGTGGAGGAGGAGTTGGGGGACGAGCCGGCGGTTGCCCGGGACGTGGACGTCGCCGCGGCCGGATCGGAGGGGGCGGCCGATCCGGGCTGGGTGAACAATCCGAAGCCCATGGCGAGGGAGATGCCTACCACCGCGATGCGGCGAAGTCCCTGTCGTGCCGATGTGGTTCGCAAAGACCGTCTCCTTGCGGGACGGAGGTCACGCCGATGCGTGCCTCCGGTTGAGGGGTGGTGCCACGGCATGAGCGGTTCGTCGCCGGTCCCGCTCCGGGGACTTCCGGGATCGGCGCGAGCGTGGTCCTGGTCGCTGCCTCACCGAAATCCCAACGGTGGCAAGGCAGTTGGTGCCACGGCAGACCGGAAGGGGAGCGTCCGGCCGACCGCGTGACATGTACCATGTCACAAATCACATTTTGCGTGAAGGCCTGTGGAAGAACGAGTGCGGCCAACGAAATGGCAGCCGTCGGTGGGGAGATCCCGATTCGAGCTGATCCCTACTGGTCTAGACCTTGATTATTGGTCCAGACCTTCATTACGCTCGCCCTACTGTGTGAGCCGGACATCCCGGCTCATTGTGGGGCGCAGGTTCTCCATCGGATCCCAATCCAGGAGCACCCATGGCCATCGGAACCGTGAGGCGCACCAAACGCACCGAACCAGGCAAGAGATTCATTGCGATCTGTGCCGCCCTGTTACTCCCGCTCGCCGCGATGGTCGGCCTCTCGGCCGCGCCCGCGCAGGCTGCCGCGGGCGCGACCGCAACGTTCGCCAAGACCTCCGACTGGGGCAGCGGCTTCCAGGCGGAATGGACGATCAAGAACACCGGTACCACCGCGATCACGAGTTGGACCGTCGAATGGGACTTCCCCACCGGCACCAACCTGGGTTCGTACTGGGACGCGCTCATCACCAAGTCCGGAACGCACATCACCGCGAAGAACCGTGAGTACAACGGCTCGCTCGCACCCGGGGCCAGTGCCAAGTTCGGCCTCCTCGGTTCCGGACCCGGCAGTCCGAGCAACTGCAAGGTCAACGGCGGTCCCTGTGACGGCGCACCGCCGGTGGACAACCCGCCGAGCGCACCGGGAACACCCACCGCCACGGCGACCACCGTCGACTCGATCTCGCTGAGTTGGCCGGCCGCCACCGACGACAAGGGCGTTCAGAACTACGACGTCTACCGGGGCAGCACGGTGGTCGGCACGGCCACCGGCACCGCGTACACCGACACCGGCCTGACCGCCGACACCGCATACACGTACAAGATCGTCGCCCGCGACACGATCGGCCAGACCGGGCCCGCGAGTTCGACGGCCACCCTGCGCACCAGGCCGACGGGCGGCACCGACAACCCACCGACGGCGCCGGGCACACCCCAGGCGAGCGCGGTCACCGACACCTCGCTGACGCTCAACTGGGCGGCGGCGACCGACGATCAGGGCGTCAAGAACTACGACGTCTACCGAGGCGCGACCAAACTCGCGACCGTGACCGGCACCACCTACGGGGACACCGGCCTGACGGCGAACACCACGTACACCTACACGGTGGTCGCCCGGGACACCATCGACCAGACCGGCCCGGCCAGTGCGCCGCTGACGGTCAAGACCACCGGCGGAGGCACCCCCGGCAACGACTACGCGCGGGTGGGCTATTTCGTGCAGTGGGGCATCTACGGCCGCGCCTACACGATGAAGTCGCTGGACACCTCCGGGGCGGCGGCCAAGCTGACGCACCTCAACTACGCCTTCTCCAACATCGATCCCACCAACCTGACCTGCCTCAACGGCGTCACCAGGGCCACCACTCCGGGACCGCAGGACCCCAACCAGGGTGACGGCGCGGGCGATTCGTGGGCCGACTACGAACGCTCGGTCGGTGCGGGCGAGTCCGTCAACGGAACCGCCGACACCTGGAACCAGCCGTTGGCCGGAAGCTACAACCAGCTTCTGCAACTCAAGGCCAAGTACCCGAAGTTGAAGACGCTGATCTCGATCGGCGGCTGGACGTACAGCAGGTACTTCTCGGACGCGGCCAAGACCGACGCGTCGCGGCAGAAGTTCGTGAAGTCCTGCGTGGACATGTACATCAAGGGCAACCTGCCGGTGACCAACGGACGCGGCGGCACCGGTGTCGCGGCGGGTGTCTTCGACGGGTTCGACATCGACTGGGAATGGCCCGGCTCCGAGGGTCACGCCGGCAACCACATCTCGACCGACGACAAGAACAACCTGACCCTGCTGATGGCCGAGTTCCGCAAGCAGATGGAAGCGCTGACCACGACCACCGGCAAGCACTACCTGCTCACCGCGTTCACCCCGGCGGACCCGGGCAAGATCGATGCGGGCTGGGACATCAGCACGCGGGACGGCACGCCCAGCGTGTTCGACTACATGGACTTCGCCAACGTCCAGGGCTACGACTTCCACGGCTCCGGCAGTGACAACAGTTGGGAACCCAACCGCACCGGCGACCAGGGCAACCTGTACGTCGACGCGGGGGACCCGTACCCGACCAAGTTCAGCGTGGAATCGACCGTCCAGTACTACCTGGACCAAGGCGTCGACCCACGCAAACTGGTGCTCGGGCTCGCGTTCTACGGACGTGGCTGGCAACAGGTCACGGACGGCGGGGCGCACGGCGAATGGCAGGCCGCCAACGGCGCCGCACCGGGCCAGTTCCCGGAGGAGTCCGGTACCAGGGGCTACGCCAACCTGATCGCGTCGGTACCGAACCTGACCGTCTACCACGACGAACAGTCGGTCTCGACCTACGGCTACACCGGCAACAACGGCCAATGGTGGACCTTCGACGACGCGTGGTCCATCGGTAAGAAGACGGCCTGGCTCCGCACCAAGAACCTCCTGGGCGCGATGCTCTGGGAGATGAGCGGGGACACCGGAGTGCTGATGACCGCGGTCGACAACGGGCTCAAGTAGCCCACCGGATCGGAAGGTCGGGAGTGCGGTGAGTGGCCGCCTCCCGACCTTCCTCATGCCCGGCCGCATGCCCAACCGCATGCGCGGCCGTCGTCGGTGACGGGGAGTGGCGGTGCCGGGCGCGCCCACTCCGGTAAATAGTAGCCATGTACATAGTCGTCATGTACTGTATTCATCAGTCGAGCAGCACCGAGAATCCTGAGGAGCAGTCATGACCGGCACCGCAACCGCCCCCACCCCCGTCCCCGCCAACGCCCGGGTCATCGCCCTGACGCACTACGCCGGACGGGCCCTCCTGGAAAGAGTGTTGGCCCGCCACGGCGCCACGTTCCACCAGAGCGTGACGCTCCGGGTCGTCGCGGTCGCGGGTGGGAGCATCGGCCGTGACGAGCTGGTCGCCGACGTCGTCGGTTCGCTGAAAGCCGACGAATCGCTCGTGCACGACGTGATCGGGGAACTGACGGCCGCCGAACTGTTGGAGGCGGACCCGGCGCAGGCGTCCCGGCTGCGACTGACCGACGCCGGGCGGGAGTTGTACGAGAACAGCGCCGCCGAGACCGCCCCGATCTCGGCCCGACTGTACGCCGACATCCCGGCCGAGGACCTGGCGGTCACGGGCCGGGTGCTGGCCCTGATCACCGAGCGGGCGAACGCCGCGTTGGCCGGCGCCTGAGGCCCCGTCCGTTGCGTTTCACCCGTCAAACCCCGCCGCCGCCCTCGCCCGTCGCCTCGTCGCGCAGGGCCCGCTTCAGGATCTTGCCGGTGGGCCCCAGCGGCAGTGCGTCGAGCGTGCGGATCACCCTCGGATACTTGTGCCGACCGAGGTGTTCACGCGCCCAGTCGATCAACTCCTCCGGTGTCGGGGCCCGGGTACCGGCCGGGGCGGGGCGCAGGACGACCGCGGCATGCACCTCCTCGCCGAGCGCCTCGTGCGCCGCGCCGTACACCGCGACCTGGGCGATCGCCGGGTGCCGGGCCAGGACTTCCTCGACCTCGCGGGGGTAGACGTTGTAGCCGCCGCGGATGACCAGGTCCTTCTTCCGGTCGACGATGGCAAGGAAACCGTCCTCGTCGACGACGCCGAGGTCGCCGGTCCGGAACCAGCCGTCCACGATCGCGGCGGCGGTGGCGGCCGGGTCGTCCAGGTAGCCGGCGAAGACGTTGTGGCCGCGGACCACGACCTCGCCGACCGTCCCCGTCGGCAGCAGGTCTATGCGTTCGTCCACGTCGGCGGCGGCGACGGCCACCTCCACACCGCGGATCGCATGCCCGACCGTGCCGGGTCGGCGGCCGAGCAGTCGTTGGTTGAAGGTCGCGGCCGGGGACGTCTCGGTCAGCCCGTATCCCTCGAACACGTGCGTGCCGAACGCCGCCTCGAACCGCTCCAGCACGGCGACCGGCAGGGCGGCGCCGCCGGATACCGCCAACCGCAGGCTCGGCATGGTTCGTTCGCCGGCCGCCTCGGTGAGCGCGTGGAACATGGTCGGCACACCCATGAAGACACTCACCCCCTCGCGGACGATCACGTCGACGGCGCCGGCCGCGTCGAAGCGCGGCATCAGTACGAGCGTGGCCCCGGCGCGCAGCGCGGCGTTCATCGCGCAGGTCTGGCCGTAGCTGTGGAACAGCGGCAGACAGCCCAACACCACGTCCCCCGGGCCGAGTTCGTGCAGGTCCTGGGCGCAGACGGTGGCGTTGAGCACGAGGTTCAGGTGGGTCAACCGGGCGCCCTTGGGGCGACCCGTGGTGCCGCTCGTGTACAGGATGGCCGCGATGTCGTCGGCCGTGGTCGGGTGGGCGGTGGTCAGCGGCTCGCCGCGGTGCTCGTGGTCGGCGCCCAGCGCCGCGATGCCGGCCGCGTCGGCGGCGGCCAGCGCGGTCGGCCACAACGCGCCGCCGCTGATCACGAGCACGGATCCGCTGTGTCGCAGGATGAATTCGACCTCCTCCGCGACCAACAGCGCGTGGATCGGTACGACCGAGGCACCGGCCGCGATGACCGCGTAGTACACGCGCGGGAACAGCGCGATGTTCGGCAACATGATCGCGACCCGATCACCCGGCTCGACGCCACGCTCGCGCAATGCCGCGGCGTAGCGCAGGACATCGGCCCACAACTGCCGGTAGCCGACCCGGATTTCGCCTTCGACGACGGCGACGCGGTCCGGGTGGCGCAGTGCGGAATCGCTCAAGAGGGCGGCCACACCGAGTTGTTGCTGCACAGGGCACTCCAGGGGTATGCGGCGGCGCCGGGCGCCGGACGGGGTTGCCGACCCGAACCGCCCCCGGCCGCACGAGGGCGCGGGGCGCGGGTCGTGCGGCCGGGACGGCGGGAGGGACAAGGCGGGAAGGAGGCTGGAGGGAGAACGTGCGATGGTGGAAGGAGCCGGAGCCGGGGAGCCGGAACCACGACCGACGACCGCGATCCGAGACCACGACCGGATGCCCCGGGCTACTTGCGCCTGTACTCCTTGTCCATGTTTGCGAGCACCGAGTTCACCGACGCCCGCCCCGTGAGCAGTTCCTGCACGCCGGCGAAGTGCGCCTGCTGGACCTGGGTGTTCGGCCAGTGCTGATCCGGCCACGGGCTCGTGTTGCCCTGGGCCGGCGCCTGCACGACGACGGCCTGCACGGGCGAGGGGGTGTACTCCACACCGGTCAGCAGCGGCGGCACATCCGCCGTCCTGGCGTAGGCGCTCATCACCTCGGGGCGGGCGAGGAAGTCCAGGAACCTGATCGCCGCGGCCTTGTGGCCGCTCCTCGCATGGACCGCCAGGCCGCTGCTCGGCGCGACCGGCACCCGGTTCTCCGCGACCACATCGGACGCGGGCAGCGGGAACGAGGCGATCTTCGTACCCGGCGCGGCCTTGGCCACCGAGTTCGCCGCCGACGTGGTCATCACGAAGCCGACCGACTTGCCCGCCAGGAACTGTCCGCTCGCCGCGGTCAGGCTGGTGCCGCCGGGGTCCGCGTCGAAGCATCCCCGGTCCTGCATCTCCCGGTACTTGGTGAACGCGCTCGCCCAGCCCGAGCCGGCGAAGGTCGCCTGACCGGCCGCCATTCTCGCGTCGAAGTCGGGCTGCGGGGTCCCGGGTCGCACTGATGCCGTCCCAGTCGGTCAGCGACAGGCTCGCGCCGCGCAGTGCCGGTACGACCGGGACCGCGAGGTGGACCGCGGCGGCGGGTACGACGAACCACCACGGCACGCGGCCGTTGCGGGGTCGGCGCGGCGGGGGTGTGCGGGTCGGGGCCGGCCGCACGACCGGTCTCGACGTGGTGTGCGGGGTGACGGTGGTCATGGTCGACCTCGATTCGTGCCCTGGCCGCGGGGTGCGACCGGCGCGGCGTCGACGAGGGCGCCCCCGGCGAGGGCGTCCAGGGCGGTGTCGAACGTGCCCGCGGGGTGGTCGGCGACGCTGCCGTCCGGGGCCACGAGCGTGACCGGCACCGGGGATTCGACGTGGACACGATTGCCGTCGACGTGCACGTGGACCAGCCCGTGCGGGGTGGGCACCGCGCCCCTGGCCCAGCTCAGGTCGCCGAGCCGGGGGGCCACGCGGACCGTGGCATAGCCGGGCTCGGCGGGGGTGACGCCCAGCGTGTACACGAGCAGATCGCGGCTGGGTGTGGCGGACCAGCCGTGGCAGTAGGTGCCGCCCTCCCAGGTCTCCCGCCACGCGGTGGGCCCGGTGGCCAGCAGCCGTGCCCAGTCGCGGTACAGCCCGGTGAGCGCGTCCGCGGCGCCCAGCCGGGCCAGTGCGTCGTGCACGACGTAGCGGAAGAAGGGCTGGGCGCCCACGACTTGCCGGTGCACGTCCCAGGTGACCGAGGGCGGGGAGAAGCGCTCGATCCGGTGGCCGGTCGGCGCGCCGTCCGCATCGCCGCCGTGCGCGGCGACCGGCGCCAGGGTGAACATGGCGTCCCGGGCGAGTAGGAACTCCCGTACCCGTTGTGTGCGTTCGGCCGGGACCAGGCCGGCGCAGACCGCGGCGGCGGTGGTGTGCTCGCTCATCGCGGGCTGTACCACGTCGTGGACCGCGTGGTCGCGGTAGCCGCCCCGCCGGGCATCCCAGAACACCTCGAAGCCCGCGCGCACCACGTCGTGCAGGCCGCGTGCCCACGCGGCCCGACCGGCGTCGCCGAGCCAGTGGGCCATCTCTGCGAAGTCGCCCAGGGCGCGTGCCCACAGCGCGTTCAGTGTTGCGCTGGTGCCCTCGACCTGCACCGGCGACCAGTCGATCAGCACCCATCCGGTCACGTCCCGGACCAGGCCGTCCGGGCCGAGGAAGGCGGTGAACCAGTCGAGCACTGCTTCGGCGGCGGGCATCAGGCGGGCCACCAGGGCGCGGTCGCCGGTGTGCCGGTAGAGGTTGTGCACCGAACGCACCCAGTGCAGCGACCAGTCCGGGATGGTGATCAGGTCCGGATCGCCGGCGTCGCCCGCGACCACCATCGGCAACAGGCCGTCCGCGCGCGGGGTCGCGGTGAGCAGTGGTGCGTGCCGGGCCAGGCTCCAGTCCGGGTTGTTGACCAGGTCGACCGACTGGTGCACGACCGCGTCGCCCGTCCAGGCCCGCTGTTCCCGGCTGGGGCAGTCGATGTAGGCGTCGTGTGCGGTCAGGTCCACGGTGCGCAGGCCCACCCGATGGATTTCCGTCAACAGCGGGTCCGAGCAGGCGAAGTACGGGCCGGCCGGACGCGGGCGCAGTCGTTCGGCGAGGGTCGGGGTGAGCCGGAGCGGGCCGGTGGCGCAGACCACGAGCACGATGTAGCGCCCGCCCGCCGGGTCGCCGAGTTCGAATCGTTCGCCGTCGCCGCCGCGTGTGGTGTATGCGAAGCACGCCGCGCTGGAGAGCGCCGCGGGGGTCGGCGACTCGCTGAGCGCGCCGAACAGCACGGTGCCGGGGGCGGCTTCGACGTCGATGCGCAGCGTGCCGCTGACCATTCGGCCGAGGTCGGCGATGACCAGTCGGCGGCCGGCGGGCAGTGCGAGCGAGGAGACCGCGGACGTCTCGTCCGGGTCGGCCGCGGTGTCGGGCCGGGCCTCGGGGCGGATCTCGCCGAGTGCGTCGGCCAGTGCGGTGTGAATGTCGGCGAAGCCGAGCGGGCCCTGGGGACGCGGGGCCGCGGTCAGCGCCGCGGTGGCGAAGGAGGCGGGTGTGCGGGTGGCCCCGCCCGGTTGCGGCAGCGGGTTGGGCAACAATGCGCCGTACGGCTCGGAGGGTGGCCGGGTGGCGCCCGCGCTGCCCACGTGCGAGGCGGGCAACACCGTTGCGGCAGGCCAGTGTTCGTCGTCGAAGTCGAGGCCGGTCCAGGCCGGGTCGAGCCGCCTGGCGTCCAGGATCTCGGGGATCTGCGGGGAGACCGTGGATTGCGGTGCGCACGGGGTCCAGGCGTCCGACTCCAGGCAGCGCCAGGACGCGTCGGTGGCGATCCAGGTGTCCCCGCCGACGCCGAACTCGGCGACCAGCGCGCCGCCGCCCAGGGTGTACGTGGTCGGGGAGGGTACCCACCATGCGGTGCGGTGGCCGTAGAAGCGCACCAGCACGGCGATCACGTTGCGTCCGGGGCGCAGCGCCGCGGCCGCGTCGCCGTGGTCGTAGTACAGCCGGCGGGTACCGTGTCGGATCGGGCCGCGGGTCAGTTCGACGCCGTTGACGTACAGCACGTGTCGGGAGTCGGAGCTGATCCGAAACGGTGCGTGCTCGGGTATCTCGGTCAACTCGAAGGTGCGCCGGAACAACACGCGGCGGTCGAATCGCTCGGGATCCAGCGATCCGTTCATCGGGTTCTCGTGCGGCGGCTCCCCCACCGCACCGTGTTCGGTCCAGAGCCACTGGCCCTGCCAACGACGGCCCACGAGTGTGTCTTGCATCGTGCGTGTCCTTCCGATTCTCGACCCTCGGCTCCCGGCACCCGATGCGGAACGCCCGGATCCCGAGTGGATCCCGAGCGGCGGGGACCCCCGCTGCCGCTCGGCGGACACACCCTAACTCCGTTTTTTACTAACCACTAGATAAAAATGATAGGATGCTGACTGTGACTGAGAGAACACGCGGAGACGACGAGGATCGTGCGCGGCCGTCCCGAGGAAGCCCCCAGCCCCGCCGCGGCCCGGGGCGCAGTGAGCGCGGCGCGCGACGGCGCGAGGAACTGGTGACCATCGCCGGCGAACTCTTCGCCCGCAGCGGCTTTCGCGGCACCGGCCTGGCCGAGGTCGCGGCCCGCGCCGGGATCACCCAGCCGGCGCTGCTCTACTACTTCGGCAGCAAGGAAGGACTGTTGCAGGCGGTGATCGAGCGACGGGGCGCGCAGAGCATCGAGTTCGCCCAGGAGTCGGTGGCCATCGGCGGCCTGCGGGCGATCCGGGAGTTGCCCGCCTCCGCACACCGCAATCAGCGCGAACCGGGTCTCGCGCGCCTGCTCGCGGTGCTGACCATGGAGAACCTGGACGCGGAGGATCCCGCCCACGAGTACTTCGTCGAGCGCTATCGACGACTGCGCGCGCTGATCGCCCGAATCATCACCGACGCCCAGGCCACCGGCGAGATCCGCGCCGAGATCGACCCGGCGCACAAGGCCGCGGAACTCCTGGCCACGATGGACGGTCTGCAGATGCAATGGCTGCTCGACCCGACGGAGGTCGACCTGGTCACCGCCATCGAGTCCTATGCCCTGACCCTGATCCGCGATCTGGCCGCCGACCCGTCGGTCCACGCGGCGGCCACGACCCGGGACACGACCGACGTCGAATAGTGCACGCGGCGGCCAGCCGGCGCAGCGCCCCCGGCGACTGCGGCCCGGGGCCGCGACCGCCCGGGAGGCGAGTTCGACGAACACCGACACACCCTCAGCCCTGTGCCGAGGTGTGCTCGGCCGGGTACCGGCGCAGCGTCACGACGGCCGCTTCGGCCCGGCGCCGCTCGGGTGGGTCGTCACCGAGCGGGTCCGTGCCGGTCTTCGGCGACGGTACGGAACACCTCGCCGCTGCGCTCGTATCGAGCCCGGGGCGAGGCGCGGTTGCCGAGCCACCCGCAACCTCGCGCCGCGTCGTGTTCGGCGGCGCGCGATCACCGGCTCGTGCCCCGGGGACAGGGGGCACGAGCCGGTCCGCGCAGCCGCGAGGTGGTCACTCGCCGGCGTACGCCCTGCGCAGCGCGGCGATGTCGAGCTTGCCCATCTTGAGCATCGCGGCGGTGGTCCGGGTCGCCTTCTCCGGGTCCGGGTCGCCGATCAGGTCGATCAGCTCGGTCGGCACGACCTGCCAGGACACGCCGTACTTGTCCTTGAGCCACCCGCAGGGCCCCTCCGACCCGCCCTCGGACAGCTTGGCCCAGTAGTAGTCCACCTCGTCCTGATCGGCGCACGGGATCTGGAACGAGATGGCCTCGTCGAAGGTGAACTGCGGGCCGCCGTTGACGCCGACGAAGCGCTGCCCGTTGATCTCGAACTCGACGGCGAGCACGGAGCCCGCCGGACCGGGACCGGCCTCGGTGTAGCGGCCGATCCGGCCCAGCTTGCCGTCCTCGAAGATGGACAGGTAGTGGTTCGCGGCCTCCTCGGCCTGACCGTCGAACCACAGACAGGTGGTGAATCCCTTGCCGGTCATCGTTACCTCCGGTACTCGGTGCGGGGTGACGTACACGAGTACCGACCTGTTTCGCGCGGCAAACTCATCGCGTTCCGGCCGACGGTTTCCCGACGGCCGCCCGCGCCTTCGGGTCAGCGCCTGCGGGCGGCCTCGACCACGTCGCGGATGCCGTCCGCCGAGGTCACCCGGCGGGCGTACTCCGGCTGCCGCAGCGCGCCGCCCATGTAGGGGAGCGGGTTGCGGTGCGTCGCGGTGCTCTCCAGAACCGCACCGGCCGCGAAGTGCACCTCGCGCACGCCGGTGGCGGCCAGCACCCGGTCGATGTTGCGGGCGGTGATGCCGCCGCCCGGCATGATCACGATCCGGCCCGCGGCCTGTTCGACCAGGCGCGCGATCAGCGGTGCGCCCTCCAGCACGCTGCTGTCCTGGCCGGAGGTGAGCACCCGGTCGACACCGAGTTCGATCAGCTGCTCCAGCGCGGCGTGCGGGTCGCGGGTCATGTCGAAGGCGCGGTGGAAGGTGACCGAACGATCGCCGGCCGCGGCCATCAGCTGCTCGATCACCGGCCGGTCCAGGTCGCCGTCCGCGGTCAGCGCGCCGATCACCACGCCGTGCGCGCCGGCCGCCCGGATCGCCTCGACGTCCCGACGCATCGCGGCGACCTCGTACTCGTCGTACACGAAGTCGCCGCCACGCGGACGCACGATGACATGGACCCGGATCGTGTCGACGGCGGCCAGGGTCGTCTCGATCAGGCCGAGGCTGGGCGTGATGCCGCCCTCGAACAGGTCCGCGCACAACTCGACCCGGTGCGCGCCCACCCGTTCGGCGGCAAGCGCGCCGGGGACGTCGTCGATGCAGATCTCGTAGGTCGGGGTGGTGTCGGGGCCGGCGGTGACGATCATGGCGTGTTTCTCCCGGTGAGCGAGGATGAGCGGATGAGCGGAGGGGGACGTCAGGTCGGCATGGCGGTCACCCGGACCTCGCCGACCGGCAGACCGCCGCCCGGCACCGGTACGGACGCCCACTCGTGCGCCGCGGCCGTGTCCACGCCGAGCGTGCGCAACGCGGCCAGCGCGAGCGCGGTGGTCGCGCGCGGGCTGCCGTCGATCACCTTGACCGCGACCGCGTGCCCGGCGGTCGTCGCGGCCACGAACACGCCCTCGGCGCCGCCCTTGACCACGACGCCGGGCAGCAGCCGCATCACCTCGGTGTTGGCCTGCCCGTCCCCGCCGACGTAGCGCGGGTGCTCGCGCATCGCGTCGGCCACCGTGCGCCCGGGACCGTCGGACGAGGTGGCCAGCGCGCGGACGCCGCGGGCCAGCCCGGTCAGGGTCATCGCGAACACCGGCGCGCCGCAGCCGTCCACGGCGGTGTGTACCGTCGATTCGCCCGCCGACTCCTCGATGCCCTCGCGGACCAGCACCTGGAGCGGGTGCGCCGGATCGAGGTAGCCGTCGGTGGGCCACCCGGCCGCGACACACGCGGCCAACATCGCGGCGTGTTTGCCGGAACAGTTCATCCGCTCCCGCGAGTTTGCCTCGCCGCGCCCGATCATCGCCCGGTAGGCCGCCTCGTCCTCCGGCCGACTCGGCGGACACCGCAGCGCGTTGCCGGTCAGGCCGGCCGCCGCGAGGATCTCGCCCACCGCGTGCACGTGGAAGTCCTGCCCGGTATGGCTGCCCGCCGCGATGGCCACATGTGCCCCGACCAACGGCGCACCCGCGCGCAGACAGGCCAGCGCCTGGAACGGCTTGGCCGAAGAGCGGGGTATCACCGGCTCGTTCGGGTCGCCGAGCTCGATCACGGGCCGCCCGTCCGGGGCCAGCGCGACCAGGCTGCCGAAGTGCCGACTCTCCACGAAGCCGGAGCGGACCACCTCGGCCAACTCGGCGTAGCGGGTGCTGGGTTCGGGGCGCACGGTGTCCTCCTGGCGCATCGGGTCCTCCGGGGCGGGGCATTCGCTCGGGTCGCCGAGCACGGGTGGTGCGGTCACGGGTGGTGCGGTCACGGTCGGCGCGGTCGTGCGCGGCCCGCTCACAGCCGGCCGTCCGCGCCCGCGCGAGCCCGCAGCAGGGTCCGCAGGTTGCGGCGGCCGGCGGGGCGGAAGCCCTGCCGGGCCTCCAGCGTGCGGGCCAGCTTGGACAACGACGCGTTGAGCACGATGTAGACGAGCGCGATGATGATGTAGGTCTGGATCAGCAGTCGGTTGTAGCTGGCCAACACCCGGCCGCTGTACAGCAGTTCGGAATAGCTGACGATGAAACCCAGCGAGGTGTCCTTGAGCAGGCCCACCGATTGGCTGACCAGCGACGGCAACAACCGGCGGATCGCCTGCGGCAGCACGATCAGCCGCATGGTCTGCGTGTCGGTCAGGCCGACGGCCAGGCCCGCTTCGCGCTGACCCCGGTCCAGGGACAGGATGCCGGCCCGGAAGATCTCCGCGAACACGGCGGCGGCGGACACCGACAAAGGCAACACCAGTTTCCAGAACAGCGGCAGGTCCACGCCGTAGTGCGGCAGTCCGAACAGGACCAGATAGACCAGCAGCAACACCGGAACGGTACGCATCACCTCGATGTACACGGTGGCCGGCCAACGCAGCGCACGACGCCGGGACAACCGCCCCAGGGCCAGTACGATGCCGCCGGCCACGGACAGCGCGGTGGCGACGGCCGCGGCGCGGATCGTGGCCCACAGGCCCTCCAGCAGATATCGCCACATCGGCCACGTGGTGTAGGGCCGCCACTTGTCCGCGTCGAGTTGGCCGTGGTCGGCGAACCGCCGTACGGCCAGGGCCAACAGCGCGGCCACTGTGACACCGGCCACGATGCCGGCGATGCGCATCCGGCGACGCGCGATCGGGCCGGGCTCGTCGAACAACACTCGGGACGCGCTCATCGCACGATCGCCACCTTCCGCTCGATCACGCCGGTGAGCAGGCCCGCGGCGGCGCAGATGACCATGTAGCCCAGGCCCGCGCCGACGAACACCGGGATCGGCTGCGCCTCCAGCAGGTTGACCCGGTTCGCGGCGGAGGTCAGTTCGACCACGCCCACCGCCGCGGCCAACGAGGTGTTCATGGTCAGCGCGATGAAGATGTTGCCGATCGGCTGGACCACGCCGCGCAGCGCCTGCGGCAGGATCACCAGACGCAGCGACTGGCCGAAAGTCAGTCCCAGGGCCCGGGCCGCCTCGGCCTGGCCGATGGAGACCGTGTTGATCCCGGAGCGCACCGCCTCGGCGATGTAGGCCGCCTCGTACAGCGCGATCACGATCACTGCGGTGGTGAACAGCGGGAAGATCACCCCGACTTCGGGCAGGCCGAAGACGAACAGCACGAGCAGGACCAGCAGCGGGGTGTTCTGGAAGGTCTCCACGTACACGGTGCCCACGCCGCGCAGGGCGGCGACGGGGGAGACCCGCAGGGCGGCCACCACGACGCCGATCAGCAGCGCGCCGGCGAACGACAACGCGGTGAGTTCGAGCGTGGTGGTGATGCCGTCGGTGAAGGCGGAGAGATGTCGCAGCACGACATCCATCGGCGATGGCCTTTCGGGAGAGGGCGGGAAGGGACGCGCGGGTGGGGGCGACTCGGGTCGAGCGCCGGGGCGGGAGGGCGTGGTGTGCGGCCCTCCCGCCCCGGGGATCAGGAGCCGGGCACGCCGCCGATCGCGGGCGGGGTCGGCGGGTTGCCCTCGACGACGGTGCCCAGCGTCTGCTTCCAGACCGACTGCCACGAGCCGTCCTGGCCGATCTTGCGCAGCCAGTCGTTGACGAACGTCTTGAACGCGGCGTCGTCGTGCCCGAGTCCGATGCCGTACGGATCGGCGGTGAACGGCTCGCCGACCACGGTGGTGTCCGGGTTCTGCTTGACGTCCGCGACCAGGAGCGCCTGGTCCTGGACGTAGGCGTCGCCGCGGCCCTGGCGCAGCGCGGTGACGCACTCCGGGTCGCTGCCGAAGGTGACCACCTTCGCGTCGGGGGCGACCTGCTTGATCGCGGCGATGGCGGGCGTGTTGGCGCCGGCGATCACGGTCTTGCCGTTCAGGTCGGCCGGCGTCTTGATGCCGCCCGCGCCCTTCTTGACCAGGATGGCCTGGCCGGACGAGTAGTACGGACCGGCGAAGGCGACCTGTTCGGCCCGCTTGGGGGTGATCGTGTAGGTCTGGAAGACCACGTCGACGGTGCCGTTCTGGAGCAGCGCCTCACGGGTCTCGGTGGCCGAACTGACGATCTTCACCTCGGGCTTGCCGATGATGTACTTGGCGAGCAACCGGCCCATCTCGGCGTCGAACCCGTCCGTCTTGCCGGATATCGGGTTGAGCTGCGACCACAGCGGCGCGTCCTGCGAGCCGCCGACGATCAGATAGCCGCGCGCCTTGATCTTGGCCATCGTGGAGTTGGGCAGGATCGCGCTGTCCGGGGCGACGTCGGCCTTCTTGGCGACGTCCTCGCCGGCCGGCTTGGCGCCGCCGGGCACGTCCGAGGAGGAGCCCCCGGAGCAGGCGGCCAGCGCGGTCAGGGACAGGGCCGCGAGCACCGCCGGGACGGCGGAGCGCAGGCGACGCGGGGTTGCGGCGGCGCGCGGGCGACGCAGGGGGAAGCCGGACATCGGGGCCTTCCTTCGCAGGTGAGGGTGTGGTGGGGACGGGACGAGGGGGTACGGCCCGGTGGGCGCCGGCGAGGTACCCGGGGTGTCAGTGACTGAGCACCTTGGACAGGAAGTCCCGGGCGCGGTCCGTGGTCGGAGCGGTGAAGAAGGTGTCGGGCGTGCCGACCTCGACGATCTGTCCGTCGGCCATGAAGACCACGCGGTCCGCGGCCCGGCGGGCGAAGCCCATCTCGTGCGTGACCACGACCATGGTCATGCCCTCGCGGGCCAGGTCGACCATCACGTCCAGGACCTCGTTGACCATCTCCGGGTCCAGCGCGCTGGTCGGTTCGTCGAAGAGCATCACCTTGGGCTGCATGGCCAGGGCCCGGGCGATCGCGGCACGCTGCTGCTGGCCGCCGGACAGTTGTGCCGGGTAGTGGTCCGCCTTGTCGGCGATGCCCACCCGGTCCAGCAACGCCCGGGCCTGCCGGTCCGCGTCGCTCGCGGACAGGCCCTTGACCCGGGTCGGTCCGAGCGTGACGTTCTGCAGCACGGTCTTGTGCGCGAACAGGTTGAACTGTTGGAAGACCATGCCCACTTCGGTGCGCAGCCGGGCCAATGCCCGACCCTCGGCGGGCAGTTCCTCCCCATCCAGTAGGACCACGCCCGAATCGACGTTTTCCAGCCGGTTCAGACAGCGGCACAGGGTCGATTTGCCCGCGCCGGAGGGGCCGATCAGCACGACCACCTCGCCGGCGGCGACGGTCAGGTCCACGTCGGTCAGCACGCGGACCGCCCCGAACGACTTGTTGATGGCGCGCGCCTCGACCATGGGCGTCAGTACGGCGGAAGAAGGCGACGCGGACTTCATCAACGCTCCATCTTTGTTCGGAATCGAAGTTTCATGTGACAGTAGAAGTTGAATTCGAAGGAAGTCAATGCCTTGCTGGTTATTACGGGGTGTGCTATTCCTGTCACTGCCGTACCGCAGCAGGTGTGCCTCGAACGGGAGTGGGACGTTGGCTGGAAGCGCGGGTGACCTGGTGCGACTGGTGGCCAAGGGGCACGGTCGATCCCGGGCGGAACTCGCCCGAATGAGCGGAATGGCCCCGTCGAGCGTCTCCCTGCGCGTGGAGGAGCTCATCGACGCCGGGCTGTTGCGCGAGGACGGCGAGGGCGCCTCCCGGGGCGGCCGGCGACCCCGGCAGTTGCGCCTGCACGAGAACGCGGGCGTGGTGGTGGCCGTGGACGTGGGCACCCACCACGTCCGGATGGCGGTCCTGGATCTGGGCGGCCGGGTGCTGCTGGAGCGTGAACTCCCCGGCGACATCGCCGAAGGCCCCGAGCGGGTGAGCGAACGGCTGGTCGAGCACCTTCGGATGACGCTCCGTCAGGCATCGGTGGAGCAACTGCCGCTGCTCGGCGTCGGCATCGGCATGCCGGGCCCGGTCGATCCGGGCGCGGCCAAGGTGGTCGCGCCGTCCCGGATGCCCGGCTGGAACGAGTACCCGATCGGCCGCCGGATGAGCGAACTGCTCGGCGTACGCGTGGTGGTGGAGAACGACGCCAACCTGATGGCGGTCGGCGAACACCGCTACGGCTGGCCGGATCGGGACAACCTGATGGCGGTCAAGGCCGGCACCGGGATCGGCTGCGGCATCATCGCGTCCGGGAAGCTGCACCGCGGGCGCGGCGCGGCCGGCGACATCAGCCACGTCCCGGTGCACGTCCCCGAACCGGTCACCTGCTCGTGCGGGCACTCCGACTGCCTGGAGGCGCACGCGAGCGGCGCGGCGCTGCAGCGCACGCTGCGCGCGCAGGGCATCGAGGTCTCCTCGTCGCGCCAACTGGTCGAACTGGTCAACGACGGCGTGCCCGAGGTGACCACGCTGGTCCGCAACGCGGGCCGGCTGGCCGGGCAGGTGCTCACCCCGCTGGTGAACTTCTTCAACCCCGACGTGCTCGTCCTGGGCGGCGGCCTCTCCGCCGCCGAGCCCTTCGTCGCCGCGGTACGCGGCGCGATCTACGAACGCTGCCTGCCGCTGGCCACCCGCGACCTGGAGATCGCCACCGCCGTGACCGGCCGGGACGCGTGCATGCTGGGTGCGGGCGCGCTGGTCCTGGACGAGGTGCTGGCCGGGGACTGGGTGGACGACGCCCTGTCCGCCCGCTGATCCGCGCCGGGTCCGAAGGAGGCGACCCCTACGCGCTGCCCACCCAGGACTCCGCCCCGAAGGTCACCTTGATCTCGGAGGCCAGGGTGCTCGCGTCGACCTTCGCGGCCAGCGCGTAGACGGTGGTCTTGTGCACGCCGCGCACGGTGAGGTGGACCGGGGAGTCGCCCGGGTGGGCGGCGAGGATTCGTTTGAGTTCGGCCACCGACTGCTCGGTGACCCGGTGGGCGGGCAGGGCCAGGCGCACCGGCGGTCGGCCGCCGTGTTCGGCGGAGGACACGTCCAGCACGGTCACCTCCCGACCGAAGACGTTCGGGGTTCCGTCCCGCTCCTCGATCCGGCCGGTGACCGAGACCACGTGGTCCTCGACCAGGGCGGGTCGGACGAGCCGGTAGACGGCGGGGAAGAACAGGACCTCGATGCCGGCGTCCCGGTCCTGGAGGTCGACGATGGCCCACACGTTGCCCTGTTTGGTCGTCTTGAGCTGCACCCCCGTGATCAGTCCGGACAGTCGCACCTCCCCGGAGCCGCGTTCGGAGCCGAGCAGTGCGGCGATCGAGCAGTCCCGCGCGGCGGCGAGGATGTGCTCGGCCCCGTCCAGCGGATGGGCCGAGACGTAGAGCCCGAGCATCTCGCGTTCGGTGGCCAGGAGTTGCCGGCGCGGCCACTCGGCGTCGTCGATCGGGAAGTCCAGGCCGAATGCGGGTTCGTCGCCCTCGCCCGCGCCCGCGTCGGCGAACAGATCGTCCTGGCCGAAGCTCGCCGCCTTCTTCGCCGGGACGAACGCGTCGATGGCCTCCTCGTGCACGGCGGCCAGGCCCTTGCGCGAATGCCCCAGCGAGTCGAACGTGCCGGCCTTGATCAGCGATTCCACGGCCCGTTTGTTCAGGGCGGGCAGGTCCGCCTTGCTCAGGAAGTCGGCGAAGGAGGTGAACCCGCCCCTCCTGCGCCGGGCGTCGACGATCGCCTCGATGACGTTGTCGCCGACGTTGCGCACCGACCGCAGCCCGAACCGCACATCGTCCCCGACGGCGGTGAACTCCGCGACGGACTCGTTGACATCGGGGGGCAGGACCCGTACGTCGTTCTTGCGGGCGTCGGCGAGGTAGACCGCCGCCTTGTCCTTGTCGTCGCCGACGGAGGTGAGCAGTGCGGCCATGTACTCGGCCGGGTGGTTGGCCTTGAGATAGGCGGTCCAATACGAGACCAGGCCGTAGCCGGCGGTGTGCGACTTGTTGAACGCGTAGCCGGAGAACGGGAGCATGACGTCCCACAGGGCCTTGATCGCCTCCTCGCCGAAGCCGTTCCCGCGCATGCCGTCGTGGAACTTGTCCCATTCCGCGGCGAGTACCTCCGGCTTCTTCTTGCCCATCGCGCGGCGCAACAGGTCGGCGCCGCCCAGCGTGTAGCCGGCCAACTCCCGGGCGATGGCCATGATCTGCTCCTGGTAGACGAGCAGATGGAAGGTGTTCCCGAGGATCGGCTCCAGCGCGTCGCGCAGTTCGGGATGGATCGGGGTGATCTCCTGGCGACCGGTCTTGCGATGCGCGTAGTTGGTGTGTGCGTTCGCCGCCATCGGGCCGGGACGGTACAGGGCGTTGACCGCGGCGATGTCCTCGAACCGGGTGGGCTCCATCTGCCGCAGCAGCACCCGCATGCCGCCGCCGTCCAGTTGGAAGACGCCGAACGTGTTGCCCTCGGCCAGCAGTCGATACGTCCGAGCGTCGTCCAGGGGGATCACCACGGTCGAGGCGTTGCCGTCCAGCGGATCGACGGTGGCCAGGTCGATGCCCCGGTTCTCCCGGATGTTCCGGATCGCCTGGTCGATGACGCCCAGGTTGCGCAGACCCAGGAAGTCCATCTTGATCAGGCCCATCGCCTCGCACGAGGGGTAGTCGAACCCGGTGATCCGCACGCCGTCCGAGGCGCGCATGTGCAGCGGGATGCGGTCGGTGAGCCTGGTCTTGGACAGGATCACCGCTGCGGCGTGCACCCCGGTGCCGCGGATCAGGCCCTCGACGCCGCGGGCGGTGTCCAGCACCCGCCGCACGTCCGGCTCCTCGTCGTACATGCGGCGCAGCTCGCCGGCCTCGGCCCAGCGCTCGTGGGCGGCGTCGAAGACGGCGGCCAGCGGGGCCGGTTTGCCGTTGTGGTCCGGCGGCAGGGCCTTGGTGATGCGCTCGCCGTGGGAGTACGGGTAGCCCAGGATGCGCGCCGAGTCCTTGATCGCGTTCTTGGCCTTGATCCGGCCGAACGTGTTCACCATGGCGGTGTACTCGTCGCCGTACTTCTCGGTCACGTAGCGCACCATGCGGTCGCGTTGGCGGTCGTCGAAGTCGAGGTCGACGTCGGGCGGGTTGACGCGCTCCGGGTTGAGGAACCGCTCGAACAGCAACCCGTGTTCCAGCGGGCACAGTTCGGTGATCCGCGTCGCGTAGGCCACGATGGAGCCGGTGGCCGAGCCGCGCCCGGGACCCAGCGGGATCCGGTTCTCCCGGGCGTGCCGGCAGATGTCGGCGACGACGAGGAAGTACGAGCTGAAGCCCATCGGACCGATCACCGACATCTCGGTCTCGAAGCGGTCCAGCACCCGCGCCGGGATCGGATCCCCGTAGCGCATCACCAGCCCCCGGCGAACCTCCCGACGCAGCCAGGACTCCTGGCTCTCGCCGGCGGGCACATCCGGGAAGTGCGGCATCTCGTCGACGTAGTCGAAGACGTCGTGGTATGACTCGACGCGTTCGGCGATCAACAGGGTGTTGTCGCAGGCTTCGGGCAACTCCGCGAACAAGGCGCGCATTTCGGCGGGGGACTTGAGGTAGTAGCCGGAGCCGTCGAAGCGGAACCGCTTGGGGTCGTTCTTGTCCTTGCCGACCCCGATGCACAGCAGGCTGTCGTGCGCGTCGGCCTGGTCCTCGGTGACGTAGTGCGCGTCGTTGGTGGCCAGCAGCGGGAGGTTCAACTCCTTGGCCAGACGCAGCAGTCCCTCGCGCACGTCGCGTTCGATGGCCAGGCCGTGGTCCATCAACTCCAGGAAGTAGTTCTCCGGGCCGAAGATCTCCCGGTACGCCGCGGCGGCGGCCTTCGCCTCGTCGTACTGGTGCAGCCGCAGTCGGGTCTGTACCTCGCCGGACGGGCAGCCGGTGGTGGCGATGATGCCCTCGGATCGCCGCGCGATCGACTCCCGGTCCATCCGGGGCTTGCCGGCCGGGAATTGGCCCTCGTAGCCGGCCTGGGTGCTCAGCCGGAACAGGTTGCGCAGTCCCCGGACGTCGCGCGCCCACATGGTCATGTGCGTGAAGCGACCACCGCCGGAGACGTCCTTGGAGCCCTCGCCGTCGTTGCCGACGGCGCGTCGACCACCGGGTCCCCAGAACTCCTGCTTGCGGGAGAACCGGGACGAGGGCGCCACGTACGCCTCGATGCCGATGATCGGCCGGACGCCGGCGAAGCCCCGCGCGACCCGGGCGAACTCGTAGGCGCCGAACATGTTGCCGTGGTCGCTCATGGCGATCGCGGGCATGCCCAGCCGGGCGACCTCGGCGAACATCGGTCCCAGCTTCTGGGCGCCGTCGAGCATCGAGTATTCGGTGTGATTGTGCAGGTGGACGAAGGAATCCGGCACGATTGAGTCATCTCCGAGGCGGGGAGGAGGCGCGCTTGATCAACCAAGCGTTGACCGGAGACATCAAATCGAGCATGACGTAATGGGATCAAACAACTATCTCGCCCACAATCCACAACGATCGGTTGTGCTTCTAGGATGACGGGCGTGGATATCGCCGCCGTACGCACCTTCGTCGCCGCCGTGGACGCGGGACGGTTCCAGTCGGCCGCGGCCCGACTGTCGATCTCCCAGCAGGCCGTCTCCAAGCGCATCGCCGCGCTGGAGCGGGACCTCGGTGTGCAGTTGTTCGTCCGGACCGCGCGCGGCGCGCAATTGACCATCGACGGGCAGGTGTTCCTGCCGCATGCCCGGACGCTGCTGCATGCCGAGGAGCAGGCCGCCGCGTCGGTGCGGCCGGGCCGGCGCGCGCTGCGGGTCGACGTGGTCGGGCGCCGGCTCGCCCCGGCCGGCCTGGTGCGCGACTTCCACCTCGCGCATCCGGAGATCGGGCTGGACGTGGTGACCCTGCCCGGCGCCGACGCGGCCGTGGACGCGGTACGGTCGGGCCTCATCGACGCGAGCATCCGGGCCGTCACCATGCCCGGTCGGCGGTTGCCCGACGGCGTCGAGGCGACCCCGGTCCTGGACGAGCCGCTGCGGCTGTTCGTCGGCCCCACCCACGAGTTCGCGACCGCCGCGACGGTGGCCACGGCCCGACTCGCCGGGCGCCGGATCTGGATGCCGGGCAACATCCGCGGCACCGAATGGACGGCCTACTACGACGAGTTCGCCGCCGCGTTCGGATTCACCGTGGACACGATCGGCCCCGACTTCGGCATCGAGGTACTCCTGGACACGATCGCCGAATCATCGACGCTGGCGACCTTCCTCACCGACCGCACGCCGCTCGTCTGGCCCGTCGGTCACGACCTGCGGCTCATCCCGCTGTGCGACCCGACCCCCGTCTACCCGCACTCGCTGCTGTGGCGCGCCGACAATCCGCACCCCGGGCTCACCGCCCTGCGCGAACACCTGGTCGCGTCGGCCCCCGAGCACCCCTACGGCCGAACGTGGGCGCCCGGCTGGGCCCGAACCCGCCGCGCCGCCTCGACCCTCCCCCCGGACGCTGATTCCGGCCGGTAGCCACACCCCGTCGGCGGGGTCGGTCGAGGTGCTGCCACGGCGCGATCGAGAGCGGCCCCGAGCGGTCGTGGTTCGACAGGAATCACGGGCGACGGATCCAAACGTCGCACAAACGCATCATTCGATTACAGGTTGTGGTGCAAGTCGTGGGGCGGGGTAGCTATCGAGGTGCTCGACGGGCAACTTCGGGACGTCGGCGTCTATCGGGAGCGAACAATGATCCGCGTTCTCTTGGTGCACGACACGGAACTGATGAGATCGGCGCTGACCGCGCTGCTCGATCGCGAGGAAGACATCGAGGTGGAGGCCGACAGTTGGGACGGCGCACCGAATCGGGCCCGGTGCCAACGTCCGCACGTCTGCGTGGTGGACGTGGACTGTCCCGGATCCGTGCAACTGCCGCGTCGCCCGGTCGATCCGGACTGCGCCCTGCTCGTCCTGGCCACCACGTCCCGGCCGGGCAGCCTGTGTCGGGCAGCCGAGGCCAAGGCCCTGGGCTTCGTGGACAAATGCGCGCGACCTCCGCAGTTACCGAGAGCGATCCGGTTGGTGGCCGCCGGTCGGCGCTATGTGGACGGGTCGCTGGCGCTCGACCTGCTGCGCGCCGCGAGCGCCCCGTTGACCCCGCGCGAGATACGGGTGCTGACGCTCGCCGCCGAGGGGGCGTCGGCTCCGGAGATAGCCCGCGACCTGCGGCTCAGCATCGGCACGGTACGCAACTACATGTCCGCGATCACCCGCAAGACCGGCGCCCGCAACCGGATCGACGCGATCCGGATCTCGCAGGACGCCGGCTGGGTGTAGCACCGGCCCGGTCGGATCCGGGCGACGCGCCGGAGCCCGGATCCCGACCCCCTCCCGATCCTCCTCAGATGCGTTCCGAGTGCCAGTCCCCCACCAGGTCCCGGTACAACGACGAGCGATCCAGGAGTTCCCGATGCGTTCCGCACACCGCGTGTACACCGTCCAGGACCAGCACCCGGTCCGCCCGTCGGGCCGAACTGATCCGATGGGCGACCACGATCAACGTCCCCGGCCGGTCCGCGAAGGCCCGTTCGGCGCGTCGTTCGGCGGCCGGATCCAGATGGCAGGTGGCCTCGTCCAACAGGACCAGCGGCGCCGGTGACAGGTGGGCCCGACCCAACGCGATCAACTGGCGCTCGCCCTGCGACAACGACGCCGGATCCACCGGCGCGTCGAGGCCGCCCAGTCGATCGATCAGCGGCCCCAGGCCCACCGCGTCCGTCGCCGCGGCCAGCGCCGCCGCGGACGCGCCGTCCGGGCACAGGTAGAGCAGGTTCTCCCGCACACTCGCGCCGAACACGTACGCCTGTTGCGGGATGAGCACCCGCTGCCGGGAGGGCTCGCCGCCGACCGGGCGGACCGGCCGGCCGTCCACGAGCACCTCGCCCCGGTCCGGCACGAGCACCCCCGCGACCAGGGCGGCCAGCGTCGACTTGCCGATGCCACTGGGGCCGACCACCACGAGGTGCTCGCCGGGTTCGACGGTCAGGTCCAGGTCGCGCACCACCGGCGCCGCGTTCGGGCCGTAGGCGAACGTCACCCGGCGCAGCCGCACCCGCGGCGGCCCACCGGTCGCACCGGCCGCGTCGGCCGGGCCGAGCGCGCCGGCACGCCGCCGCGCCGACGTCGGCCCCGAGGTGAGCCGATCCAGGACCACGAGCAGTCGGGTGCCCGCCGCGCCCAGTGCCTGCATCAACGTGTGCAGCGCCGGCAACAGTGCCTGGGTGAGGTAGGTCAGCGCGCCCAGCAACGCCCCCGCGGTCAGGCCCCGATCGAGCAACCACGGAGCGCTCACCAGCAGCAACAGGACCGGCAACTGCCCGGCCACCCCGAGCGCGATCGCCCGCGCGCCGGCCCACCGGGCCAACGACCGCGCCGCGCGCGCCTCGGCGTCGATCAACGCGTGCGTACGAGCCGCGACCGACTCGCCCGCGCCGCCCGCCAGCACGTCACGCAGGCCCGTCGCGACCATTCCGAGTTGCCCGGACAACGCCTCGTCGGCGTCCAGGAAGGCCCGCTGTCGGGCGGCCATCGGCAGCAACGTGGCCAGGAAGAGCGCCAGCCCGAGCACCAGCGGCGGCACCACCACGACCAGCAACTCCGGTGCCAGCGCGGCCAGTCCGAACAGCGCGCCGAGAGCGGTGAAGACGAACGAGCGGGCCACCAGGACCAGTCCGGCGAAGCTGTCCCGGGCGATCTCGCTCTGGTTGGTCAAACGCGAGACCACCGCGCTGTCCGCCGCGCGGGCCGGCGCGTCGATCGCCTCGGTGAGCGCGCGCGTCGCCACCCGCCGGACCAGCCCGTCGCGCAGCGGCTCGACCAGATCGGCCAGGCCGCGAAAGATCCCGCCGGTGGCCCACCCGCCGAAGACGATCGCCACCGCGGCAACGGCCAGCCAGGCCAACCCGATTCCGGCGCGCCCGGCCAGAAAGCCGTGATCGAGGGCCATCGCCACGCCGTAGCCGCCGAGGAAGGTCTGCGCCGACTCCAGCAGCGACCATCCCGCGAGCCGGACCAGGACCCGCCTGCGCCGGGCCAGGAAACGCCGGGCGAGCACCGGCACACGGGACTCGCTCACCGATCCTCCCCGGCGGCGCCCGGTCCGGCCCCGGCCGCCGACCCCTCGGCCGCGCCCGGATCGCCGAGATCCGCGAACACCGCCCGGTAGTCCGGCACATCCCACAACTCCCGGTGTGTGCCGAGCGCCCGCACCCGGCCGGCCTCCAGCCACACGACCCGGTCGGCCCGCGCCGCCGAGGAGGCCCGATGGGCGATCAACAACCGGGTGCCCGCGCGCACGTCGCGCACCAGCGCCCGGCCGACCCGCAGTTCGGTCACGCTATCCAGGCTGGAGGTGGCGTCGTCCAGGATGAGCAGTCGCCCGGCGTGCGCGAACGCCCGCGCCAGCCCGAGGCGTTGCAGTTCGCCCCCGGACAGCGGGGCACCGCTCAGCGGCGCCGCGTAGCCCTTCGGCAGCAGCCGGATGAAGCCGTCGGCGCCGGCCGCTTCGGCGGCGACCTCGACCTCGCCGGGGGAGGAGGCATACGGCCCGAAGCCGATCGCCTCGGCGATCGTGTCGCCGAACAGCGCCGGTCGCTCGAAGGCGTACCCGACCTCGCGCCGCCACCGCGTCGGATCGACCTCGGTCGCCGGCACCCCGTCCAACCACACCGTGCCCGCGTCCACGTCGGTCAGCCGTCCGGCGACCGCGGCCAGCGTGGACTTGCCCGCGCCCGAGTGCCCGACCACGGCCACGGTGCTGCCGCCCGGCACGATCAGGTGCACGTCGCGCAGCACCGCCGTGCCGTCCCGCACGACGGTGACCCCGCGCAATTCGAGCCGGCCCGGGCCGTGCGCCGGCAGCGGGTCGGTGCCCGAACGCATCGGGGGCACGGCCAACAACTCGGCGGTGCGGCGGGCGGCGGCGCGGCTGCGCACGAGGGCGTTGAGTTGCCCGACGCCGGCGCCCAGGCCGGCGGCCAACAGGGCGTAGCGCGAGGCGGCGAGCAGTTCGCCGACGGTCAGGTCGCCGTGGGTCAGCCGGATTCCACCGACGGCCAGCACGGCCGTGGTCAGCAGCGGCACCAGGATTCCGGCGCCCGCCATGGCCCGTCCGTAGACGTGCCACATCCGCCTGCCCTGGTTGCCCAGCTCGGGCAACGGCGCGAGGATCCGGTCGAGTTCGCGGGCCGAGCTGCCGGCGGCGGCGATCGTGCGGGAGCCGCCCAGGGCCTCGACGAGCCGGCCGGCGATGTCCGCCTGGACACGCTGGTAGCGGGCCACACTGTCCGAGGAGTCGCGCACGAAGGCGCGCAGCAGCCAGGCCAGCAGCGGCACACCCGCCAGGAACACCGCGAACAGCGGGAGGTCGATGACCGCGAGGGCGATCAGGCCGCCGAGCGGAACGAACAACGCGGCCAGGCCGGTTGCCACCGTGGCGGGAGCGGTGCTCGCCTCGGCGGCGTTGCCGGTGAGTCGGGTGACCAGGTCGCCGGGGGTGCCGCGCTCGGCGGCGCGGTGCGGGGCGAGCGACAACACGTGGTCGATGCCGAGGCGGCGCAGCCAGGCGGCGGTCCGGGCGGTGGTGATCCCGCTCAGGAGCGCCTCCGCCGCGTCGAAGACGACTTCGGCGACGATCAGGATCGCGCACAAGGCGACCGCGCGGCGTGCTCCGGCGGCGTTGTCGAGCAACAGGTCGAGCGCGTGGCCCAGGACGGCGGGCAGCGCGATCGCGACCGCGGCGGCGCCGACACTGCAGGCGAACAGGGCGGAGGTGCGGCCCGCGCTGTGCCGGAGGGCGCCGACCAGGAGCCGGCCGGGGCCGTCGGTGCCGTCGGCGGGCGCCGGTTCGGTGCGGGCGGCGGTCCGGCGGATGGCGGCCATGTGCTGCGATTCCTCGCCTCCGGGTGCGGGGTGGGTCCTGGGACGCGCGCTGAGGGCGTACTTTCGAGAGCAGCGGTCCCGGGCGGAATGCCGCCGCCCGGGACCGCGTCGCGCTTTTCACCTCGGAGTGGTCAACCCCGGGAGTGGATCGGTCAGTCGCAGATGAGCAGGCTCAGCCGGCTGTCGCCGCACACGAGCAGGCTCAGGCGGCTGCCGCCACCGTGGCCGCCGCCACCGAACTCGGGGGCCTCTTCGGTCTCCATCGCCTGCAGGTCGAGAAGTGCCATGGTGATCATTCCTCTCGGTAGTGGTACTCGATCGACGGGACATCGATCGCTTGGTGCGCCCGCCCGAAACCGCAGGCGGGTCTTGCTTCGATCCCCGTGAAGGGATCGGCTTCAGGGCCGCGAAGGCGGCGGGAGGAAGGGCAGTTGCACGGGTCGGTCGTGCAGGGCGCTGCCCAACGCGAGCAGGCAACCGGCGGTGCCGGTGCTGAGATCCATCGACAGCCGCATCATCTGCTCACCGGCGAAGGCGAGTCGGCCCCGGTAAGGGACCGCGCCCCAGGACAACGACTCGATCTGCCGAAGGATGTCGGCCGGTTCGGTCCCGGGCCCACCGGTGGTGGTGCGGCTCAGGTGCAGCACCATGCCCGCCGTGCCCCGGAACAGGCCGGGCTGGGCACAGAACCTGGCCTGCGCGGCGCGCACGATCTCGCCGCGGGCCTGCTCGAACTCGGCGTCGGGACGGTGCGCGAGGTAGTCGTCCAGGACCATGCCGATGCCTACGCTGCCCGCGCCCAGGTAGGGCATCGTGCGGCTGCCCTCGTCGACCTGGAGGGTGCCGCCGACCGCGATCACACAGCGGGCCAGGTCGGCCCGCAGCGCTTCGGCGGCGGCGTCCAACAGGCCCGGGTCGCCGAGTCGTTCGTACAGGCGCAGGTACAGCAGCGCGCCGCCGGTGGCGCCGTGCAACAAGCCGGCCCGGGCCGGTGCGGGACCGGTGCGGATCCGGTCCGCGAGCTGCTCGGCACACGCGAACGCATGGGTGTCCAGGGCGGATTCGCCGGTGGAGCCGGCCAGGTCGTGCAGGGCCAGGCCGAGACCGGCGAGGCCGCTGTGCAGATCCGGTCCCAGCATGCGCCGGTCCTGCGCGAGGATCGTGTCGACCAGATCCAGGGCCCGTTCCCGCCGACCGAGCCGGTCCAGCGTCCAGGCGACGCCGGACAGGCCGTCGTAGAAGCCGATCGGGTTCCCGGGCGGCGGGTTCTCGGTGGCGCGCAACAGCCATTCCTCGGCCGCCGGAAGCGGCTCGGCGTCGGTCTCGGCCAGCGCGTACAACACGCCCGCCGCTCCGTACCCGAAGCTCGCACCGCCGCCGGGCACGGCGAACTGGACGATGTCGCCCGGGAAACAACGATCGTCGCGGCCCGGTGTGGCGGACGCGTGGATCGCCCGGGCCATCGAGTCGCGGCTGTCCGGCCAGTCGTCCAAGGCGACCGGGAGGTAACCGTGGGTCGGCCGGGGGCGATCGGGGATCCTCGTCTGCGGATCCTGCTCGGGCCGGTGCCCGCGCAGGATCTCCTCGACCGCCGTGTCCAGCCAACCGGCCGGGATCGGGAACTGTTCGGCGGCGATGTCGGCCAGATGCCGGGCCTTGCCCCGATCCACGGCGAACAGGCTGGTCAGCGGCAGGAACAGGGCGATCCGCAGACACGCCAGGGCGTAGCGGTCCACCTCCGCGCCACGTCGGTCGCGCGGGGCGACGAAGCCGGGATGGGCGACCACCTGTCGGGCGTTGTCGTCGTCCACGGCGGCGGCCTCGAAATCGAGCAGCGTCACCGCGCTCTCGTCCTCGGACATCATGATGTTGAACAGGTGCAGGTCGTTGAAGACCACACCGCGAGCGTGGACCTGCGCGACCGCGTTCTCCACGAGGGTGTAGACCCGCATCGCCCACTGGGTGTACTCGACCAGTTGCTCGGGCGAGGGATCCGTCTCGATCAGCGGATGCCGGTGGGCGAAGAATGTGTTCAGCGGACTGCCCTGGATGAACTCCAGCACCAGGAAGCTGTGTTCGCCGAGGGTGAACCAGTCGTGCACCTCGGGGGTACAGCCGAGCCCGCTCAGTCGGCGCAGCGCGTCGCGCTCGCGCTCCAACCGGGTGACCGCGTCCGCGCCGTCCGCGGCGAGCCCGGCGTGCGGCCGGGCCTCCTTGAGCACGACCTGCTCGTCGGTGCGCAGATCCCGGCCGATGTAGACGCCGCCGCCGTTGGAGAAGTGCAGCGCACGCTCGATCTTGTACGGGAGTTCGCCGACGGTGGTCGCGGACCGGGCGGCCAGGTGCGGGGCCAGGAAGGCGGGCAGGTCGAGCCACGGCGGCAGCCGAAAGGTGGGTTCGCGGCGGTCGGGGACCAGGGTGCCGGTGTCGTCCGCGATCGCGGGACACGGTTCGCCGCGCTCGTTGTGGCAGTTGCGCTCGGTGAAGCTGCCGTACCGCAGGTGGACCGGTCCTTCGCCCCAGCGCAGGTCGCTGAGGATGTACGGGCCGGGTTCGCCGGCCAACAGCTCGGCCAGGTCGGTCGCGATGTTGCGACACTGCTCGTCGTCGGTGGGGTAGACGGTGACGAACTTCCCGCTGCCGGCCCGGTCGGCGTACTTGGCGTTGCGCGTGTGCAGCAGGTACCGGCTCGGTACGCACTTGAAGGCGATGCCGCGTGGGACGCAGTAGTCCCAGACGGCGGCGAGTATCCTCTCGGCGTTGCCCAGGCACGCGGAGACGTGGATCTTCCAGCCCTGGGCGGGCAGCGGGTACTCGGCCGGTCGGAAGGCGAGCCAGTCGGCGAAGTTGTGCCGCCGCCAGCCGTCCGGGAGTTCGCGGCGCGTGGTCCGGTAGGACGCCGCCGGACCGCTCTCGTCCGTGCGGAGCCGGTGCGGTGCGTCGTAGAACGTCCGATCGGCGTCGCAGTAGGCCGCGTACCCCTTGTTCATCGCACTCCCATTCCCGATGGCTGGTGCCGTGGAGAACGTTGCCGGCGAACAGGAGTGGACGGCAGTCGTATTCATCACGAAACGTCATGAGGAACGCACGGGTCCGCACGTGAAGAACTCACGTGCATGACAACCGAGTTACCGGTCGGGGCGGGATCGCCGCCGATGCGGGTGCCCGACGCGCGAGCGGCAACCACCGCGTACACCAGCGGTGTTGCCGATCCGGGAGCCGGGAGCCATGACCCAGGAGCCGGCCGCGAAGCGCGGTGGCTCAGGGCGCGGTGACGGTGAAGCGGACCGGGGTGCCGGGGACCGCCTGGGCGGCTTGGCCGAGGTGTTCCTCGGGGACCACGCCGATCACCGGGTAGCCGCCGGTGACCGGGTGGTCGGCCAGGAAGAGCACCGGTCGTCCGTCCGGGGGCACCTGCACCGCACCCAACACCATGCCCTCGCTGGGCAGTTCGTCGGTGCGTGCCCAGCTCAACGCGGGCCCGTCGGTACGCAGCCCGATCCGGTTGCTCGCCGAGGCCACCGTGTAGCGGGCGGCGCCGAGCGAGGCCGGGGCGCCGGGCGAGAACCAGTCCCGGCGCGGGCCGAGGACCAGCGGCAGCACGAGTTCGCTGGGTGGGCCCGGGCATCGGGACACGTCCGCGCCCGCCGGGGTGGGGCCGCTCGGCTCGCCCAGTGCCAACACGTCGCCGTCGGCCAGCGGCGCCGGCCCCAGCCCGGAGAGCAGGTCGGTGGAGCGGCTGCCCAGGACCGGTTCGACCGCCACGCCGCCGGCGAAGGCCAGGTAGCCGCGCAGACCGGCGGTGGCCGGGCCGACGTCGAGCACGGCGCCGGCCGGGATCCGGATCGCCGCGCCCCACGCCACCGGGCGGCCCTGCACCCGGACCGTGCAGGGTGCGCCGACCACCGCGGCCACGGTGGTCGAGCGCACCCGCACGGCGGTGCCGGTCAGAGTGGTCTCCAGGGTCGCCGCGTCCGGCGGATTGCCGACCAGGCGATTGGCCAGCCGGTGTGCGGGTTGGTCCAGTGCGCCGGAGCGGGGCACGCCCAGGTGCGCGAACCCGGCTCGGCCCAGGTCCTGCACGGTGGTCAGGGCGCCGGCCCGGACCACCTCGACGGCCCGCGTGTTCATCCCCCCTCCGGCACGAAGTGCACCCGCACGCCCGGGGCGAACAGTGCGGCGGGCTCCCGGGCGGCATCCCACAACACCGCGTCGGTGCTGCCGATCAGTTGCCAACCGCCGGGCGAGGAGCGCGGATACACGCCCGCGTACTCGCCGGCCAGCCCCACCGAGCCGACCGGTACGGCGGTGCGCGGGGTGGCCCGGCGGGCCAGGTGGTAGCGCTCGGGCAGCCCGGTGAGGTAGCCGAAGCCGGGCGCGAAGCCGCAGAAGGCGACCCGGAAGGTGACCGCGCCGATGATCTCCGGGACCCGCTCGACCGGCACCCGCCACAGCCCGGCCACCTCGACCAGATCCGGCCCGTCGTAGCGGACCGCGATCTCGATCCGCTCGCCCGCCTCGGCGGACAGCGGCGGGATGCGCCAACCGGGTACGTCGGCGGCCAGTGCGGCGGGATCCGCGAGCCCGTCCAACAGCACGGTGCGGGCCGCCGGAACGATTTCGCGCACCGTCGGCAGGGTTCCCGCGGCGCGGCGGCGCAGCAGTTCGGCGTGCAGCGCCTCGGCCCGGTCGGCCGTGTCCACCTCCAGGAGCAGCGCGTGTCGGCCCACCGGCAGGGCCCTCACGCGAACGGCTCCAGGGACACGTCGGCGGCCAGCAGCGCGCGGCGGACCCGCAGCGCCAGCTCGGCCGCGCCCGGGGTGTCGCCGTGCAGGCACAGCGACCGGGCCGAGACGGCGACCCGCTCTCCGGTGATGGCGACGACGGCGCCCTCACGCGCCATCGTCAACGAGCGGGACACGACCCGGTCGCCGTCGTGGACGACGGCCCCGGGTTCCCCGCGCGGCACCAGGGTGCCCTGCGCGGTGTATGCGCGGTCCGCGAACGCCTCGCGTACGCAAGGCAGTCCGGCGGACTCGGCGGCTTCGAGCAGGCGCGAGTCGGGCAGCCCGAGCACCGGCAGCGCACCGCCGGCCAGGAGCACACCGGCGACCACCGCGCCGGCCTGGTCCACGTCCCACACCGTGCGGTTGTACAGCGCGCCGTGCGGCTTGACATAGGCCACCCGGGCCCCGGCGGCACGCGCGAAGACCTCCAACGCGCCGATCTGGTACGCCACTTCGGCGGCCAGCTCGGCGGCCGGGACGTCCATCGCCCGGCGGCCGAAGCCGGCCAGGTCGCGGTAGGAGACCTGCGCGCCGATCCGCACGCCGCGCTCGGCGGCCAGGTCGCAGACCCGACGCATCGTGGCCGGGTCCCCGGCGTGGAATCCGCACGCGACGTTGGCGCTGGTCACCACGGACAGCAGCGCCTCGTCGTCGGTCAGCGTCCAGCGGCCGAAGCCCTCGCCCAGGTCGGCGTTGAGGTCGATCACGGTGGTGTTCATGCGCCGTCCATCCGCATCGCGGTGCAGATCATCTCGCACGCGTCGTCCAGGTAGCGCTCCAGGACCGCCGCGGCGCCCGCGGTGTCGCCGGCCCCGAGCAGGTCGACGATGCGCCGATTCAGGCGCAGGAACGGTTCGTGCAGCGCGCGGGCCGAGGGCATGGCCAGGAAGGCCAGCCGCAGCTCGGCGAGCAACCGGGTCATGTACTCGTCCAGCCGCGGGCTGCCCGCGAGGGCGACCAGGGCCCGGTGGAAGCGCAGGTCGGCGGTGCCGACCTCGGGCCAGTCGCCGGCGTCGGCCGCCGCCTCGCCGCCGGCCACCGCCGCGTGCAGTGCGGCGAGGTGCACGGGGCCGGCCGTGGCCGCGGCGCGCAGGCCGGTGCCCTCCAGGGCCCGACGGACCGCGTAGATGTCGTTCACGTCGTCGGGGTCGAGCGTGCGCACGAAGACGCCCCGGTTCATCTCGTGCACGACCAGGCGGCCGTCGACCAGCGTGCGAAACGCCTCGCGCAGCGTGTTGCGGGAGACTCCGAGGGCGGCGCCCAGGGCCTGTTCGGAGAGTCGGGTTCCCGGGGGCAGCGCACCCTCGGCGATGCGATCGCGCAGCACCTCGGCGACACGTTGTGCGGTGCCCGAACGCCCGAGCAGGTCGCGATCGGCGGCAAGGCGTCCGAGCGTGTCGTCGGCGGAAGGCCGGGCGAGGTCGACGTCTTGGCCCATGTGGGGTCCCCCAGAGTGCGACGAGCGGTGCGGGAGGAAGTAGATCAAGTTCCCGCACCGTTCACAAGGTCTTGTGGGATTGTTCAACAATAGCTTAGCCTCCTCGGCACCTCCTCGTCCCCCTGTTCGAGGACCCGAGCGTGGAAGGCTGCGCAATGATTGTGCTCCTCGGCGTCCTGCTGGTGATCGTAGGGTTCGCCACTCGACGCAACCCCCTGTTGGTGGTCGGTGTCTCCGGCGTGGCCACCGGCCTGCTCGGCGACCTGTCCCCGCGCGAAGTGCTCGCCGCCTTCGGCAACGGCTTCGCCTCCAGCCGGGGCGTGACGATCTTCGCGATCACCCTGCCGGTGATCGGGCTCCTGGAGCGCAACGGCCTTCAGGAGCAGGCCCGGACGCTGATCGCGCGATTCGGCAAACTCACCACCGGGCGTTTCCTGGTGTTGTACCTGGGTCTGCGTCAGCTCACCGCCGCCGTCGGCCTGGTCAGCCTGGGCGGACCGGCCCAGACGGTACGGCCGTTGGTGGTCCCGATGGCGGAGGGCGCCGCCGAGCGCAGCCACGGACCGCTCCCGGACAAGACCCGGGAGAAGATTCGTTCGCATGCCGCCGGCGCGGACAACGTCGGCCTGTTCTTCGGCGAGGACTGCTTCCTGGCGGTCGGTTCGATCCTGCTGATCACCGGCTTCGTGAACACCACGTACCACCAGCACATCGAGCCGCTGCACGTGGCGTTGTGGGCGATTCCCACCGCCGTCTTCGCGTTCCTCATCCACGGCGGCCGACTGCTGCGGCTGGACCGCACGTTGGCCCGCGAGTTCGCGGCGATCGCCGCCGCCGGACCGCCCGCCGAAACCGCCGCCGCATCCGTCGTCGCCGGTCCCGCCGCCGGCATCGTCGCCGAGGGGAAGCTCAAGTGATCAAGGTCGAGTGGTTCTTCTGGCTCGTCGGCGCCGTCTTCCTGGTGATGGCCGCGCAGATGCTCGTGGACCGCAGCAACCCCAAGCGGTTCGGCAGCGCCGCGTTCTGGGGCCTGCTCGGCGCGGGCTTCGTCTACAGCACCCGCGTCGTGGAGAAGACCTCCCCGGCCGAACCGCTGGGCGTGGCCGTGCTGGTGATGGTGTGTCTGGCCGGCTTCGGCTTCACCGGCAAGGGCACCGTGCACACCACCGGCCGCGAGCAGCGGGTGGCCATCGCCGCCCGACTCGGCAGCCGCCTCTTCATCCCCGCACTGACCATCCCGGTGGTGGCGATGGTGTGCGCGGTGCTCGTGAAGAAGTGGCACATCGGCTCCGAACCGGTCCTGCAAAAGGGCAGCGAGACCATCCTGGGACTGGGCGTCGGCGCGATCGTCGCGCTGGTGGTCGGCATGCTCGTGGTCCGCGAGAAGCGGATCAGCGTGCCGATCCACGAGGGCCGCTCGATGCTGGAGGCGATGGGCTGGGCGCTGCTGCTGCCGCAACTGCTGGCCACGCTCGGCTCGATCTTCCAGGTCTCGGGCGTGGGCAAGCAGGTCGGCGTGCTCACCTCGAAGGTGCTGCCGGACGGCAAGATCTACATCGCGGTGATCGTGTACTGCCTGGGCATGTTCCTGTTCACCATGATCATGGGCAACGCCTTCGCCGCGTTCCCGGTGATGACCGCGGCGATCGGCTGGCCGGTGCTGGTGGTCGAGGGCGGCGGCGATCCGGCGGTGGTGCTCGCACTGGGCATGCTCGCGGGCTTCTGCGGCACGCTGTGCACCCCGATGGCGGCCAACTTCAACATCGTGCCTGCGGCGCTGCTGGGGCTCAAGGACCAGTACGGGCCGATCAAGGCGCAACTGCCCACCGCCGGCGCGCTGCTCGTCGTCAACATCGGCATCATGTCGGCCTTCGCCTTCTGATCCCGCCGCGTCCCCTGTCCACCGCGTCCCAGGAGAGAACCACCATGACCCGCGTACTCGTCACCGGATTCGACACCTTCGCCGGCGAGGCCACCAACCCCTCCTGGGAGGCGGTACGCCTGCTCGCGGACGCGGCCGAACCGGGCCTGACGGTGACGGCGGTCAAACTCTCCTGTGTCTACGGGGTCGCGCTGGAGGAACTGCGGGCCGCCGTCGAGCGGGTCGACCCCGACCTGGTGTTGTGCGTGGGCCAGGCCGGCGGTCGGCCGGACGTGACCGTGGAGCGGGTCGCGATCAACGTCGACGACGCCCGGATCCCGGACAACGCCGGCCGGCAGCCGATCGACACACCGATCGTCGAGGCGGGCCCCGCCGCGTACTTCGCCACGCTGCCGGTCAAGGCGTGCGTCGCGGCGGCCCGCGCCGCCGGCGTGCCCGCGTCGGTGTCCCAGACGGCGGGCACCTTCGTCTGCAACCACGTCTTCTACGGCCTGATGCACCTGCTCGCCACCGAACGCCCCACCACCCGCGGCGGCTTCGTGCACGTCCCGTTCTCCTCCGACCAGGCCACCGACCGGGCGGTCCCCTCACTGCCACTGCCCACGATCGCCGCCGGCCTGCGCGCCGTCATGACCACCGCCGTCGCCCGCACCACCGACATCACCGCCCCGGGCGGCACCACCCACTGACCACCCGTCCGCCCGTCGACACGGGATGCGAGCCGACAGCGGTCGCCCGGGTTCGCGAACGGCCCGAGGCCCTCGATCGTGCAGGTACGGACGGCCGCGTGCGGAGCGAGTCGGCACGGGGATGGATACTGGTGCCCGGTCATCGTGCTCGCTGCCACGGGTGATGGCTCGGTGGGTGCGGGTCGACCGAGGACGGTCCCCGCCGGGCGTCCCGTATCGGGACGGGACCACCGGGCACCGGACGCGACCTCGATGCGCCCCGCCACCGCGGCTCGCGGTGCGCGCACCGGCCACGTCGTCGACGAGGGACCCACCATGAAGCGATACATCCTGACCGGCACGCCCGGTGCCGGCAAGACGACCGTGCTGCGCCTGTTGGCGCGGGCGGGGTACGCCGTCGTCGAGGAGGCGGCGACCGACGTCATCGCCCGAGGACAGGCCCGGGGCGAGCGCGAGCCGTGGACCGACGCGTCGTTCGTCGACCGGGTCGTCGCGCTGCAACGCGAACGGGAGCGGGAGGCCGGGACCCGGAGCGAGGACGTGTGCTTCTTCGACCGGTCGCCGATCTGCACCCACGCGCTGAGCGTCTACCTCGACCGGCCGATCTCGGCGGCGCTGTCCGCCGAACTCGACCGGATCGCCGAGGCCGGCACGTATCGACGTCGGGTGTTCTTCCTCCGGAACCTGGGCTTTTGCGAACCCACCGCCGCCCGCCGGATCGACTTCGCCCAGTCGTTGGAGTTCGAGCGCGTCCACGAGGAGAGCTACCGGGCCTTCGGCTACGACCTCGTCGACATCCCGGCCGCGACTGCGCACGAACGCGTCGCGACGATCCTGCGAACGCTTCGCGACTCCACCGACTGACCGCCGCGCCGGGCCCGGGATCGGGGTGGACGATCGAGGGTCACCCGTTCGGCAGTCCGCCGGTGGGTGGTGCGAACCGGGTGCGGATCCCGGGTGTCGTGCGGAAACTCGGGAGTGCCGGGGTGACACAGTGTAGCCAGTCGGCGTCGAGGCGGCATTTTCGGCATGCGGGGGGCTCTTCGCCCGGCTTACCTGGAAGTCGCGAGCACGGCTGTCCCAGTGGTAGGTCGCTACCGCGTCCGGGCTCGCCGGAGGTTGCATCATGCGTTCGATCACCAGGCTTGCGGGCACCGCGCTGCTCGGCGCGACGCTCGCGCTCGCCGTCCCCGCGGTCGCCCACGCCGCTCCGGCCCGCCCCCAGGTCAACCCGGCGGACTGTGCCAAAGCGGTCGCCGCCGCCGCGAAGGGGCAATTGCAGTACGACGCCGCGGTCGCGGACTTCGCCAAGGACGCCGCCGCCGCGGCCGGGCAGCCCGACAAGTCCCGGCAGGAACAGCTCGAACGCGCCAAGAACGAGATGGGCGCCGCCGCCTCGGCCGCCGCCGAGGCGTGCCCGGACGCCAGGGTCCTCGGCGGCGAGGGCGGGTCGGACAAGAGCCGGCCGGACGCCGAGCAGGCCGCGCACGGCAGCGCCGCCGGCGACCGGGACGAGTACGCCGAGGCACCCTCGGGCAGCATGCACACCGGCGCCGGCGGTACCTCCGGCAACGCCACCGCCGGCGGGATCGCGCTCGGCGTGGGCCTGTTCGCCGCCGGCGCGAGCCTGGTCGTGCGGCGTCGCCGACTGGGCGCGGGCCGCGGCTGAGCGCGTGCGAGCCGGCTCGGACCACCACGCTCCCGCACCGCTCGACCCCGATCGCGGCGGTGCGGGAATCGGGTGGAACACACCGACCGGGCAGGCGAGTTCCTACCCACCCAGGCGCGTCGGGCGCAGCACCCCTCAGGAGCAGCAGTGGATCCTTCGGCCCCGCCCGACGAAGGTCGCAAGCGCACCATGGGGCCGGTGGGCGCCGGGGTGGTGGCGATGTGCCTGGGCGCCGCGCTGATCGTCAACGGCACCGGGGCCGCCGATCCGCCGCCGCAGCCCGGCGAGGCCCGGGTCTATCCGGACCAGCCCCGCCCGGCGCCGGACGATCCGCCGCCGCTGGCCCCGTTGTCGGCCGCGGCGCCGGTCCGGGTGCGGATCCCGGCGATCTCGGTGGACGCACCGCTGACCGGCCTGGCCCTGGAGGACGGCGGCCGACTCGCGGCCCCGCCGGACGACGAGGACAACCTCGCGGGCTGGTACCGCAACGGCACCGCCCCCGGCGCGGGTGGCACCGCGATCGTGGCCGGACACGTGGACACCCCACAGGGCCCGGCGGTCTTCTACCACCTCGGCGAGCTGAGTCGGGGCAACACCGTCGAGGTGGATCGTGCCGACGGCGGCACGGCGATCTTCACCGTCGACGCGATCGAGGTCTACCGCGCCGAGCAGTTCCCGGACCGACGCGTCTACGGCGCCGCGAAGGGGGCGGAGTTGCGGTTGATCACCTGTGGCGCGGGCTTCGACCGGACCGAGCAGCGCTATCTGGGCAACGTCGTCGCGTTCGCACACCTGACCGGCCTGGTCGCGCCGCCGCGCGCGTCGTGAACACGCGTCGATGGCACGAAGCCCCGTCCGAGCCGGAGCCGGCGCGTGCGCCTTGGTCGAAACGCCGCCGCCCCGCCGGCCGGGTGGCCGTCGGGGCGGGCGAACAGCGGGACGGGGGAGGTCGGACGGTCGCGCCCGAGGCGACGGTCGGCCGATCGGCGTTCGCCATGGGAGCGCTCGGCGCGGCTGCGTCCGCCGTCGGATCCGCCGTCGTCGGCGCGTCCGACTTCGGGTCGCGGATCAGGATCAAGGCGAGAAGCCGATCGAATCCGCGTGGACCCGCCCTCGGCGGCAGCGCGAGCAACCGAGTCGGGAACAGATCGTCGCCGAGGCCGTGCGGCTGTTGGGTGAGGAAGGACTGGAGGCGCTGAGCATGCGGCGCCTGGGCACTCGCCTCGACGCGGGCGCCACCTCGCTCTATCGGCACGTGGCCAACAAGGCTTCGACTACGGTCTGCAACGCGTATTGGACGGTCTGGCGACCCGGCTGAGCTGAGGCGGGCCCTCGATCAGCACTGCCCGCGCACTGCTCTCGTTCGTCCGGCGTCGGACGCCGGGCTGATCCGCGCCCGCCGCTCGTGTCGACGGGTCGTCACCACCACCACGACCGCCACCGACAGGGCGCCCGCCGCATGGGCGAGCGCCAACGTCATCCGCTGGTGCACGAAGCCCATTTCCAGCTCGATCTGTTCGTCGGCGGGGGCGATCCACGGATCGCCCATGATGCCCAGCAGCCGGCTCATCGTGGTCGCGGCGAGCAGCACCACGGCCGTCGCGATCAGCGGGGTGGGGCCGATCGCGGTGCGCCGGGCCTCCCGGGTCCGGCGCGCCGGACTGCGCCGACCGCCCAATCCCGCCGAAGGGCCGTACCACTGCTCGCGGTTCCGGGACACGAGTATGGCCCAGCACAGGAAGAGCACGGGCATCGCCACGCTCGTGACCGCGAGTACCGTTACCGCCACGCCGGTTGCGCCGTTCCCGCGTGGCGCGAGCTGCGTGGTCGACCGCAGGGCCTCCCGCTCGGCCGGCTGGTCGATCCGTGAGGCCAGGTCGGCGTGCCAGTCGCGGTACACGACATAGGCGAACAGGTCCGCGACGACCATCGCCGCCGCCGCCGCCGTGGTCGCCGCGATGCCGGCGTGCCGGATCGACAACGGCGGAACGGAAGGCAGCCGAAGAGGTGGTAACCGAACCGCCGACTTCGACGCGCCGCCGGATCGATCGGACACCGTTGGTACCCCCGGTTCGGGAAATGTCGTGTGTGCCAAGCATCATGACGCGGCGTCGGCTCGTCGAGTGCGCGGGCCGCTTCGTGCGCGAAACGTCACCATCGCGCGACGCGACGGGAGGTGTGATATCCGCCGGCGGTTCGGGCGTTCGGATGCCATCATGCCGTCGGACGCTGCCGGGGCGCCGGGGTACGGGCATTCCGGTTCGACGACGAGAGGGGCGGGTGGCTGCCGTGACGATCCACTTCTACGGGGCCGACGAGGTGCCCTACGGCTGCTTCTCCAACTTCTCGCCGCACGGCTTCACCGTCGACGAGGTGTCCTGGCCGACCTCGGAACACTTCTTCCAGGCCCACAAGTTCGCCGGCACCCCGCATGCCGAGCGGATCCGGCGGGCGCCCACGGCCTTGCGCGCGGCGGAGTTGGGCCGGTTGCGGAGCGTGCCGCTGCGCCGGGACTGGGAGTGGGTCAAGGACGAGGTGATGCGGGGCGGGGTGTACGAGAAGTTCCGGCAGAATCCGCGGATCCGCGCGATCCTGCTCGGGACCGGGACGCAGCCGCTCGTGGAGAACACCACGACCGACCACTACTGGGGCCGCGGCAGCACCGGCACCGGGCGGAACATGCTCGGTCGGATCCTGGCCCGTACCAGGACCCGACTCGCGGCCGAGATCGAGGCCGAGACCCGGGCCGGGGGACACGAACGAGGCCGGGCACGGGGCTGATTGCCCCGGCCCGGCCTCGTTCGCGCAACGCGGTGGGCGTCAGTTGCCCCAGTGCGAGCCCTTGACGTCGACGAAGATCGGGTTGCTGTAGAACCAGATGTCGCGCCACGGGTCGCCGTCGTTGTTCGGGTGCTGGATCGGGCCGGCCGGGTCGACGCCGGCGCCGAACGGGCCCACGCCGTGCCGGTTTCCGTCGCTGCCCCGCAGCCGGACGTAGTACGGCTTGTTCCGGCGCGGCAGTTGCACCTTCAGCGTGTAGGTGCCGGTGCGGCCGGACACGTCGATGCGCTTGCTCACCCGGGTGTCCGGGGCCTGCCACGAGTCCGCGTCGCGGGACTTGCCGGTGACCGTGCCGGTGATCACGTCCACATGCGCGAGCTTGGGCACCTCGCCGTGGTAGTTGGGCCGACTGGCGGTGGTGACCCGGATGTAGAGGGTGGCGCCGCGATTGGCCGCCAACGGCAACCGGCCGCCCAGGGTGACCGGTTCGGTGTGGCCGTTGTCGGCGACCATCCACACGTCCAGGCCGTCCAGGAGCTGGCCGTGGTCCACCCACACCCGCCCGGCCCGGAGCCCGGCCATCACGTCGCGGTAGCCGAACCGTTCGACACCCACATGGGTGCGGCTGAACTGACCCGGCCAGAAGTCGCTGCCGGGCTGCGGAACCCCGGTGTCCACGGGCAGCGGCTTGGAGCCCAGGTCGTCGAAGCCCTTGCCGGGCGGGTAGGCGCCGTCCGCGTAGGTGTCGAACATGGTGCGGTGGTTGTCCGAGTTCGAGGTGACCGACCACATCCGGCCCTCGGCGAGCAGTGCGTCCCACATGCCGCCGACCGTCGCGGTCATCCAGTCGAAGCCGCCGTGCGTGCGGTAGGTCTCGGCCGGGTACCGCGGCCAGCTCTGCGCTGACGGGGCGTTCTGGTACTCGCCGCGCTGGAAGGTGCCCGGCCCCGACTGGCCCTCGCGGAACTTCACCCAGGCCGGGTCGGCGTTGGCCTGCGAGCCGGGCGCGCCCTCGAAGCCGAGGAAGATCGAGGGGTCCGCGTCGTGCCAGGCGCGCAGTTCGTGCGGCGAGACGATGCCCAACCGGCTGGGGTGGTTGGCCAGTACCAGGACGTCCTCGACGAAGCCCTCGCGCTTGCGCTGACCCAGCCAGCGGATCGCCTCCACCGCCTTGGCCTCGTTGGCGGCGGTGACCGGGTCGCCGGGGGCGCCCACGTCGAACTTGTTGAGCTTGGCGTCGAAGGTCAGCTCGAATCGGCGCAGCAACTCCACCTCGTTGCGGCCGGGCGCGACCATCACGGTGGCGTGCTCGGCGGCGGGGACGTACCACTCCAGGCCCTGGAAGATCAGTACCCGGGGGTTCTCCTGGCGGGCCTTGACGATCTCCGCGTGCTCGCGCTCCGCGCCGCCGGCGTTGGCGTGGCCGAAATTGGCGTGCTCGGTGTAGACGATCCAGTCCAGGCCGAACTGCCGACCCTGCGCCGCGGATTGCGCGAAGCCGTACTTCGCGTCGTGGCTGTAGACCGTGTGCACGTGGTGGTCGCCCACCAGGTAGACGAACTTGGCGGGCGGGCCGTCCTGGCCCGGTCGCGAACTCGCCTGCACCGCGTCGTCGGATTCGGCCGCGGCAGCCGTACCGGCACCCACCGCGCCGAGCGCCGACGCGCCGAGGAAGCCGGCTCCGAACAGGCCGGCTCGACCGATCAGGCCACGCCGGGACACGCCCTGCGCGTCGAGCCGATCCTCGGCCACCTCCGGGTCCGCCCACTCGGGCAACCGCGGAGCGAGGTGGTCGTCGGGTCGGTGCGAGTGGTCCTCGGTCGTCATGTGCGTTCCTCCGGTCGGGGGCGTCGGCGGATGCCGCCGCAGACGCTATGGGCCGTAGGTGGCGAATAGGCGACATCCGGCCACCGCGCACGTGACGGGCAGAATGATCTTGGGCTGTCCGGCTCGGCCGGCTTCGACCGGATTCCGCCGGTCAGCCGGTGTGCACCTGCGGATCGGGGACCTCGCGGGCGGACCGCTCCGGGCCCGGTGAGCGTGCTCCGCGCCGGCGCAGCAGCAGTTCGACCACGATCAGGTTGGGCACCCAGCACAGGAACGGGACGACTTTGTAGGCGCGGTCGAAGTCGGTTATCGGGACCAGCAGCACCAGCCACAGGCGCAGGGTCACCGCCGCGTAGGTGAACGCGAAGGCGCGCTGCATCCAACGCCGGTGTTCGGCGACCGCGCCGCGGCGGATGGTCCGCAGGCCCATCAGGGCGCAGGCCACCCACGACACCGCGAGCAGGCCGAAGCCGGCCGTGCCCACCGCGCCGGCCAGGTTCAGCGGCGCGAGTACCAGGCCGGCCGTGCCGCCGACCAGGATGCAGGCCAGCGTCACCCGACCGCAGATCCGGTGCAGCCGAGGCGATCGGCGCCGCACCCGGGAGGACAGTTGGCCCGGGGACAGCAGCAGGGCCAGTCCGGCGGCGACGATGTGGGCGTAGAAGAAGGCCCGGGCCCATAGTGGGCGATCCGCGTAGTTCGCGGCGATATCACCGTCGTCCGAGGCCAGTTCGGTCAGGGTGTTGGTCAGATAGGGGAGCGGCGCGAACACCGCGATGGCCAGGGCGCTCAGGGCCAACCACCAGACCCCGACCGTGCGTCGTCGGGTCGGGTCGTGTGTCACCACTGTCATCTCCGGGCGTCCTTTCCCGCGGGCCGGCACCGCGTTTTCCGGCTGCCGGCTCCGCTCCTGCGGTGGGTGTCCTGCGTTGCGGGTGTCGTGCGGTGTGTCTTGGGCGGGTGTCTCTCGCGCCGTGTGCCCCGTGCCGTGCGTCGCGTGCCGTGGGTTTCGCGCGGTGGGATCCGGCCGGTGCGTCTTGCGCGGTGGATCTCGCGCCGGGCGTGCGGCACCGCGTATCCCGCGTTGCGTGCCTGCAACGCTAGAAAACACGGGGTGTTCGGGTCACCCCTCGCAGCGGGGGGAATCGCCTCCCTCCTGCGAGGGAGACGCGCCTCCACCGAGGGGAGGTGGACCGGTGCGGCCGGTGCCGGTGCAGGATGGGGCATGCGTATTTCCGACGCCTGGCTGACCCTGGGATTCGTGGTCGCGGCGGCCTCGGTGACCCTGTTCGCGCCGGCCGGTCCGCCGTACCACGCGTTGGACGCGGTGGGTGTCGGGCTCGCCGTCGGGTCCGCGCTGTGCTTGCTCTGGCGCCGGGTGGCGCCGATCGCGGTGGTCTTCGCCACCTCGGCCTTCGTGGTGATCAACGCGGCGGCGGGCTACGCGACCACGGTGACCCAGTGGCCGGCCTGGATATCGCTGTTCACCCTGTTCTCGCTGCGGGGTGCGACCGCCCGGATCATCGGATCGACGCTGGAATTGGCGGCGGTGGCCGGATACGTCCTCCTCGATCGTGCGCCGGTCGGCGGTGCGGACGTGTTCGGCGTGACGGTGTGCTTCCTGCTGGCCACCGTCACCGGCGACGCGGCCCGCAGCCGACGGGCCGTCTCGATCGCCGAACACGCCCGGGTGCGGGCCGAGGAACGCACCGAACTGGCCCGCGAATTGCACGACGCGATCGGACACGCGGTGAACGTGATGGTGATGCAGGCGGGGGTCGGTCGGCGGGTGTTCGCCGACGATCCGTCTTTCGTGCGCGAGGCGTTGGGCAATATCGAGAGCGTCGGCCGCGAGGCGCTCGGCGAACTGGACCGCCTGGTACGGGTGTTGCACGCGGCCGAGCCGGTCACCGATCTGACCGGCCTGGTGGAACGGGTCCGGGCCGCGGGGCGGGAGTTGCGGCTGAACGCCGAGGAGGTCGAGGTGAGCGAGGGGGTCGCCCGGGCGCTGCACCGGATCGTGCAGGAGGCGCTGACCAACGCGCTGCGACACACCGAGACCGGTCGGATCGAGGTGGACCTGGTCCGGTCGGGCGGCACGGTGGTGCTGGAGATCGTCAACCAGGGCCGACATCTGCCGGTCGGCCCGCCCGGACGCGGCCTGGCCAACATGCGCGAGCGGGCCCGTCTGGTCGGTGGCGAGGTGGAGGCGGGGCCGATCCAGGCGGGCTTTCGGGTACGGGCGACGCTGCCGGCCGAGGCGCTCTCGTGATCCGGGTCCTGCTGGTCGACGACGACGCGTTGGTACGCAGCGGGTTGACCGCGCTGCTCCGGGCCGAGCCGGGCATCGAAGTCGTGGGCGAGGCGGCGAACGGGGTCGAGGCGGTGCGCGGCGCGCTCGAACATCGCCCCGACGTGGTGGTGATGGACATCCGGATGCCGGTCCGCGACGGGGTCTCCGCGACCCGGGATCTGCTGGCCGTTCCCGATCGCCCGCGAGTGCTGGTACTCACCACGTTCGACCTGGACGAGGTGGTGGACGACGCGATCACCGCCGGCGCGGACGGATTCCTGCTCAAGCGGGCCACGCCCGAGGAACTGGTCGCGGCGATTCGTACGGTCGCGGCGGGCGACGCGGTGGTGTCGCCGGCGGTGGCCCGCAGACTGTTCGCGTCGCACGCCGCGCGGGTGGGTCCGGACCACGCGCGAGCGGCCCGACTCACCGAGCGGGAGGCGGACGTGTTGCGGGCGATGGCGCTGGGCCTGTCGAACACCGAGATCGCCCGCACCCTGCACCTGTCGGTGGAGACGGTCAAGACGCACGTCAAACACGTGCTGGCCAAGCTGGACGTGCGCGACCGCACCCAGGCGGTGGTGTGGGCCTACCGGACCGGGTTCGCCTACCGAGGAGCACTCACCGTCCCGGAGTGAGCCGGGCAACACCCCTCGGGGGTGCGGGGTTCCGCATGACGAGCGGAACCCCGCACCCCGGCGGCGACTACGCGGTGCCCGCCTTGGCCAGGATCGCCGCGGCGACGTTCCCGGGCACTCGGGCGTACGAGTCGAACTTCATCGTGTAGCTCGCCCGCCCCGAGGTCCGCCCGCGCAGGTCGCCCACGTAGCCGAACATCTCGGCCAGCGGCACCAGCGCGGTGACGACCTTGGCGCCGGAGCGCTCGGTCATCGTGGCGACCTGTCCACGCCGGGCGTTGAGGTTGCCGATGACCTCACCGAGGTAGTCCTCGGGCGTGGTGACCTCGACCGCCATCGTCGGTTCGAGCAGCGCCGGCGCCGCCAGCCGCGCGGCCTCCTTGAAGGCCAGCGATCCGGCGATCCGGAAGGCCATCTCGGACGAGTCGACGTCGTGGAAGTCGCCGTCGAGCAGGGTGACCCGAAGGCCGGTGAGCGGATATCCGGCCAGTACACCGAACTCCATCGCGGCTCGGCAGCCCGCGTCCACCGACGGGATGTACTCCTTCGGGATGCGCCCGCCGGTGACCTTGTCGATGAACTCGTAGCCTTCTCCCTCCAGTGGTTCGATGGCGATCCGGACCTTGGCGTACTGGCCCTTGCCGCCGGTCTGCTTGCGATAGGTGTAGTCGTGTGCGGCCACCGACGCGCACACCGTCTCGCGGTAGGCGACCCGGGGCCGGCCGACGTCGGCCACGACGTCGAACTCCAGTCGCATGCGGTCCACCAGCACCTCCAGGTGCAGTTCGCCCATGCCCGAGACGATGGTCTGGCCGGTCTCCCGGTCGGTCTTGACCCGGAAGGACGGGTCCTCCTCGGCCAGGCGCTGGATCGCGACGCCCAGTTTCTCCCGGTCCGCGCGGGAACCGGGCTCGATCGCCACCTCCAGCACCGGTACCGGGAAGTCCATCGATTCCAGGATCACCGGGTGCGCCGGGTCGCACAGCGTCTCGCCGGTGGTGGTCTGCCGCAGCCCCATCACCGCGACGATGTCGCCGGCGCCCACCGACGCGATCTCCTCTCGTTTGTCGGCGTGCATCCGGTAGATCTTGCCGATTCGTTCCTTGCGGCCCTTGACCGGATTCTGCACCTGGTCGCCGGCGGTGAGCCGGCCCGAGTAGACCCGGACGAAGGTCAGCTTGCCCAGGTGCGGATCACTGGCGATCTTGAACGCCAGTGCCGCCAGCGGTTGTTCGTCCGACGGCCGGCGCTCGACATCGGTCCGCGCCGCGTCGACCGCGCGGCCCACGATCGCGGCCACGTCCAGCGGCGACGGCAGGTAGCGCGCGACGGCGTCGAGCAGTGGCTGAACTCCCTTGTTCTTGAAAGCGGTTCCACACAGGACCGGGGTGACGGTGCGACCTTCCTCGGAGCCCGAGGCGATGGTGATCCGGCGGATCGCGGCGTGCAACTGCGCCTCGGTGGGCTCCTCGCCCGCCAGGAACAGTTCCAACATCGCCTCGTCGTGTTCGGCCACGGTCTCCACGAGCCGAGCCCGCCAGGTGAGCGCGGTCGCCAGGTGCGCGGCCGGGATCTCGACGTCGTCGTAGGCGTCGCCGAGCGCACTCTCGGCGGGCCACACCAGGGCGCGCATGCGGACCAGGTCGACCACGCCGCGGAAGTCGGCCTCGGCACCGATCGGCAACTGCACGACCAGGGCCACCGCGCCCAGTCGTTCGCCGATCATCTCGACGCAACGATGGAACTCGGCGCCGGTGCGGTCGAGTTTGTTGACGAAGCAGATCCGGGGCACCCGGTAGCGGTCCGCCTGTCGCCACACGGTCTCGGACTGCGGCTCGACGCCGGCGACCCCGTCGAAGACGGTGACCGCGCCGTCGAGCACCCGCAGGCAACGCTCCACCTCGACGGTGAAGTCGACGTGGCCGGGGGTGTCGATGAGGTTGATCCGGTGACTCACCCCGTCCAGGGCCCAGTCGCAGGTGATCGCGGCGGAGGTGATGGTGATGCCGCGGTCGCGCTCCTGCGGCATCCAGTCCGTCGTGGTGGTGCCGTTGTGGACTTCGCCGATCCGGTGCGAGGCGCCCGTGTAGAACAGGATGCGCTCGGTCGTGGTGGTCTTGCCGGCGTCGATGTGGGCCATGATCCCGATGTTGCGGATGCCGGCGAGGTCGCGGGCGGTTGTGGTCATGACGGAGTCTTCTCTCCTGCTCGATGGGATGGCTGGTGACGAATCCGGGCAGCCGCCATCACTCCGCGACCCGACCGGGCGTGCTGCCTGAACGGCACGGAGGGGCAACGGATTTCATCGGACGGCGGCATGCCGGGGTGCGATGGCCGCCGGGACCGGTGCGCGCGACCGGACACACCCCATCGACCCATGGGCGGACCACACGCGTCGGTCGGCGACACCGACGGTGACGCCGCCGATCGGCGGGCGTGCGGGTGCGCCGGAACCGGCACGGCGCGAGGCGCGGCGCGGTCGGTCGGTCGGTCGAAGGAGGATCAGGGCGCGGGCGCGGGCCGAGCCCGGACGAACCGGGCTCGGCGCGGGGCGGCGGCCTTCGGGTCGACTCGGGGGCGGCTGGTCAACCGCGGGTCGGCGATCGGCGCGACATTTGTCGTCGCACCACTCACCGACGCCGGCTCAGCCGCGAGGCGACCCGGAGCAATCAGGCCAACGGCCCTTCCACGGCTCCCGATTCGTCGACGGATGCCCACTCTGCGGCCGGTCGCCGAACGCGAAGCGCGGCCCACCGATCCGCTCGCAGGTCACATCCATGTCCCCAAGGTAGATCAAGAACTCCCGCACGGTCACCTGCATTTCCCACACACCCGAACACACCCGTCCACCCCACCGACCCGCCCCGCGCCCACGCCGCATCCGCACCCGCGCTCACGCCCGCGCCCGCGCCGCGCCCGCCCCGCGCCCGCCCCGCGCCCACGCCGCGTCCGCGCCCTCGCCGCATCCACACCGCGCCCGCGGCCCCGTGCGCCACGAACGCGACCACGATCAACTGCCACAGCCGCAGTACGTCCAGGGCCCACGCGACCGGTACGGACGCGACCGCGACGGCTCGCAACACGTCCATCTCGGCCTGGGTGCCGCGCAGCGGCAGTCGCTGCACGATCACCCCGCCGGCAGCCCGATCAGGATCCACGCGGTGTACTGCGCGACGGTGATCAGACTGACCTGGAGGCTGCTCGCGTCCAGGCCCTGGAGCGCCACCAGTGGCAGCACGACCGTGGTCACCGCGTTGCCGACGTGGCTGATGGTCGAGGCGGTCCAAGAGCGCCGGAACGCGCCCGCCGAGGATGGGTGCCGGGTTGCTTCGTCACCCGTGCTCGTCGTCGTGTCGCTCATTCGCGTCCCCCGGGATGCCCGGCCCGTCGGGCGGCCCGGTCCGGGTCCGTCGGACCGACAAATGAGTAACCAATAGAAACTCACTATAGTGGGCAGGTCGAACCAGGCAAGGCGAGGGCACATGCGATACACGGATCTGGCGGATGCCGACTGCGCCATCACCCAGGCGCTCGGCATCGTCGGCGACTGGTGGACCCTGCTGCTGATCCGCGATGTCGCTGCGGGCGTGCACCAGTTCGGCGCGCTGCACGAGCAGGTCGGGATCAGTCGCAAGGTGCTGGCCCAACGGCTCAAGGCGCTGGTGGAGCATGGGGTGCTGGAAAAGCGGCTCTACCACCCGCACCCGCCGCGCTACGAGTACCACCTCACCGAATCCGGCCGCGGCCTGCTCCCCGTCCTGGTCGCCCTACAGAACTGGGGCGGGCAACACGTCCTGGGCGACGGCACACTCACCGCCACCGGCGAAGCCGACTCGGCCGAGGCCCGTCAGGCGCACGCCCTGGTCGGCACCCGGTTGCCCGCACTGACGCTGCGCACCGCCGCCGCCGAGCGCGTCGACCCGATCGCGGCCACCGCGTGGACGGTCCTGTACTGCTTCCCCGGCGCCTACGCACCCGGCCTCCAGGGTCACCCACCCGGCTGGGACGAGATCCCCGGCGCGCCCGGCTGCACGCTGGAATCGTGCACCTACCGCGACCGGCTGGGCGAATTCACCGACCGCGGCGCCACCGTGCTCGGCGTGAGCACCCAACGCCCGGACCAATTGGACTCGTTCGCCCGGCACGCGAACATCCCGTTCCCGCTGCTCTCGGACGCCGACCTGGAACTGACCGCGGCACTGCGGCTGCCCACCTTCCGGGCGGCGGGCGTGGATCGGCTCAAGCGGCTGACCCTGCTCCTGGACGACACCCGCACCATCCGCGGTGTGCTCTACCCACTGCCCGACCCGGCCGGCTCGGTGCAGGACGCGCTCACCCTGATCGACACCCGCGAACCCCGGGCAACCGGGCACGGACAACACGTCGATCGTTAGTACGTCGCGCGTCCACCCGCCGAAACCGCCGGTCCCGGTCCCATCCCGCCGGGGGCGCCGAGCGGCGTTTCCCCTACCCGGCGACCACCTCCGACCCGTTACGCGCGACCGACGCGCCGGCCCGCCGGGTTTTGCCCGATGGTGGTCGAGTTCGGTGAAATCGGCGTGTTCGAGGGCGGATGTGGGAAACAATGCGCCCGATGGCGGGTCCGCGACGACGCGGTGTGGGGTGGGCGAATGTGCGCCGGTCGGCCCGCCTCGGCGGCCACGACTGCGGGGGTGGGTGTGGAGGCAGAGCTGATGACATTGGCGGCATCGGGCGCGACCACGATGGTCGGACTGATGGTGTCGGAGTCCTGGGCGCAGGCCCGGACCCGGATCGCCGCCCTGTTCGGCCGTGGCGACCCGGCCCAGGGAGTCCTGATCGAACGCGAACTGGAGTCCTCCCAGCGCGAGTTGTCCGTGGCCCGGGAGGCCGGCGACGACCTGGTGATCGCCGACGTGGAGGCGGAATGGCGCACCCGGTTGCGCCGCCTGCTCCGTACCGATCCGGTTGCCGCCGCCGAACTGCGCGCGCTGCTCGACGAGTTGGCCCCACTCTTACCGGAGGAAGCAATGGGCACGGTGCACAACACGATCAGCGGCGGAACCCAACACGGCCCGGTCGTCCAGGGCCGGGACTTCTCCGGCCTGACCTTCGGCACACCCGGCACCGCGCCACCGCCGACCACCCCGACGCCGGACGACCCCGAACCGCGCCGCTGACCGCCGTCCGCGAGTCACGAGCCACCGTCCGTCCCCGGCCCGCCCGGGCAGTCCGGTGTCGCCCTACAGCCCCATCCGTGCCACCTGCACGGACAGTTCGGCGGCCGAGGACACCACCGCCGCCACGTAGTGCGACACCTGCTCGTCGGGCACCCGATGGGACAACGCGGCGATGCTGACGGCGGCCACCACGTCGCCGTCCTCACGGCGCACCGGAGCGCCGATGCCCAGCACGTCCGGGTCGAGTTCGCCGCGCGCCACCGCGTAACCCCGGGTCCGGATCTCCGCGAGTCGCGCCCGCAGCCGCTCGGGATCGGTCACGGTGGCGTCGGTGAAGCGGGGGAGCGGGTGGGCCAACAGCAGGTCGAGCTCGGCCGCGTCCGCCCAGGCCAGCAGGGTCAGCGCGGCGGCGCCGGCGTTGACCGGCAGCACCTGGCCGCGCTCGTAGGACAGCCGCAACGTGTGTACCGCCTCCTCACGTTCGAGGCAGACCACCGTGTCGCCGGCCCGACGGGTCAACAACACCGGCTGACCGACCGCACGGGCCAGCGTGCGCATCACCGGACGGGCCAGCTCGGACAGGCCGACCCCCTTGCGGGCCAGCCGGGCCAGGTCCAACACCCGGGGCCCGAGCCGGAATCCGGAGCCGCCGTCGTTCTCCTCCAGGAAGCCGTTGGCGGTCAGGCTCTGCAGATAGCGGTACGCGGTCGAGCGGGCGACGCCCAGGTGTTCGGCGACCTGGTTCGCGGACAGCGCGAGGCGGTCGTCGCCGAAGAGCAGGAGGATGTCCAGGGCGCGGTCCGCGGTCGAGTTGCGTCCGCGATATCCCTGGCCGTTTCCGGCTTCCCGAGGAGTGCTACCTGACATGCGGGAAACCTACCAGTTGTCACCGCGCGCTCCCGGCGCGCGTCGGGCGTGGGCGGACCGGGCTCACATCGAGGCCGGCAACAACTGCTCCGCCCAGATCGTCTTGCCGTCGCCCGTGTAGCGGGTGCCCCAGCGCTGGGTGAATTGGGCGACCAGGAACAGCCCGCGCCCACCCTCGTCCGAGGTGCGCGCGTGACGCAGCCGAGGGCTGGTGCTGGTGGCGTCGGAGACCTCGCAGATCAGCGTCGCGTCGCGGATCAGCCGCAACCGGATCGGCCCCGACGCGTAGCGGATCGCGTTGGTGACCAGTTCGCTGACCACCAACTCGGTGGTGAACGCGATGTCGTCCAGCCCCCACTCGGCGAGCTGCCGGCCGGCCAGGGTGCGGGCCTCGGCCACGATCGCCGGGTCGGCGGGCAACTCCCAGGACGCCACCTTCGAGGAGTCCAGGGTGCGGGTGCGGGCGATCAGCAGCGCCACGTCGTCCGGCGGCGGATTGTGCACCAGCGTGTCCAACACCGAGCGGCACAGCTCGTCCAGCGGCCGGTCCGGCTCGGCGAGCGCGGCGCGCAACCGGTCCATCCCGGTGTCCACGTCCCGATCACGCGTCTCGACCAGCCCGTCGGTATAGAGCACCAGCAGGCTGCCCTCGGGCAGTTCGAACTCGGCGGACTCGAACGGCAGGCCGCCCAGGCCCAGCGGCGGCCCGGCGGGCAGATCCAGGAACTCCACCGCGCCGCCGGGGCGGACCAGGGCCGGCGGCGGATGCCCGGCGCGGGCGAACGTGCACAACCGGCTGACCGGGTCGTACACCGCGTACAGGCAACTGGCGCCCAGCGCGGTGGTGTCCACACCGCCCTCGCCGGTGCCCTCCTCGTCGACGAAGCGGATGACCAGGTCGTCGAGATGGGCGAGCAACTCGTCCGGCGGCATGTCCAGGTCGGCCAGCGTGTGCACGGCCGCGCGCAGCCGGCCCATCGTCGCCGCGGCGTGCGTGCCGTGCCCGGCCACGTCGCCGACCACCAGCGCGACCCGGGCGCCGGACAGCGGGATCAGGTCGAACCAGTCGCCGCCGACCCCGGCCCGGTCATCGGCGGGCAGGTAGCGACTGGCCACCTCGACCGCGGTCTGCCGGGGCAACCCGTGCGGCAGCAGGCTGCGTTGCAGGGCCAGTGCGGCGGCGTGCTCGTGGGTGAAGCGGCGCGCGTTGTCGATGCACACCGCGGCGCGCGAGACGAACTCCTCGGCCAGGATCAGGTCGTCGCCCTCGAACGGGTCCGGGGTGTCGCGGCGGAAGAAGTGCGCCACGCCCAGGATCGTGCCGCGAGCCCGGATCGGGACGACCATCATCGAGTGCAGGCCCACCAGGCGGGTCCGGTCGGTGGACACCTTGTCCTGGGCCAGCCAGGGCAGGATCGCCGGGTCCAGGACCGGTTCCAGGACCGCCTTGCCGTCGACCAGGCAGCGGGCGCCGGGGGAGTTGGGGGCGACCGGGGCATGCTCGCCGATCCGGGCGATCGACTCGGCGGGGACACCTGCCACGTTGCTGTCCCGGCCCTCCCGGCCCTCACGTGCCGAGCGCTGCCCGAGTCGGATCAGCTCCGGGTTGTCCCGGCGGACCGGGCCGGGCGCGGGTTCGATCCCGCCGAGCACCGGTTCCAGCAGGTCGACCGCGACGAAGTCGGCCAGATCGGGGACCGCGACGTCGGCGAGTTCCTGCGCGGTGCGGGCGACGTCCAGGGTGGTGCCGATCCGCGCCCCGATGTCGCTCAGCAGCGCGAGCCGCTGCCGGGCCCGCCAGCGGTCGGTCACGTCGATGACGAGGTAGCACACGCCCGCCGGGGTGCCGGAGCTGTCGTCGAGCCGGAAGAACGAGGTGGAGTACGCGTGCACGTGGTCCGGGTCGCTCGCGGTGCGGCCCTGGTATTCGTGGTCGATCAGCGGGACCCCGGTCTCCAACACCTCGCGCATGCGCTTCTCGATGGTCTCGGCCGGCAGCCCGGGCAGCACCTCGCTCAGTCGTCGGCCGATGCGCAGCGCACGCGGGATTCCTCCATTGCGTTCGAGCTGGTCGTTCAGCCACACGCAGCGAAGTTCGCGGTCGACCACCGCCATGCCGACGGGTGCCCGGTTGAGCAGGTGGTCGAGCAGCGCCCGATCCGCGCCCCACGGCACGGCGGACCCGTCGGCCGCGCCGTCGTCGGCCCCGGGGGTGTTGGGTGTGCCCATCGAACCCTCCTGTTCCTCCTCATTCCATGGTCGCGCGTTTGCCGCTCAGTGCAGATCGGCTCCCGCGCCCGGCGTCGACCCGGCCGATCCCGGCGGAGCGGGCCGAGTCCCCGGTCGACGGGTCAGCATCAGGGCCACGTCGTCGGCCCGCTCGGTCAAGCGGCCCGCGTCGCGCAACATCCCGTCCGCCAACTCGGCCAGGCTCGCGTGCGGGGTCCGCGACAACGACGCGCGCATCCGGTCGATGCCCCAGTCCAGGTCGGCGCCGACATCCTCGACCAGGCCGTCGGTGTACAGCGCCAGGACCGAGCCGGGTTCCAGGACCAGTCGGGTCACCGGATACTCGGCGGCCGGGTCGACGCCGAGCAGGGTGCCGCCGGCCACGTCGAGCACCCGGGTGCGTCCGTCCGGGCCGCGCAACAGCGGCGGCGGGTGGCCCGCGCGAGCCGCCTCGACCACCCCGGTGGCCGGGTCCAGCTCGAGGTAGCAACAACTCGCGAACAGGCCCGGGTCCAGGTCGGCGAGCAGCCGGTTGGTGCACCGCACCACCTCGTCCGGCCGCTGCCCCCCGGTGGCGAACGCCCGGACGGCGCTCCGGAGTTGGCCCATGGTGCCGGCGGCGGCCACGCTGTGCCCCTCGACGTCGCCGATCACCAGGCCGACGCCGTGCCCGGTGTCGATCACGTCGTACCAGTCGCCGCCGATCTCCATGCCCTGGGTGCCGGGCAGGTAGCGGGCCACCACCTCCAGGTCGGGCAGGTTCGGCAGCCGGTGCGGGAGCAGGGCGTGTTGCAGGCCGCGGGCGAGGGTGAATTCCGCGTCGTAGAGCCGGGCCCGTTCCAGCGCCTGGGCGATCAGGCCGCTCAGCGCGGTCAGTACCGAGCGCTCCTCGGGGGTGAACGCGTGGTGCCGGTCGAAGCCGAGGATGCAACTGCCCACCGGTCGGTCCGAGGCGATCAGCGGCAGGAACGCCCACGCGGACATCTCGTCGAGCGGGATGCCCGGATACGCGCCGGCCAGTTCCTCGGGCGATTCGAAGAAGATCGGTACGCCGCGGGTGAGCGCCTCGACGCCGGGCAGCGAGGCGTCCAGCGGGGCACCCTCGAACCGGTCCAGGAATCCCTCGGGGTAGCCGGTCTGCAGGGCGAGGAAGAAGCGTTCGTCCCGGACGATGTAGATCGCCAGCTCCCGGCCGCCGAACGCGGGCAGGATCTGGTCGGCGACGACCTTGCACACCTCGCCGACCGAGACCGCCTCGGTGAGCGCCCCGGCCATCTGGAGCACGTGGTAGATCGCGCCGAGCCGGGGCGGCTCGGCCTCGATACGGTCGGCGCCGGCCGCCTCGGCCCGATCGTCGGCGCCGGGCGGCGCGCCCACCGGGACCACCTTGCCGGTCAGCCCGTACGGGTCGGGGTAGAGCGAGAAGGCCAGCCAGCGATCGCGTGGGGTGCGGGCCAGGAAGGAGCCGGGCTGCTGGGAGAGCATCGCCGCCCGGTAGCGGTCCTCGTAGGACGGGTCGGCCAGCCAGGGCAGGGCTTCCCAGGGGGTCCGGCCCAGCACGTCCTCCGGCCGCACGCCCAGCAGGTCCCCCAGATGGCGGCTGGCATAGGTGATCCGGCCGCCCGGGTCGAGCGCGAAGACGCCGTCGCGCAGTCGCTCCACCGCCTCCGCCGCGGCGGCCCCCGCGCCCAGGTCGAGCACCGCGCCCACCAGGTGCCGAGACTCGCCGGCGGCCTCCTGGTCGGGAACACGGCCCCACACCTCCAACGGCCGGCCCGCGCCGTCGGAGCCCGCCACCTGGAAGCGCCAGGCGAGCACCCGGCCGGTGGCCACGGCCTGCCGCGCGGCGTCGCGGAACTCGTGCCCACCGCCGGAGATCACCCGATCGGCCAGGGTCGTCGCGCGCTTGTCGAAGGTGGCCGGGTCGACGCCGAACAGCTCGCACAACTCCCGGTCCGCGTCGAAGGCGCCGGTGGCCACGTTCCAGTCGAACAGGCCCACCCGGACCAGCGGGAACGCGTTCGCGGGCAACAGGGTCACGGTGGGCGGGCCGTCGTAGTCGACGGCCGCGCCGCGGGCGATCCGTGCGCCGAGCGCGTTCCCCAGTCGTCGGCTCGCCGCACCCAGACTGCGCCGCCGCGAGGCGGGCAGGCCGCGTCCGGGGGAGGCGGGCCACATCACGCAGACCACACCGAACGTCTCGGTCCCGGCGCACACCGGCGCCGAGGCGGACGCGTAGGCGTAGGGCATGCCCAGGGCGAGCTGCGGGAAGCGCCGCATGGTGTCGCCGTCGTCGGCGAGGAAGACGGTGCGGCCGGTGCGATACGCCTCCGGGGCGGGCAATGCGCCGGTTACCGGGACTCGGCTCCACGGCGCGAGCAGGGAAAGCGCCAGTCCGGCGACCTTGGTCAGCACCAGGGAGCGCCGATCGGGTGAACGCAGATAGACCACGCCGGCGTAGGCGCCGGTGCCGCGTACCGCGCTGTCCAGGCAGGCGGAGCAGTCGGCCAGGAGTGTGTCGCGCTCCCGGTCGAGGTGGGCCTCGTCCGGCACCGAGTGAGGGGGTCCGGGTCCTGGCCCGGCCTCGGGCGTCCCACCGGTCATGGGCGCCGCCCGGGTCCGGACGACGGGCGTCTTCGTACCGCGCGGTGCGCCGGACGCTCCGCTGCTTGCGCGCACATATGTCACGGATTACGCCTGCCGGGATCCGATGTCAAACCGGCTGATTATGCGTGTATCAGGCATTTTGTCGTGACGGCCGGGCACACCGTCGCCGGGTGTGCCCACCATGCCTGCGCCGGGCCTGGCGGGCTGCGACATACGGGTGAAACCGGGGTGGCGCGGTGTGTGTCGCCGCAGTGTCGACGGCCGTGGCAGGCACCGTCGAAATGTCCCATCTTCAGGCGATGCAACCTGATCCGACCGCGTGTCCCGTCCTCTTCGTGGAGCCCATCGTGATGCCATCCCCGTGCCACCGTCCGTCCACCCGCGCCCGGCGGCCGATCGTCGCGGCGGTCGCGCTGGGTGTCGCCACGATCGCCGGCACCGGCCTGGCGCACGCGCTGCCGATGGCCCCGGGGGACAACGGCGACGTGAAGGTGCACCAGAGCACCACCTCGCCGACGGATCAGAGCAACGAGCCCAAGGTGTGCCTGTTCAACCTGGCGGCCTTCAACTTCGACACGCTCCAGTCGGTCACCTACACGATCGTCGCGCAGCCGGCGAACACCGAAGGCACCCTGCTGGGCGGCACCATCACCCTCGTGGACGGGAACGGTCACACGCCGAACCTGTCGTTGCCCAACGGGCAGTACAAGCTGGTATGGACCTTCGAGGGCGAGCACGGGGCCGGCAAGCAGAAGGTGTTCAAGGTCGACTGCCCCGCCGGCACCACCACAACCGGCGGTACTACCACCGGCAGCACCGGCGGCCGGCCGATGGGCAGTGTCAACGCCGGTGGCGGCGGCGGGGATTCGCACTTCGACGCGGGTGAGGTGACGGCCGGCGTGCTGGTCGCGGGCGCGGCGCTCGGTGGCTTCGGCCTCTACCTCGCGCGTCGTCGCCGTGCCACGGGCGATGGGTCGAACTGAGCCCGCGCCGGCGCAGCGCACGCGGCGCTCCGGCCCGGTCGCGGCCGGGGCGACCGCGTTGGCCGTCGCCGTCGGACTGTGGCTGGTCCAGCACGGTTCCGGGGACGGCACGGTCGAGCGGCCGCCGGCTCCGGACGCGGCTCGGGCGTCGGCCCACGCCCGGGTCCCCAACGACGCGGCGCACCGGGTGGACGCCGCGCCGCTGAAGGCGTCCACGCCCACCCGGATCAGGATCCCGGCGATCGGCGTCAACGCGCCGATGAGCGCGCTGGGCACCGGTCCGGACCATCGGCTGGCCACCCCGCCGGTGGGCAACAAGAACCTGGTCGGCTGGTACCGCGGCGGCGTCGACCCCGGCGCCCGGGGAAACGCGATCACCGTCGGCCACGCGGACACCCGCTCGGGCCCGGCCGTGTTCTTCAAGCTGGGCCTGCTCCGGGTGGGCGACCGGATCGAGGTGCAGCGGCGGGACCGTCGCACGGCGGTCTTCACGGTCGACGCGCTCCGGTCCTACGCCAAGGACGCCTTTCCCGACGACGTGGTCTACGGGTCGACCGAGGCCGCCGAGTTGCGGGTGATCACCTGTGGTGGTCGATACGACAAGCACACCGGATACGCCGCGAATGTTGTGGTCTTCGCGCATCTGACGGGCAGCCGGTAGGGCTGCTCGACCCGTCCGCGATCAACGACCCGCACCCGCCGTCGCGCGGGGCGGGATCGGCGCGGGGGTACACCCGGTGGTCCCGGATCCGGTTCGCACCGGATCCGGGCCGCCCGGGGGCGATCTTCGACACCCTGGTGCGGGCCGTCGCGCGCTGCGTGGCCTGCGGCCGGTTCGCGCCGACGGATCCGGACGACGCGGCCACCCACCTGAGTGCGCTGGTGCACGGGCCGGCCTGTCTCGAACTGCGCGGCGCGCCGGGCGAGGGGGAGCGGGCCGACCACCGGTGGCGGGTCGCGCCGGAGGCGGCCTGCCGGGGGCATCGCGCGGCACCCGTGTCGGGCTGACTCCGGGCCGGGCGGGGCCGGTTCGGGGCGACGCGGAAATCCGGTCGCCGTTGTCGGTGCGCTTGCCTACGCTCATGCCATACCACGCGACGACACCCCGGGGGAACCCTCATGAGCATGCCGAACTACACCCAGGACCCGCTGGTTCGCCTCGACCGCCACCGGATCGAGTTCATCACCTACCCCGGCGACCACGCCGCGCTCGGCTTCGTCGCCACGCGGGCGACCTGCTCGTGCGGCACCTGGGCCTCGAACCGGCCCTGGGAACGCGGCGATCACCTGCGCGCCTTCGCCCGGCACATGGGCGACGTCCAGGTCATCGCGCACACCGTGCCGGGCGCCTATGCGCAACTCGCGGTGGTCCCGCTGCGCTGCGTCGACGCCGAGCACGCCGCGGCCGTGGTCCGCGACTGGCCCGAGCCGCAGGACGCCGAGCACGGGCTGTTCCGGCGCGAGGAGACCGTGTTCATCGCCTACCGGGACGGCGAGTTTCCGTGCTCCGTCGCGGTCTGGGCGCACCTTCGAGGTCACGTGAGCGACGTATACGCCGGGCGTCTGCTGCGGGACGTGGCCTGATCGCCACCGTCGCCGTGCCCGGCGCGTTCATCGAGTCCCGCGGCTGCCGGGGCGCGTCCGCCCGCGCCCGGCCCGACGCGCCGCCGGGTCGGTGGATGCGGGTCAACCGCGGGCTCGCGGCGTTCGGTCGTGGCTGTCGTCGGCCGGCCGGAACGGGCCGTCCAAGGCCGCCCATTGCAGCAACATGATGGTCTTCGCGTCGGCGATGGAGCCGTCCCGGATCATCGCGAGCGCCTCGGTGAAGGGCAACTCCAGGGTGCTGATGTCCTCGCCCTCGGCGGCGATGCCACCACCCTCGCCGGTGGCGCTCCACGGGCCGTAGGGGGCGGCGTAGAAGTGCAGTCGCTCGGTGACCGAGCCGGGGCTCATGTAGACGTCGAAGACATGTTCGGGACAGCCGACCCGGTGCCCGGTCTCCTCGGCGGCCTCCCGCCGGATCGCCTCCTCGGGGCTGTCGCCGTCCAGCAGTCCGGCGGCCGTTTCCACGAGCATTCCGTCGGGGTGGCCGTTGACGTAGGCGGGCAGGCGGAACTGGCGGGTGAGCAACACCGTTCGGCGCTCGGTGTCGTAGAGCAGGATGGTGGCCCCGTCGCCCCGGTCGTAGTTCTCCCGCTGCTCGCGACTCCAATGCCCGTCGGCGTGCCGGTAGTCGAAGGTGGTCTTGCGCAGCACGTACCAGTCGCAGGACAACACCTCGACGTCGCGGATGCGCACCCCGGGGTTGCCGGTCAGGTCGCGGCCGAGGCGATCCAGGCCGATGCGGCCGCGGCGGTCGGGGAGGTCGATGCCCTCGGTCGTCGGGCGGCCGGTCGTCGGGCGGCCGGGGGGTGTGGTCGTCACGGTGGTTTGGCTCCTCGGATCGGGCGGCCGGGCGGTTCGGCGTCGGAGGGTGGGTCGGACCGGTCAGCCCAGGACGGTGCGCACACCGGCCTTGCGCAGGGCCGCCAACGTGTGCGGCCCGTTCGGATGGGTCGCGGCGTCGGCGGCGGCGTGGTCGGTGACGAAAGCGTCCACCGCGTCGAGCGCGGCGACTCGGCCGAAGGCGCGAACGCCCAGCTTGGTGGCGTCCGCGACCACGATCGTGCGGGTGCTGCGGGCGAGCCCGACCTGCTTGACGGCCGCGTCGTCCAGATCGAATTCCGACCAGCCGTGCTCGGCGTGCACGCCGCCGATGGACATCACGAAACAGTCGAAGGCCAGCGACTCCAGGGTGCGCAGGGCCAGCGGGCCGACCAGCGAGTGCTCGCCGGGACGCGAGCGTCCGCCGACGACGAGCAATTCGATCCGGGGTCGGTCGGCGAGCCGTGCCGCGGCCTGGAGGCTGAGCACCGCGACGGTCAGCGGCGCGCGGGCGGCCAGGTGGTCCGCGACGTGCACGGTGGTGGTGCCCGCGTCCAGCAGCACCCTTGAGCCCGGTTCGACCAGGCCCGCCACGGCCGCGCCGAGTCGGTCCTTGGTCGCCGCCTGCCACGGTTCGCGCGCGGCGAACCCGGCGCCGTCCTCGCGGGCGCGGGCGGGGATCGCGGCGCCGTGCACCCGGCGGACCAGGCCCTGGCGCTCCAGCGTGTCCAGGTCCCGGCGCACGGTCATCTCCGAGACGCCGAGGCGTCGGGCGAGTTCGGCGACCGGAATGCGCTCGGAGCCCTGCACGAGGCGCAGGGTCAGGTCCAGGCGGGCGGCGACATCCATGGGGCATTTCTAACACGTGAATGTGCGATTGAACATCCATGTGTTCGTTTCGGATGGTTGCGGCCCGATCAACGAGACGCCGCGATGTGGTGGGTCGCCCGGTTGGTGAAGGTGCCGGCGGGGCGGTCCGCGCTGCGGCCTGCCGCGCCGGTGGCGAGGGAGCGAGTCGGTCGACCGACATAGAAGGACGGCGGCAACCCCGGGCGGCTGCTGTCTATATTTGTTAGTGAGATGACTGACTCAGTGCAGAGGAAGAGCCGGCGCGGGGCCGATGCCGGGCCCGGCAAGCGCGAACGGCTGGTGACGGCGACCACGCGCGTGCTGCACCGGCAGGGGGTCGAGCGGACCACCCTGGCGGACATCGCGACCGAGGCCGACGTACCGGTGGGCAACGTCTACTACTACTTCCGGACCAAGGACCGACTCGTCGAGGCCGCCATCGACGACCACGAGCGGCAACTCCGCGAGCTGATCGCGGTGTTGGACGAACTGCCGACCCCGGGCGAGCGCCTGCGGGCGCTGGTGGGCGGTTGGGTGGAGCAGCGCGACCTCGCGGTGCGGTACGGCTGCCCGTTCGGCACGCTGGTGTCCGAGCTCGACAAGCGCGAGGACGACCTGGACCGGCACGCCGCCGAGGTGATGCGCCGGCTCCTGACCTGGGTCGAGGAACAGTTTTGCGCGATGGGCCACGACGCGGACGCGCGCGACCTCGCGCTCTCCCTGATCGGGGCCTATCAGGGCATGTCCCTGCTCACCAACACGCTCCGCGATCCGGACGTGATGGTCGGCCAGGGCCGGCGCCTCACCGCGTGGATCGACTCGTTGGCCGGAGGCTGATGCCGGCCGGCGAAAAAAGTTTCGGCGGGCTGTCGATTCGGCCGCTGCTCGTTCGTCGTCCTGATGTACGGCAACCCGCCGGACGAAGGAAACGACAGAACAGAGCAGGAGCCGGACCATGAAGTACATGTTGTTGATCCACAGCGGCACGATCGACGCGGACGGCGGCGCCGCCGAGTGCACCGTCGAGGACTGGGTGGCGTACGACAAGGAGGTCAAGGACGCCGGGATCTTCGTGTCCGGCGAGTCGCTCGCCGACATGGTCACCGCGACCACCGTCCGGGTCGATCCCACCGGGGATCGCACCGTGACGGACGGGCCGTTCGCCGAGACCCGCGAGGTGCTCGGCGGCTTCTACGTGATCGACGTGCCGGACCTGGACGTCGCGCTCGACTGGGCCGCGCGCTGTCCCGGCGCCCGGGGCAGCGGCGCGATCGTGGTGCGGCCGATCGCCGACTTCGCGGGCTGACCGGCATGGACGAGCGAGCCGCCGGTGCCGAGCCGCTCCCGGTCGCGGCCGGGGAGGGATCCGCCGACCGGGTCCGGGACGCGTCGGTGGACGCGTCCGTCGAGTCGGTGTTCCGGGAGGAACGGGGCCGGTTGCTCGCCTCCCTCGCGCGCCGCTTCGGCGATCTCGACCTGGCCGAGGAGGTCGCCTCCGAGGCGATCGAGGCGGCGCTGCTGCACTGGCCCGTCGACGGCGTGCCGGACCGGCCGGGCGCTTGGCTGTTGACCACGGCGCGCCGTCGGGCGGTCGACCGGTTGCGCCGGGACCGCACCTACGCCGCCCGGCTGGCCGTATTGCAGGTGGAGGCGGATCGGGCCGATCCGGCGCCGCCGGCCGACGCCGGCGACGATCTGCCCGACGAGCGGCTGCAACTGTTCTTCACGTGCGCCCATCCCGCGCTGCCCGCCGAGGACCGCGGCGCGCTGATGTTGCGCTGCCTCGCCGGGCTCGGCACCCCCGAGGTCGCCCGGGCGTACCTGGTGCCGACCGCGACGATGGCCCAGCGGATCGTCCGGGCGAAGAAGAAGATCCGCGAGGCGCGGATCCCGTTCCGGGTGCCCGGCGCGGACGAGTTGCCCGCGCGGCTGCCCGGGGTGCTCCAGGTGATCTATTCGATCTTCACCGAGGGCTACGCGGCCAGCTCCGGACCGCGGTTGCAGCGGCTCGACCTCGCCGAGGAGGCGATCCGGCTGGCCCGGATCCTGCGCCGGTTGTTGCCCGCCGAACGTGAACTCGCCGGGCTGCTCGCGTTGATGTTGTCGATCCACGCGCGGCGCGCGGCACGGACCGATCCCGACGGCGCGATCGTGCTGCTCGACGATCAGGACCGGGGCCGGTGGGACCGGGCGATGATCGAGGAGGGGCGCGCTCTGGTGGTCGCCGCGCTGACCGGCGGCCCACCGGGGCGGTACGGGGTGCAGGCCGCGATCGCCGCGCTGCACGACGAGGCCGCGAACGTCGCGACCACCGACTGGCCGCAGGTGGTGGCGCTGTACGACGTCCTGCTCGTGCTGACCCCGTCGCCGATCGTCGCGCTCAACCGGGCCGCGGCGGTGGCGATGCGGGACGGCCCGGAGGCGGGGCTGGCGCTGCTGGACGAACTGGCGGACGAGCCCAGGCTGCGCGGTTACCACCCCTTCCCGACCGCCCGGGCGGATCTGTTGGAGCGGCTCGGTCGGCGCGCCGAGGCGGCGGCGGCCTACCGCGAGGCGCTGGACCTGGCCGGGACCGAACCCGAACGGGCACATCTGCGACGCAGGTTGCGCGCGATCGGGGCGCCGGAAGCGGCTCTGGACCCGACCGACGAAGCGGGACGGCCGACGGCCGACCCGAGTACACCATCCGGGACTTGAGGAGAACCGACATGGACCGCGACCGGATCCTGGCGTGGGTACGAGCGGAACGACTGAGCCTCGCCGATCTGTTCGACGACCTCGACGAGCGGGAGTGGGCGACCCCCTCGCTCTGCGAGGCATGGACGATGCACGAATTGGCCGCGCATGTGACCACGTCGACGCGCACCACGTTGGCGGGCATGATCAAAGGTGCGATCCGGGCCCGGGGCGACTTCGAACGGTGGGGCGCCGACGAGGCTCGGGAACTGGCCGCCCGGTACACCCCGGCGGAACTCGTCGCGCAGATCCGGGAGACCGCGGGGTCGGCCCGCCGTGCGCCGCTGGCCGCGCCGTTGGACCCGCTTGTCGACGCGCTCGTGCACGGGCAGGACGTTGCGAGACCGCTCGGCCGCGAGCGGGCGATGCCCATCGAGCCGGCGCTCGCCGCCCTCGAACACGTGCTGCGCAGCCCGTTCTACGGCGCCCGCAAGCGTTTTCGGGGGATTCGGCTGGTGGCCACCGATGCGCGGTGGTCGGCGGGCCCGGGGCCGGACGAGGTCCGCGGTCCCACCGGCGACCTGCTCCTCCTGGCCACCGGCCGGCCGGCGGGCCTCGCCGCGTTGTCCGGGTCGGGCCGGGAGCGGGTCGCGGCGACGCTGCCGGGAGCGGCGCGGTAGGGGGTGGCCGTCGGGGGATCCGGCGGGTGGGGCCACTCGTCGGCGGCGCCGGGGAATCGGTGCTCGACGCGGTGGCCGGGGCGAGGCGGGTCGACGGCTACGACTCGGCGGGGTCGCGCGGGCCGGGTCGGGGCGGGCGGTATTGCTGGGCTCCCTTGCGGTCGCGGACGGCGACGCCCAGCCGGCGCAGCCCGTCCAGCGCGTCCTCGGCCGCGCCTGCCCGCTTGTCGCTCAGGGCCCGCTTGCGTGCACGCAGCAGGGTGTGGGCGGCCTCGTCCAGATCGGTGGTGCCGTCGATCCAGACGGAGAACTCCGCCTCGCGCGGGTCGGTACTGCCGCGCCACGGGTAGTCGAAGCGGGCGAAGGCGTCCCGCAGGTGCCCGGTGGGCAGGTCGCTCGCGCGGACCCGGGCCAGTTCGCTCTCGTTCGGGTCGAGGGCGACCAGGTCCCGGCCGTCGGTGAAGATCGTGGCGATCCGGTCCCGGGGTATGTGCAGCCCCGAGCCGTCCCGGTGGATCGCCAGGTGGTCCGCGGCCACGGTCAGGACCGGGCTCTCCTGGCGAGCGGCCACGGCCGCCCAGGCGCCGAGGCCCGCGCCGAGCACGGTGCCGATCGGTACGGCCCAGCGGGTCGGCAGTTTCGCGGCCAGTCGCAGCGGGCCGGGCGCGGAGCCGACCAGGTCGATCAACCAGTCCACGAACGGTGCGACCGCGAACCCGGCGCCGAGGCCGAGCAGCGTGGCGCCGACCCCGATCAGCCAGAGCCACACCGACGGCATCCGGACCGTGACCGTCCGGTCATCGGCCGTTGTGTTGCCCATGGGGTTCCCCTGTCTCGTTCGGCGCGGGTGCCAGGTAGCGCGCGACGGTACGGCGCAGTGCGGGTGTGGCGTCCCGATCGGGTGCGGCGCCCAGGTATACGGCGTCGACCACGGTCTGGATCCAGCCGGCCGCCTCGTTCGGGTCCAATGCCGGGTCGATCGTCCCGTCGGCGATGCCTCGGGCGATCAAGCCGGCCAGGCCGTCCCGGAGCACCGCCTCGGTCCGGGTGACCACGTCGACCAGCTCGGGATCCCGACCGACCTGGCGCAGCAGCTCCACGAGCAGGCCGGCCGCGCTCGGGTCGCGGGCGTCGGCGGCCAGCTCGGTGACGAGTTCGACGATCGCCTCGGTCGGGTGCTCGGCGCCGGCGAATCGGGCGACGCGTTCGTGGGACAGCGGCAGGTCCCGTTCGAACACGGCGCGGAACACGGCCCGCTTGTCCGGGAAGTAGTAGAAGACGCTCGCCGCGCTGAGCCCGGCGGCCCGGGCGATGTCCGCGACGGTCGTCGGCTCGAACCCCTGCTCCGCGAAGAGGCCGGCGGCGGCGAGCGTGATCGCTTCGCGCCGCTGGGCGGTGCGGTCGGGATCGACGGTGCGGGGCACTGCGGGCGGCCTCTCGATTCGATGACTGATCGGTCAATCGAAGAATAGCAGCCGGGTTCCGGCGGGGCGGGCGAACCGGGCGGTTCGGGCGGGCCATCGCGTCATCTGGTCATCGAGTCACGTCACCTGATCATCGGCCTCGACTTCGGCTTCGGCTTCGGCGTTGCTTTCGGGTTCGGGTTCGGGTTCGGTTTCGGCGAGGTAGTCCTCGTACACGCCCACCTTGTAGCCGATCAGGTCGAGGCACCGGTGGAGTTGGTCGATCTGGGCGGTTATCCGGGACCGGTGTTCGCGCAGGATGGCCAGGCGTTCGCGTTCGGTGCCATCGCCGGCGCGGGCCAGTTCGGTGTACTGCCGGATGGCGGGGATGGGCATGCCGGAGCCGCGCAGGATCACGCACATGTCGAGCCAGGCGATGTCGTGTTCGGCGTACACCCGGCGGCCGGCCCGGTTGCGGCGGACCGGATTGGCCAGGATGCCCTCGCGTTCGTAGAAGCGCAGGGTGTCGATGCTCAGGCCGGTGCGGGTGGCGACCTGGCCGATGGTCAGGTCCTCGGAGGTATCGGTCACGCGTCACAGGATGGGACTTGACCTGGAGTCGAGTCCAGCTCGTAGATTTCCGGTCGCCACACCCGTAAGCACCCAAGGAGCACGACCATGCGCTACCGCACTCTCGGCCGCACCGGCATCCGAGTCAGCGTGCAGGCCCTGGGCACGATGATGTTCGGGGCGGTCGGCAATCCCGACCACGACGACTGCGCCCGGATCGTGCACGCCGCGTTGGACCACGGGATCAACTTCGTCGACACGGCCGACATGTACTCGGCCGGCGAATCCGAGGAGATCGTCGGCAAGGCGCTCCGGGGCCGGCGCGACGACGTGATCCTGGCGACCAAGGTGCACTTCGCGATGGGGGAGGGGGTCAACCGGGGCGGCAACTCGCGGCGTTGGATCACCACGGCGGTCGAGGACAGCCTGCGGCGGCTGCGCACCGACCGGATCGACCTGTACCAGATCCATCGCCCGGACGAGTCGACCGACGTCGAGGAGACCCTTTCCGTACTGACCGACCTGGTGCGGCAGGGCAAGATCCGCGCGTTCGGCTGCTCGACCTTCCCGGCCGAGGACGTGGTCGAGGCCCATCACGTGGCCGAGCGTCGCGGCCTGCAACGCTTTCGCACCGAACAGCCGCCCTACTCGATCCTGGCCCGGGGCATCGAGGGCTCGTTGCTGCCGGTGTGCGAGCGCCTCGGCATGGGTGTGCTGACCTGGAGCCCGTTGGCGTCCGGGTTCCTCACCGGCAAGTACCGCAAGGGCGGCCCGATCGACCTGACCTCCGGTCGGGCCGGGCTCAACCCCGGGCGCTTCGACCCGGCCCTGCCGGTGAACGCGACCAAGCTCGACATCGTCGAGCAACTCGTCGCCCTGGCCGACGAGATCGGCTGCACGCTGCCCGAACTCGCGCTCGCCTTCCCGACCGCGCACCCGGCGGTGACCTCGGTCGTCATCGGGCCGCGCACGATGGACCAGTTGGCGGCGTCGGTGAAGGGCGCGACGCTCACCCTGGACGACGAGACGCTCGATCGCATCGACACGATCGTCGCGCCGGGTAGGAACGTCTACCACCCGGACGGCGCGTGGACCCACCCGGCCCTGGCCCGCACCGCGTTGCGCCGTCGCCCTCTCGCCGACCGTGCGGCCGGCTGAGGGCGCGCCGATCGGCGATGCCGGGACCGGCGACGGGAAGTCGGCCTTCGGCGGGAACTTCGCTCGGGTGGTGGCCGACTGAGTGTCCGGGTTCGCGTTCGCGGGCGCCTGTCGGTACTTGTGGGGAGCGAAACTGTGCGGGGCAGCAAGGTGGGTGGCGTGGCCGCCGCGGTGGTTTTGTTCGCGACGGCCTGTGGAGGCGGTTCGACGGACACGGAGGACGCCGCCTCGGGGGCGACCGCGGCCGCGACGAAGCCGGGCGGTGGCGCGTCGGGTTTCCCGGTGAAGGTGACGGACTGCGCCGGTGCCGAGACGACCTTCACCGAGGCGCCGCGGAAGGTGGTCACCAGCAACGCCTCCGGCCTGGAGATGTTGTTCTGGCTCGGCGCCGGCGACCGGGTGATCGGCACCGGCTTCCCGCCCGGCAAGGGCACCATGCCGGCGCAGTTCTCGGCACAGGCCGACCGGGTCCGGGTGCTCGGCGACATGGTGATCCCCAAGGAGCAGTTGCTCGGTTCGGGCGCCGACCTCTACCTCGACACCTTCGCCGACATGGGCGGCATGGGCGCGATGGGTGCGGGGCCCTCGCCCAAGGAGTTCGCCGCCGCCGGCATCAAGCACATCTACCTCAAGTCCACCGCCTGCGCGCGCAAACGCCCGGGCCCGCAACAGGACTTGGCCGAGGTCGAGGCCGACATCCGGGCCCTGGGCGCGGTCACCGGGACCTCCCCCAGGGCCGAACAACTCGTCGCCGGCATGGAGCAGACCCTCGGCTCGGTGCGCACCGCGCTCGCGGGTGTGCCGCAGGATCGGCGGCCGACGTACTTCTTCTTCGACTTCGACGCCGGTACCAAGCAGCCGATCGCGGTATGCGACAAACAGGTTGCCAACGCGGTGATCACCCAGGCCGGGGCACGCAACGTCTTCGCCGACTGCGCCGGCGACTTCAAGCCCGTCTCGTGGGAGGACGTGGTCGCCAGGAATCCGGACTGGATCCAGCTCGGTGTCCGGAACAAGGGCAGTGCCGAGGCCAACGCGAAGGCGTTCGACGACGCCGAACGATTCCTGCGCACGTTCGACGCGACCAAGGGCCTGAACGCGGTGCGGGACGGGAAGTTCGTCCGGATCGGCTCGGAGAGCACCACGATCGCCGGGGTCCGCAACGCCGAAACGGTGCAGCGGATCGCGAGCACGATCCACCCGGACCTGGTCCGACCCGCGCCGGCCGCAGGGTAGGGGCCGGTGGTTTCGGTATTCGAGCGTCGGATCCGACGCCGGGCCGAGCCGGCGCCGGTGGCTCCCACCGACGGTGACCGGGGTCGCCCGGCGCGCACCGGGTGGGTGGTCGTCGTCCTGGCCGTGCTCCTGGTCGTCGCGTTGACCTCGGCCGTGTCGTTGGGGTCGGTGGACATCCCGATCGGCGAAGTGTGGTCGGTGGTCGGGCGACGGCTGACCGGCGAGTCGCCCGAGCCCGGCACGCGCGACCTGATCGTCTGGCAACTCCGGCTGCCGCGAGCCCTGTTGGCCGCCGTCGTCGGCGCGGGACTGGGGCTGGTGGGCACCGCCGTCCAGGCGCTGGTGCGCAATCCGCTCGCCGACCCGTACCTGCTCGGCATCTCCTCCGGCGCCTCGCTCGGTGCGGTCGCGGTGATCGTGCTCGGGGCCGGCACCGGCGGGGTGCTCGGATACGGGCTGTCCGCCTCGGCGTTCGCCGGTGCGTTGGCGGCCTTCGCGTTGGTGTGGGCACTGGCTCGGCGCGGCGGCGGATTCTCCCCGCTGCGCCTGGTGCTGGCCGGGATCGGCGTGGGGCAATTCCTGTCCGGGTTCACCAGCTTCCTGGTGTTGCAGGCGGGCGACGAGCAGCAGACGCGCGGGGTGCTGTTCTGGCTGATGGGCAGCCTGAGCGGGGCCCAGTGGGAGCAACTGGCGCTGCCCACCGCCGCGGTGGCCCTCGGCCTGCTGGGTCTCCAGGCTCGGGCCCGGGCGCTCAACGCGCTGCTGATGGGCGACGAGACGGCGGCCGGACTGGGCGTGGACGTGGCCCGACTGCGCCGCGAACTGTTCGCGGTGACCAGCGTGTTGACCGGGGTGCTGGTCGCCGTTTCGGGAGCGATCGGCTTCGTCGGACTGATGGTGCCGCATGTCTGCCGGTTGTTGATCGGTGGCGATCATCGCCGACTGCTGCCGGTTTCGGCGTTGTTCGGCGCGGTGTTGCTGGTCGCGGTGGACACGCTGGCCCGCACGGCGGTCAGCACCCAGGAGTTGCCGATCGGCGTGGTCACCGCGGTGATCGGCGCGCCGGTGCTGCTGCTCCTGCTCGACCGACGGCTGGAGACGCGATGACGGGCGAGGGTGAACGGGAGGCCGCGGGCGAGAGCGCCGGGTTCGGTGGGCAGCGGAGCCGGATCACCGTGCAGGATCTGCACGTCACCCTCTCCGGCCGGGACATCCTGACCGGCGTCGGGTTGATCGCGGCCGGTGGTGAGATCACCGGGCTGGTCGGCCCCAACGGCAGCGGCAAGTCCACCCTGTTGCGCACGGTCTACCGGCACCTGAAGCCGCAGGCCGGGCGGGTCCTGCTCGGCGACCGGGACCTGCGGGCGATGACCCCCGCGGCGGCGGCCCGACACGTGGCGGCGTTGCCGCAGGAGCGGGAGAACGACTTCGACTTCACCGTGCGCGAGGTGGTCGCGATGGGCCGTACGCCGTACCAGAAGGCGTTCGCGGGCGACAGCGCCGCCGACCGGGCGGCCGTGTTGATCGCCCTGGTGCAGGCCGGGGTGGAGGCGCACCAGGGCCGACGGTTCGCCACGCTCTCCGGGGGCGAGCGGCAACGGGTGCTGCTGGCACGGGCGTTGGCGCAGGAGCCGGATGTGCTGGTGCTGGACGAGCCGACCAACCACCTCGACGTGCGGCATCAGGTCGAACTCCTGGCCCTGTTGCGGGCCCAGGAGCGGACCACGTTGATCGCGCTGCACGACCTCAACGCGGCGGCCTCGGTGTGCGATCGGCTGCACGTGCTGCACGAGGGTGCGCTGCGGGCATCCGGGACGCCGCGTGAGGTGCTCACCCCGGAACTGCTCGCCGAGGTGTTCGGTATCCGGGCCGTGGTTCTCGATCACCCGCTCACCGGGGATCCGCTGATCGCGGTCGACCATCGGACACCGGCGTTGCCGCCGGCCCCCCGGACCCCGGTCGGGATCAGGTCGGCACCGCCGGCGTCGGGATGACGTCGAGGCGGGTCGGGCCGTTGACCACCAGCGAGGGGATCGGCGGGGGTGGTTGCTCGGGGTGGGCGAGGGCCAACCGCGGGAGGCGGTCGAGCAGGGTGGACACCGCGATGCGCGTCTCCAGCCGGGCCAGATGTGCCCCGAGGCAGAAGTGCGGACCGTAGCCGAAGGCGAGGTGTGCCTTGTCGGCGCGGGTGGGATCGAACGTGTCGGGCGCGTCGGGGTGCACCGCCGGGTCCCGCCCGGCGGCGGCGAAGGCGATGATGATCGGGTCGCCGCGACGGATCAGCACCCCCTCGCCCAGCTCGATGTCCTCCACCGCATAGCGCAACGGCAGGTACATGACCGGGCCTTCGAGCCGCAGCGTCTCCTCGATCACGTCGCTCCAGTCCAGGAGGCCCTCCTGAAGCCGAGCCAACTGCTCCGGATGGGACAGCAGTTCGGACAGGACGCTGGTGATCAGGTTGACCGAGGTCTCGTAGCCGGCGCCGAGCATCAGGAAGAGCGAGTCGATGAGTTGCTGCTCCGAGGACTGCTCCTCCTCGGCGACCGGGGTGAGCAGGTCACTGGTCAGGTCGGCGCCCGGGTGCTCCCGCTTGTACTTCATCAACTCGACAAGTCGGGCCTGGAGTTCGTGCTGACGTGCGATCGCCTCGGCGACCTCGATCCCGGTGTCCAGGATCGCGTCGATCGCGGTGCCCAGCCCGGCGCGCAATCCGTCCGGTACCCCGAACAGATCGCAGATGACGGTCATCGTCAGCGGCAGCGACAGGGCCCGGCGCACGTCGACGCTTTCGCCGGGCGGTATCGCCGCCAGCGCGTCGACCAGGCGATCCGCGGTCGCCTGGACCTGCGGGCGCATCGAGTCCACCCGTCGGGGTGCGAAGGACGGCGCGACCCGGGCGCGCAGTCGGCGGTGTTCCGCGCCGTAGGTGTTCGCGAAGTTCTGTTGCAGTGCCACCGAGGCCAACGGCCAGCCTTCGGGCAGTTCGGCCAGTCCGGGCCAGTGCCGGCGGAAGTCGCGGGAGACCCGGGGGTCGGTGGTCAGTGTTTGGGCGACGTGGTACCGAGTGATCGACCAGGCCCGGACTCCTCCGGGGAGTTCGACCCAAACGGCCGGTCCCCGAGCGCGCAGCGCCGCCGCCTCGGCATGTCCGGCGCGGGCGGTGGGGTCGAGCACGGGGCATCGCTGAACGGGTTCCGTGGACATGCCGGGCTCCCTTCGAGGGGAACGTGCAAAGTGGTCGTCGTGCCACGAGGCGCATGGTGCAGTCGTGTTCGCGAAACCGCGTCCGACGCCTGCCGGCGTCGCATGTCCTTCCCTTCTACGCCTGGTTCCGCACCCTGACAACACCGCCGAGGCAGGCGGTCGTCCGGGGAGCGGTCGGTGCGCCCGAACGTGCCTCGTGCCGGGGGTGAAAGGCCGCCGCAAGCGATAGTTAAGGTCGCGCCGCTTTAATGGCTGGAGCCTCGTGGCGGAACCGGCGCCGTCGGGGGGATCGGCGCTGCCCGGAGTCCGGGTCGTCGCGTCGATCCACGGCTGGGGAAACGGGCTGGGGAAACGGGGAAGCCATGACGACCACTGCCACCACCGGACTTCCGGAGCAACGCGAGGTCGTATCGACGCGGGCGCAACCGCCGGGGTCGGCGTCGGCAGCGGACCCGGCCGACGCGCGCGATCCGCGACTACGGTTGGGTCGGCTGCTCGACGAGGACGGGGTGCGGGCCCTGCCGGGGGAGGATCCGGCGGGCGTCTACGCGGTGTCCGGTCGCATCGACGGCGTCCGGGTGATCGCGTACTGCACCGACGCGACGGTGATGGGCGGTGCGCTCGGCTGGGCCGGCGCCGAGCGCATCTCGCAGGCGGTGGACACCGCGGTGCGCGAGCGCTGCCCGGTGATCGGTCTGTGGCATTCCGGCGGCGCCAAGCTCGCCGACGGGGTGGAGTCGATGGACGGCGTGGGCCGGATGTTCGCGGCGATGACCCGTGCCTCGGGCCGGGTTCCGCAGATCTCGGTGGTGCTCGGGCCGGCCGCGGGCGCCGCGGCGTACGGTCCCGCGCTGACCGACATCGTGGTGATGGCGCCCGCCGGCCGGATGTTCGTGACCGGCCCGGACGTGGTGCGCAGCGTCACCGGCGAGGAGATCGACATGGCGGGCCTGGGCGGCCCGGAGGCACACGCCAGACAGTCGGGCGTGGCCCATGTGACCACCGGTTCCGAGCAGGAGGCGTACGTCCACGCGCGTCGACTGGCCGGCTTCTTCGCCCGGCCCGGCCGGTTCGACCCGGACGCCGCGCGCGGCCGTACCGAGGACCTGCGGGCGCTGCTGCCCGAGTCGGCGCGCCGCGCCTACGACGTCCGCCCGTTGGTGTACGCGATCGTGGACGGATCGGGTCCGGCGGACTTCGCGGAACTCCAGTCGCACTGGGCGCCGAACATCGTGGTCGGCCTCGGTCGGCTGGCCGGGCGCAGTATCGGCGTGATCGCCAACAACCCGCTGCGCAAGGGCGGTTGCCTGGACTCGTTGTCGGCGGAGAAGGCGTCGCGGTTCGTTCGCATGTGTGACGCCTTCGGGGTTCCGCTGGTGGTGCTCGTGGACGTGCCCGGCTATCTGCCCGGGGTGGGCCAGGAGTGGGGCGGGGTGATCCGGCGCGGTGCCAAGCTGCTGCACGCGTTCGCCGAGGCCGAGGTGCCCCGGGTCACTGTGGTCACCCGCAAGTCGTACGGCGGCGCCTACATCGCGATGAACTCCCGTTCCCTGGGCGCCACCGCCGTGTTCGCCTGGCCGGAGGCCGAGGTCGCGGTGATGGGCGCGGAGGCGGCGGTGGGCGTCCTGCACCGCAAGCGACTCGCCGCCGTGGACGGTGCGGCGCGCGAGGAACTCCTGGCCGGACTGGTCGCCGAGCACGAGCGCATCTCCGGCGGCGTCGGCCGGGCCCTGGACTTCGGTGTGGTGGACGCCGTGATCGAACCCGGGGACACCGTGGAGCGGGTCGTCGCGGCACTGTCCGGCGCACCGGCCGGCCGCGGTCGACACGGCAACATCCCCCTTTGAGCCATCCTTCCCCACCCGGTGGCGCCGTCCCCCCGTGCGGCGCCACCGGGTCCTTCCCGCCGGTGGGCGGGACCACGTCCGGCCGCCGCGTGCAGACCCGTTGCGGCCGGGGCCGAGCCCGGTCGCCGAGCGACCTCGGGGTCGGTCGAGGCGGGCCGATTGTCGCCGGGCCCGCGTTTCGGGCCGCCGGCGACACCGCCGTGCGCGCAGCGAGCGGGACCGTCCCCCGGCATCGTCCGGGGCCGATGTCGCGCCGGGCGCGGGGCGCCGGCGCCGGTCCTCGCGGTGGAACTCGGCCGGGGAGCGGTCCCTTCGGCCGCCGGCGCGTTCGACTCGTCGATCGCGGAGCAACGGCGCGAAGCCCGCGCCGCCGGCAACTCGGTGATTTCCGGAGCGCGTTGCTCGCCCGTGATCGGCGGCCGGTCGCGGGCGCGCCGCTCGGTGACGGGTGCGCGTGGCCGCGGGACCCCGGGTTCGCCGTCGTGACCGCACGGGACGCGGTCGCCGGGTTTCGACGGCATCGCGGTGTTCCGGGGCGCGACTTCGTGATCCTTCGGCGGGCCGTGCACGACGCGTTCGGGCCGGTCCCGACCTCGGCTCGGTGCCCTCGGCCGGCTTCGCCGCGGCGGTCCCGCGCCGTACGCCGGTGTTCCCGCGCGGGATTCGTGCCGGCCGGCGCAGACGAAAGGGCCGGTTCCTGAGGGGGAACCCTCGCCACACTTGTCGAGGCGGGTGCGACAAGGTGAGGGAATCGAATCCACGACCGTGGGGAGGCGCCCGAATGGCATCGACCGTCGACGCTGAAGGAGTTCGTGATGCGCGCACGTGATCTGGTGGCCGAGTATCCGATGGTCACCCTCGACAGCGACGCTCTGGACGCGGCCCGACTGGTAGCCGCGCAACGTCAGACCGGGGTACTGGTGCTGGATGCCGGCGGCGAACCGTTCGCGGTTCTACCCGCGTCGTCCCTGGTCGCCCTGTTGGCGAGCCGGGTGATCGATGATCCGGAGCCGGACGGGGTGTTCGACCAACCGTGTGTCTGCCGAACACACCGGGCCCTGGCCGGGCGTACCGTGCGCGACTGCCTGCGGCACGAGAAGACGCTGCCCTCGGTCGCCGACTCGGAGGACACCGTCCTGGAGATCGCCGCGTTGATGGCGCGCGATCGCAGTCGTCTGGTGGCGGTGATCGAGTATCCGAAGGGACGCGCGATCAGCGGAGCCGGACCGCGTGTGTTGGGTGTGATCACCGACTCCCGTCTGCTGGAGCAATTGCTCGGCAGGACCCGGTCGACCGACCCGAACGGGCGAAGCCCGTCGGCACCCACGACCTGATCGTGTGCCCGGCGGGGCGGGCGCCCCGCCGGGCCTCGGGGCGCAACGACGGCCGTACGGACGGCGGATGGGTCGACCCGGCCACGCCGGTTTCACGACGCCGGATCGTGCACGTCGCACGGAATGCACGTGGCGGGCGAGCGGGCGCCCGGGTCAGCACAGCGTCGGCACGGCGCCGCCCTCGACCCGGGTCGCCTCGACGCCGGGCAGGCCCCGGCACCACCGGGTGGTGATCTCGGCGAGCGTGTCCGCGTCGGGTGGGCCGGCGCCCAGGCCGATCGCGAGGTGTGTGCGCGATCCGGCTTCGAAGGTGCGGGGCCACACGTGGGCGTCGGTGACACCGGCCTCGTGCAGTGCGGTGAGCAGGGCGCGGACGCGGCCGCGCAGCCGGCCGGTGGTGGCGGCGAACTCGTCGGCGGGGGCCGGGAGCACGGTCAGCAACAACCAGGCCGCGTGGCGGCGGTGCAGCGGGGGTGGTTCGAGCAACGTCGGCCACGGATCGCCGTGTTCGGTCTGGATCGAGGGTGCGGCCGGGTCGATGGTCGCGGTCGAGGTGGTCGACTCCCAGGCGCGGTACAGCTCGTCGACCAGCAGGTCGCGTCCGCCGGGGGTGACCTGCGTGGTGCACGAGCGCACCGGGCGGGTCGGGGTCAGGATCGACACCGGCGCGCCGGCCGGCGAGTGCGGGCCTTTGGTGTCCTCGTGCAGGGACACCGGCTCGCGCCAGTCCCACGCGGCCCAGGTGGCGAAGAAGTGCGCCGACAGGTCGTCGCCGGCCAGACCTGCGGCCTCGCGCGTGGTCCGGGCGGCGAGTATCGACCAGGCCAGACCCGGCAGTCCGCCGAACGGCGCCGCGTCCAGGCCCCGGGCCCGCGCCCACGCCTTGACCCGTCGGGCCAGGTCTGCGAACCGTTCGTGGTCCGCGCCCACCGCGCGCCGGATCGCGTCCGCGTCGGTGATCGCGCTCAAGGTGATCGCGGCCGGCTCGGCCAACTCGGCGCGCCGGGCCGGGGCGTCGACCGGCTCGATGTCGCCGGTGGCCACCAGGGCCAGGTCCACGGCCGACCCGCCCACCCGCAACCGCAGTCCCGGCACGCGCGCCCCGATCACCGGCCGGACGGCGCTCGCCTCGGGCAGGGCCGCCGCGATGCGCTCGGCGAGGTCGGCGAGGTCGACGGTGTGGCCGGGCAGGGCCGCCACCAGGTCGATGTCGGCCTTTGGCAGCGCACACCCCATCCGCCGCGAGCCGACCGGCGACACGACGACGCCCTGGCCCAACGCCGCGGCAACGCACCGAGTGATCCGCCTCGTCCGGTCGTCCGGGTCCGGTCCGTCACCCGAAGGCGTCGGAGCCTCGCGGGCGGGTCCGACGTCGAGATCCGGCGGTACCGCGTCGGACGACCACCGCAGTTCGCCCGTGCCCAGGGTGATCGTGGCCCGCACCCGCATCGGCTCGTCGCCCCGGCGGGAGAGCAGCACCAACTCGCCCACGCGCGCCGACATCGGCTCCAGTCGGCTCGCGCACTCGGCGGCCACCCGCTGGGGGTCGGCGCTGCGGCCCAGGGTCAGGTGCGGGGTGAAGCCGTCCGCGCGGCCCGGGCAGCGTGGGAAGCGCGCCGCGAAGGCGTCCCGCAGCAGCGACCACGGCGATTCGTCGGCAGCCGCCGGATCGAGCCACACGGTGGCGTCCTCGCGGTGACCGAAGGTGTGTACGCCGTCCAGACGTGCGGTGAACGGCGCCACTGCGGCCGCCGCCGCCGAGAGCAGGGGCGCGGCCCGTTCGAAGTCGGCTTCCGGGACGAAGCCGAACAGCACGTTGACGTGCGGCGGCCAGCGGTCCACCTGCGGATCGTGCGTGTGACGGAGCCGCTGGAGCACGGGCCACAACCGTCGCGGTGGCAACCAGGCCAGCGCGGTGCGCGCGGTCGACGCGACGTCCAGGACATCGCCGGTCGGCGGGCCGGCCGGCACCAGGTCCGCCCGGACCCCGAAGTGGTCGGAGGCGTAGAGGCCGTCGGGCGTGGGCGCGTCCCCGTAGCGCACCGCCGCCTCCGCGCTCCACCCGCCGGTGCGCAGCAGAACCCGGTCCAGCCGGGCGGCGCGGCCGGTGCGCGAGCCGATCGCGGCCAGCGGATTGACGCCCGGATCGAAGGTGGGGGTGTCGTCGTCGGCGCCGTGCACTTGCGTCCACACATCCGCCAGGCCCAGCACGTCGGCCGGCCCGGTGGTGCCGTCGTTGAAGTCGCCGACCACCACCAGATCGCCCGGCACCCGGGCGAAACCGTCGGCCAGCGCGGCCAGTTCGACCCGGCGCCGGCCCGGACCGTTCTGCGCGTGGTCGCTGGTGAGGTGGGTGACCGCGACCACGAGCGGCTCGGCCGGGCCGGCGACGGTGATCGCGGCCACCGCCTTGTACCGGCCCAACGCATGCCGCCCGGACTCGCGCACCGGCAGCCTGCTCAGCAACAACAGCCCACTGTCCGGCACGTCCCGACCGTTCGGATCGGTGTCCATCGTGTACGCGGCGCGCACCCACGGCTCGGCCGCCAACAGCGCGACCAGGTCCGCCTCGACCTCCTGGAGCGCGATCACATCGGCGTCGGCCCTCGCGAGCGCGGCCAGCAACAGCGGTCGACGGCGCGCGGTTCGGATCCGGTCGGCGTCGTAGCGATCCCACAGCGTGTTCCAGGTCAGCACCCGGATCCGGGTGGTCGCCGGTGCGTCGATCCGGCCCCGGTCGGGCGTGCCCGCGGGTCGCCAGTCGGCGAGCACCGGGTCGAACGTGTGCGGTCGGCGCGCGGTGAAGAACGGCGTGGGCAACCGATGGGATTCCCGCACCCGGCCGGCGGCGCACGTGTCGATCCGGTCCACCCGGCCGGCTCGATCCCACACCACCTCGTCGTCCGCCTCGATCCGCAACACCCGATGCCAGGGAATCTCGCCGCCCGGCACGAACGCGGGCAGCGGGACACGCTTGGGCTCCGCGCCGCGCCGGTGGACCGCGAGTACGAACCGCGCGGGATCGAACCGGGGGTCCCAGCGCACCCGGTGGTAGATCTCCTCGCTCGTGCGCATCACGCGTCCTCCGCGTCCAGCGAGCCGGCGACGTCCTCGACCGTGCCGCCCGCGCCGATGTACCAGGTCCGGTGTGCCTGCCCGGGGTAGGGCGGTGCGAACCGCCGCTGTTGCGCGGCGCGTACGGTGGCCGGCACCGGGTGTTCGCGTACGGCGTTGCGTCGTTCCGACTCGTCCTCGCCGATCGGCAACACGGCGTGGGTGATCAGCGCGTCGCGGCCCTGGGCGACGGCGTGCACGGGAGCACGCTGCCGGGCGTTGAGCGAGGTGGCGTCCCACACCACCGTGCCGCCGGCCGCCAGTGCGGTGTCGAGTCGATGCAACGCCTCGCGCAGCACCTCGCCGTCGGCCGAGCGGTCCACCCGGGCGCCGCGCGCCGCGCGCAGGTCGTCCAGGCCGATCCGGTGGGCCACATCCGGCAGTTCGCGGGAGAAGGTGCTCTTCCCGCTGCCCGAGCAGCCGATCAGGTGGATCAGCCGAGGAAAGTCGCCGCGCCATCGGGTCCGCGCGACCTCGGGCGGCATCGACCAGCCCTTGGCGTGTGCCTCGCGCAGTTGCGCCCAGCAGCGGTCGGCCGTCGCCGAGTCCAGGTCGGCGAACGCCTCCCGGGCCCGGGCGCGCAGCGGCGCCAGCGGGGCCTCCCCGAACAGGTCCGCGTCCGCGGCGACCAGCGCCGACCACTCCACCTGCTCGCGTTCCTCGTCGGCTTCGGCGCCGGTACGCCCGACCAGTGCGGCGGCGGCCACCGCGTGCAGCACGCCCAGATCGGCGGCGACCGCCAACCGGGCCAGCCCACGCGGGCGTTCGTGATCGGGGAAGGGGCGGCGCAGGTGCCGGTGCAAGCCGACCAGGTCCGCGACGCGGCGCGCCAGCGGCAGGCCGAGGGCCGACCCGAGTCGGGGCAGCAGCGTCCCGCGATGCTCGGCGTGCAGCGCGGCGGCGAGCACCCCGGCCAACCGGGCGTCCCCGGTGCGGCCCAGCACGTCCAGCCGCGCGCCCGCGTCGGCGACCACGTCGGGCTCGGCGGCCCATCCTCCGCCCGGGCCCGGACCCGGGCCCAGCGCCGCGAACAGCGCGGACAGGTCCGCAGGAGCGCCCGAACGCACCGCCCACAGCGCCGCGTCGGGTCCCAGACCGTTCGCGACCACCTCGGCACGCATCCAGTGCGTGTCGGTCCGCACGTGCCCGCGCCGCACCCACTTGGCCACTCGCCGGCCGAAGTCCGCGCGCTCGAAGCCCTCGACCGAGCGGACCACGAAGCCCTCCCGGCGAGCGGGGTCGAGCCGGATCGCGCGCAGCGCCCGCTCGTCGAAAACTCCGCGCCACAACACCGGCGGCGTCGGCACGCCCAACCGGCGCAGGAAGCGGGTGCTCTCGTCCCAGTCCAGGCAACGATCGCCGGTCCAGACCGAGAATCCGTAGAACCAACTCGCCAGCGCGTCATAGCCGATCGAGTGCCGGGCGTACATGTTCTCGCCGCAGATCCGCCACCCGGGCGGGATCCGGGCGCCGATCCGGCCCTGCAGCGCCTTGACCCAGGTGCGCGACGGGTGGTGGGCGGAGTCGAGTGAGCGGGCGTGCAGTCCGTCCGGGTACAACGTGGTGTTCTCGCCGTCGAGCTTCTCGGTGACCACCACTTCGCGGCCGCGCAGTCCGGACAGGTCCGCGGCTCGCACGTCGTCGGCACCGGCTCCCGGCGACCACGGCACGTGCGGCGTGCGGGGATAGTGCGTACGCATCTCCACTCCCCGCTCGCCGGCCGGTGCTCCGGGCCCGATCGCGGGCCGACTCCCCGGTCACTGTAGGAGCCGACCGGGCACCGGGCCATCGAATATCGCCTGCCGAGCGGATGCCGCGCCGCCTTCGGGGCCTGTGACGGAGCCGGGTCGGGCGGGTGATTTGCATGGTGCCGACCGGTTACGACGTGCCGACCGAGCGGATCAGGGTTTCGCTCGCGTTGATCGCGGCGGCGGCGCTGCTGCCCTTGCGCTGGGCCATGACGGCGGCGACCACCAGTTGTGGCCGGCCGTCGATCAGGCGTTCGGCGGCGAAGACGAGGTTGCCGCCGGCCGGGGTGGTGAAGCCGGTCTTGCCCGCGAGTACCCCCTCGCGGCCGAGCAGGGTGTTGCTGTTGGCCTTGGTGACCTGCGTCGAGTCGGTGTAGCTGCGGACGCCGGCGACCGCGGCGAAGGCCGGGTCGCGCATCGCGACGGTGAACAGCCTGACCTGATCGGCCGCGGTGCTCACGGTGGCCCGGTCGAAGCCGCTGGGATCGGTGTAGGTGGTGTCGCGCATGCCCAGCTCCTTGGCGGTGCGGTTCATCCGGGCGACGAAGGTCGCCTCGTCGCCGTCCACCCAGCGGGCGATCTCGTGGGCGATGTTGCTCGCCGAGACGGCCATCAGCGCCTCCAGGGCCCGACGCTCGGTGAAGGGCTCGCCCGGTCGGACCGGGGTCAGGCTCTCGAACCGGCGCAGCCGCTCCGGGTACCGGTTGGCCTCCTCGGCCGAGACGGTGAACGTGGGCCCCGCCGCGCCGGCCGCGAGGGGCTTGCTCTTGAGGAACACGTAGGCGGTCATCACCTTGGCCAGGCTCGCGGTCGGCGTCGGCTTCGCGGCGCCGGAGGCGACCGGCTCCCGCGCCCCCTCCACCGTCACGGCCGCCTGGCCGTCCTTGGGCCAGGCGGGGGCGAGCGCGCCGAGTGTGTCGGGTCCGACCGAGACCGTGGACACCGACACCGGGGCGGTCCGGCCGGTCTCGCCCGCGCAGCCGGCGACGAGCGCCAGCAGCGCGGCTACGGTGAGCATGATCGGCTTCGACGATCGACGGCGGCGGGCGGGAAGCACAGTGTGTGTGGTCATGGCCTGACCATGGCGACCGAGGATGACCGCGATCGGCCCGCAAGAAGACCGTTCTGTCACAACCGGGCCGATCGTTTGCCCGAAGCGCGTTCGGGGCCGGCCGCTGATCGATACTGAGGCAATGGTTCGTGTGCTCCTGATCGAAGACGACCCCGCCGTGGCCGAGGGCCTGGCGATCGGCCTGCGCCGGCAAGGCCACGCCACCGAGGTGCGGCACACCGGCGAGGAGGGCCTCGCGGGAGTGGCCGGGTTCGCTCCCGACCTGGTGGTACTGGACCTGATGTTGCCCGGTATCGACGGCTTCGAGGTGTGCCGGCGCATCCGTCGGGTCGGCACCCTGCCGGTGATCATGCTCACCGCGCGCAACGACGACATGGACATCGTGCTGGGCCTGGAGGCGGGCGCCGACGACTACGTGGTCAAGCCGGTGCAGGCACGGGTCCTGGAGGCCCGGATCCGGGCGGTGTTGCGGCGCACCGAGTCGGCCGCCCCGGCCGGGCGCCGCGAGGTACACGGCGAGCTGACCCTGGATCGCACCGCGCTCACCGTGCTCAAGGCCGGCCGGCCGATCGCCCTCGCGCCCTCCGAACTGCGGTTGTTGCTCGCCCTGTCGGCCTCGCCGGGCCAGGTGTTCAGCCGGGGCCAGTTGTTGGAGTCGGTGTGGGAGCACCCCTATCTGGGGGACAGCCGACTGGTCGACGCGTGCGTCAAGCGCCTGCGGATCAAGATCGAGGAACCGGATCGGCCGGCCCGCTACATCCAGACCGTGCGCGGCTTCGGCTACCGGTTCGGCCCGCTGTGACCGGGCCGCTCGGCCGGCTGCGCGGGCTGCGTGGGTTGCGGGTGCGGCTGGCCTCGGCCTGCCTGCTCGTCGCCGCGTTCGCCGCGCTCGCCACCGCCGCGCTGACCTATCGGGAGGCGCGGACCGCGATGTTGCAACGCGCCCAGGACTCGGTGGTCGGGTCGGTGCGCGACCGGGTCGAGGCGGTCGCGCCGTCGGTGCCGTTCCCGCCGGACCGGGCCGCGCTGGAGCGGATCGTGGCGCTCGTGGACACGCGGGGCAACACCGACCACTGGATCGTCGCGGCCGCCTATCGGGACCAGTGGGTGACCAGCGACCGCATGCTGGGCCCCGACGCGGTGCCGGAGGCACTGCGCTATCACGTCACCGAGCGGGTCAACACCGCGTTCCAGCGGATCGACCGCAAGGGCGTGATCTGGCTCGCCGTCGGAGTGCCGATCACCTTCGCCAAACCGATGTGGGGAATTCCGTCCGGAGTATCGGTCTACGTGTTCACCCCGATGCGCGCGCAGATCGAGGAGGAGGCGGCGCTGGTCCGGGCCGCGCGCAACGGCGCGATCCCGGCGGTGTTGCTCGCCCTGGTCCTGGCACTCGTGGTGGCCGGTGGGGTGTTGCGCCCGGTCCGGGCCCTGCAACGGGCCACCCGCCGGCTCGCCCAGGGCCGCCTGGACACCCGACTGGAGGTCAAGGGCGGGGACGAACTCGCGGAACTGGCGAAGGACTTCAACCACACGGCGGCGGCCCTGGAACAGAACGAGGCGCGACTGCGCACGATGGAGGCCCGGGCCCGCGGCTTCGCGGCCGATGTCTCGCACGAATTGCGCACCCCGCTCGCGGCGATGGCCGCGGTGATCGACGTGCTGGACGAGGACGCCGCCGCGGAGCACCTGGATCCGGACACCGCCGCCGCACTGCGACTGGTCTCCGCCGAGACCGGCAAACTCACCCGACTGGTCGACGACCTGATGGAGATCTCGCGTTTCGACGCGGGCGCCGCCGCGCTGCATGTGGACGAATTCGACATGGCCGAGGCGGTCCGCCGCTGCCTGGCCGGCCGGGCCTGGTCCCAGGCGGTGATCACCGACCTGCCGGCGGGAATCCGGGCCGAGGTCGACCCCCGGCGTTTCGACGTGGTGGTGGCCAACCTGGTGGGCAACGCGCTGCGGCACGGCGCGCCGCCGGTCGAGGTGAGCCTGCGCAGCGAGCGGCGGGCGGACGGCCAGTGGATCGTGCTGCGGGTCGCCGACCGGGGCCCGGGCCTGGCCGCCGACACCCTGGACCGGGTCTTCGAGCGCTTCTTCAAGGCCGACTCGGCCCGGGCCCGCTCGGCGGGCAGCGGTCTGGGCATGGCGATCACGCTGGAGAACGTGCGACTGCACGACGGACGCATCCGGGCGGCGAACCGATCCGACGGGGGCGCGGTGTTCACCGTCGAACTGCCCCGGTATGCCCGGACCCGAATCGCGGAGGACGGATGAAGACGGCTCGCAACGGTGTCGTGGCAGGACGCACCGCGGCGGCCCGGTGTCGGCGCTCGCTCGCGGCGCTGGCGCTGCTCGGGGTCGGCGCCGGCTGCGGCATTCCCACCACCAGCGCGGTGGACGCCGGGATGCCCGCCGAGGGCATCGTCTCGCCCGCTCCGGCGGGGCAACCCGGCAGCCTGTACGTCTACCTGATCGTCGACCACCGCATCCGGCCCGCGCTGCGCACCTCGATCACCGGTGTCACCCCGCTGGCCGCGATCAATCTGCTGCTGGCGGGGCCGAGTTGGGAGGAGGCCCGGGCCCAGGTGACCAGCGCCGTCCCGGCGACCGCCGGCCCGGCGCGGGTGAGTCTCCAGGACGCCACCATCCGGATCGACCTCGCGGGTACCGCTCCGCTGACCGCGCTCGCCCTGGAGCAACTGGTGTGCACCGCCGCGATGTCGGCCAAGCGCGACGCGGCGACCGGGACGCAGCCGGCGGTTTCGGTGAGCACGCCCATCCAGCGGGTGGACAACCAGTTCTGCCCCAACCCGACCGTGAACTGAAGCCGCTCGGCCGCGGATCCGCGAACCGGCGGTCGAGGTCGACCGGGGGTGGAACGGCGGCCTCGGGCCGGGTAGGGGCCGTGGGCAGGGGATCGGCGATCCCGGCCGGGTAGGGGCCGCGGCCAGGGGAAAGGCGACCCCGGCCGGGTAGGGGCCGCAGACGGGGGAAAGGCGACCCCGGCCGGGTAGGGGCGGTAGTCAGGGGTTCCGTCGCCGATCCCGGATTCATACGCCGGCCGGGCCAACCGGTTGACCGCCGCGTGTTCGCGGCCGTGCCGTCGACCCGGCGATTCTCGGACGAATCGCGGGGTGTTGCCGACACCACCCGAGCAGTTCCGCACGGCCCGACGCGTGTTCGGGACGCAGCGCCGAAGGGAGCCACGACATGCACGTGTCGCACCGGGACGAGGTCGGCGAGTTCGCCGCGAACGCGGCGGCCCTGATCACCCGACATTGGGGCCGGGCCGGCGCCGCGCCCACCGGGGACCTGGACCGGCTGTGGGATGTGGGCGCCGTACACGGCTGGTTCGACCTGGGCGACAGTGACGCCCTGGCCGCCGCGATCGCCCTGGCCCGCGCGCTCGGGCGGGCCGCGTGCCCGCTGCCGGTGCTGGACGCGTTCGTCGCGGCCCGGTTGTTCGCCGCGAATACCGGCCTGGCCGGGGCGATCGGCGACGGGGGCATCCGGGTGGTGACCGCGTTGCCGGGCGGCCCGGGCGATGCCGACGCCGGTACCGACTGCCTGATCGAGGCCGGCGACGCGGCCACCCACGTGCTGCGACTGCCGTTCGCTGCCCGGGATCCGCCGGGGCACGCTGCGCATCGCGCCGACCGATCGGGCCGCGCGGGCGGATTTCGACCCGGCCGCGGTGCGGGTGCACGCCGTCCGGGCCGGCGCGGACGATCGAGGTGAATGGCTCCTCGCCGGCGACCCGCTGTGGTCCGCCGACGCGCATCGGGCCCGCTACGTGTGGCTGGTCGCGCGGACCGGTCCGGACCGGGAGCTAACACAGGCCGGCCTCACCGTGTTTCTGGTGCCGGTGGACACGCCGGGTGTCACCGTGCGCCCCCATCGATCCCCGGCGGGGGAGCGCGGTTGCACGGTGTTGCCGGACCGGGTCCGGGTCGCCGACACGGCCAGGATCGGTGCCGTGGGCGGTGGTTGGCCGGTGATCGTGGACACCTTCGCCGCCGAGCCGATCGCGGCCGGGGACGTCTCGGCGACCCTCACCGCGGCCTGGTCGACCTGATCGGGTTGTTGCGTGCGGGCCCCGAGGCCGCCTCTGCGGCGGGACCGCGCGGCTCGGCGGCGCGTGCCGGACCGACCGAACTGGCCGCGCGGGTCGAGGCGATCCGCCTGCCGGCGGTGGCGGCGGCGCTGCCCGCGCGGGGCATCGGCGACATCGCGGCCCGCCTGCACGGGCTCGCGGCCGGCGCGCTCGGCGGGGAACTTGCGGCGGATTTCGGCGTGTTGGTACGCGATCTGCTCGGACCGGCGGCGGCAGTGGGCGCGGGTGCGGCCGGGGGCGCCGGGGTGCCCGACATCGAGCGTGTACCGGGCTTTCCGGAACTCCCCAGCCTGCCGGGCCTGCCGGGCCGGACGGGCTCGGCCGGAGAGGTGATCCTCGGGCCGGGGCCGTGCGGGTCAGCGGCGGCTGCCTTCGGCGGTCCCGGCGACCTGCACCGCGGCCTGCTCGCCCGGGCATTGGGCCTGCCGGTGCGGGTCTGAGTCCGCCGCCACGAGCCCCGCCGTCCGGGGGCCGTCGGTGGCCCCAGGGCCGGCGCCGCGCGGCCCGGGAGTGGGGCGACACCAATCCGGGTGCGACCGCAGGTGGACGGGCAGTTGCCGGCGGTTCTTGATGTCGAGCTTGCGGTAGACCCGGGTCAGGTGCTGTTCGACGGTGCTCACCGTGATGAACAACTCCTCGGCGATGCCCCGGTTGCTGTATCCGGACGCGGCCAGTGCGGCGACCCGTCGCTCCGATTCGCTCAGATTCCCCGATTCGCCTCCCGGATACGCGCCGGCGCCGGCGGTGTTCGCCTCCCGCAGGTCGGCGTAGGCGTGCGCGATGGTGCGGGTGCGCGGCCGGGCGCCGCAGTCCCGGGTCAGGTGCCAGACCCGGGACTGCAGGGTGGCGGCGCGGACCGGCTCGGCCAGGGCCTGGTAGGACTCGGCCAGGGCCTCCAGAGTGCGGGCCAACTCCAAGGTGTCCTCGGACCGGCGCAGCGCCTCGACCGCCCGGCTCAGCAGCGCCGGGCGGTCGGCGATGTCGACGGTCATCGCGCGCAGGCGCAGCGTGGTGCCGCGAATCCGGCCGCCACCGGGGCCGCACAGCCGTAACTGCTCGGCCACCAGGTCGCGGGCGCGGTCCGTCTCGTCGAGCCGCAACAGGGCCTCGGCGGCGTCGGTCCGCCACGGGACGAAGAACGGCTGGTCGACTCCCCAGCCATGGGCGAGCCAGGCCACCTGGAGGAAATCGGCGAGCGCGGCCCGAACCCGGTCGGTGGCCAGCAGGAACCGGCCCCGGGCGCGCAGATAGGCTAGGCCGTGCAGGCCGGTGAACAGGTCCTTGCCGACCGGCTGGTTCACCTGCCGGGCGGCGGCCTCGAAATCGCCCATTTCGGTGTATATGCAGATCAGGCTCGCCAGCGGGCCGCCGAGGAACAGACTTCCGGCACGCTCGGGCAGTACCGCCATCGCCTGCCGCGCGTATTGTTCCGCGTCCGGCAACCGGCCCTGACGCAGCGCCGCTTGGGCACACGCCGAACCGAACAGGGCCTGCCAACCCGGGGCTTCGCGCCGGATCGATTCGGCGAGCAGGGCCTGGGCGTGTGCCTCCGCGCGGCTCGCCCGGTCCCGGTCGATCAACAGGTGCAGCGCCGAGACCAGCGGCGACACGGTCACGTCGGTCAATCCGGAGACCCGCAGCAGTCGTTCGGCGGCCTCGATGCCCTCGACGGGATCGGGTAACGGACCAGCCGATTGCGGGTGGTGCAGCCAGGGGAGCGGGAGATCCGATTCGAGCTGCTCGATCCACTCCGCCCGCGGGTCGCTCTGTTCCTTGAGCCGGCCCAGGACCCGACGGGCCGCGTCGAGCCGGCCGTGCGACAACAACTGGTGGGCCAGCGCCGTCATGCTCGACTCGGGCAGATCGCCGAGCGCCAGTGCGGTCAACGGCTCGCCCAGGCACCGTTGTTCGGCGGCATGCGGGTTGAGTCGTCCGGTGACCTCGGCGAGCCGCAGGTGCGTCTCGGCGCGGGCGGCGGGGTCGCGGCACTGTTCGGCGGCCAGTTCGAGGCAGGCGATCGCCCGGCGCGCCCGATCCCCGTCCAACGCTTCCTCGGCGGCCTCGCGCAGCACGTCCACCGCCCACGGCTCCGGTGCCTCGCGGGCGGCGAGCAGATGGTCGGCGATCCGGGCCGCCGGAGCGCCCTGTCGGCGCAGCACGGTGGCGGCGCGGCGGTGCAGGCCGCTGTGTTCGGTCGGATCCAGGCTGTCCAGCAGTGCGGCGCGGGCCGCGCGGCGCAGTCGGTCGCCCTCCAGCAGGCCGGCGCTCGACAGCGCGCCCAGGGCCTGGGCGGTGGCGAGCGCGGTGGTGTCGGCGAGCCGACGCAGTACCTCGGCCGACACGCCGACATCCAGCACGGCGGCGGCCTTGGCCACCCGCCACATCCCGGTGCCGCCGCGGCGCAGGCAGGCCAATACGGCCTGGCCGTACGGGCCACCGGGCGCCGGTTCCGCCGCCGCGCTCGTCGCGGAGCCCTGCTCGGCGATCAGCGCGCGCAGCAACAGTGGGTTGCCGCCGGTGAGTTCGTGGTACCGCTGGGTCCGGCGCGGGTCCGGGGCATCGGCAGCCGCAGCGAGCAGTTCGGCCACGCCGGTCGGGCTCAGCGGGGCCAGGTGGAGGTGCTCCAGCTCGGGTTGGCGCAGGAACTCGGTGGGCAACTGCGGGTCCGTCGGCGCGAAGTGGGGCGAGCGGGCGAGCAGTACGAGCACCCTGGCCCGGCCCGAGTGTCGGGCCAGGTGCAACAGACACCGTACCGAGGCGTCATCGGCGTGCTGGACGTCGTCCAGGGACAGCACCACCGGTCGCCGGAGCGCGACTTCGTGGATCGCGGTGGTGAATCGCCGGGCCGCGCGGGCGCCGTCCTCGTCCTCGACCAGCCGGTTCACGGCGAGGGCCAGGCGGGTCGGTACGCCCGGGCCGTCCAGGAACTGGCCCAGGATCGCCAGGGGCCGGGCCCGGGTCGCGGAACCGGCCGACCCGGCCGCCGACAGCGATATCGCGCCGCCGGCCGTCGCCTGCTCGGCGACCCAGCCGAGTATCTCGCTCTTGCCGCAACCCACGGCGCCATCGACCAGGACGATGCCGCCGCGCCCGGCGGCGCACTCCCGGAGCGCCGTGCGTAACCTGCCGATTTGCGGCCCTCGTTCGATGAACTCCATGGCCTTTGCGAGCCCCCAAGTGTCGCCCTGCACACGTTCTCCCACCGGTGCATGAAACCCCGGGCCCGCCGGCCTCGTCAACCATAGGTAACCGGCCATTGACCACCAGTGACAGCGGGAAGGTTGCACACGCAGACATCGGACCGGCTCTCCGGTCGCTGACGCGAGCCATTGCGCGCGAGTCTCGAACGGCGCGGGCGGTGGCTCTCGACGCAGCCCGGGGCCGTTTCCGGAAGTCGGCCGGGAGCGTGGCGTTCGCGCGGTCCGGGGTCGGGTCGACGTGCCCAACCGTGTCGCGACGGTAGTGGGTGTCACCGACACTCGGCGGCGTGCCACACGCAGGCGGTGGGGTGGTGATCTTCTAGGGTGAACCCGCACGGCGGTGGGCGTCGCGCGGATGTGGAGGACGGCGCGATGGACGTGGGCCGACGGGCGATGTTGGCAGCCGCGTTGGGCGGGCTGTTGGCGGGGTGTTCGGACGCGGGGAAGTCCGCCTCGCCGAGTACGACGTCACCACCGGCGCCGGCGGCGGCTCGTCCCGCGCCGGCGGAGTCGAGTCCGAAACCGTCCTCGGGTCCGCCGGCGGCCGTCGGTCCGACCCGAGCGGAGATCGTCGCCCGGTACGGTCGGCAGGTGCCCACGAGTTGGGGCCTGGAGGTGGCGGGGTCGTTGTCCCGACTGCCGACCACCGCGAAGGTGGCGGCGCTGACCTTCGACGCGTGCGGTGGCAAGGGTGGCAGCGAGTACGACCGGGAGCTGATCGACTTCCTGCGCGAACGGTCGGTCCCGGCCACCTTGTTCGTCAACTCCCGCTGGGTGGACGAGAACCTGCCCACACTTCGGCAACTGGCCGCCGATCCGCTTTTCGAGATCGCCAACCACGGCACCCGGCACCTGCCGCTGTCCGTCTCCGGCCGCGCCGCCTACGGCATTCCCGGCACCCGGGACGCGGGCGAGGTCTACGACGAGATCTCCGGCAACCGGGCCAAACTCACCGAATTGCTCGGACGGCCACCCCGGTTCTTCCGGTCCGGGACGGCCTACTGCGACGACGTCGCGGCGAGGATCGTCACCGACCTGGGCGAACGCTTCGCGAGCTTCCACGTCAACGCCGACGGCGGCGCCACCTTCACTCCCGAGCAGGTCCGCAAGGCGATGCGGGGAGTACGTCCGGGCTCGGTCGTGATCGGTCACCTGAACCATCCACGCGGTGGTACCGCTGCCGGCATCCGCCTGGCCGTACCCGAACTCCTCCAGCAGGGCTATACGTTCGTCCGTCTCTCGGACGCCGTGAAGTCCTGACCGACGGTGCCGGCGAGCGTCAGGAGATTTCCAACACCGGCGCCGCGGGCGCGGGAATCCCGGTACGGCCCAGAGTGCGTTCGTAGGCGTCCTTCCACACGCCGTTGGTGAACGCGGATCGCAAGGCTTCGTCGATCGCCCTGCGCAGGGGCGGATTGTCGATCGCCACGCCGATGCCGTACCGCTCGGCCGTCACCGCGGGGCCCACGAGTCTGAGCCGGCCGGGGTTGTTGGCCACGTAACCCTGAAGCAGGACCTGATCGGTGGTGACCGCGTCGACGTGCCCGCTCAGCAGATCCTGCACGCACGCCCCGTAGTTGTCCCGGGAGACCGCGATGGCCTTCGGGATGTCGTGTTGCAGCTTCGCCAGCGTGGTGGTGCCGGTGACCGAGCACACCTGGCGATCGGCCAGCGAGGAGTCGAATCCGGTCAGCACCCGGTCGTCGGTGCGGACCAGGACGCCCTGCCCGCTGACCAGATACGGCCCGGCGAACGCGATGACCTGCTTGCGCTGGTCGGTGATGGTCAACGTGCCGACGTAGTAGTCGATCACCTGCTGCTGGATGACCCGTAGCCGGTCCTGGGCGGGGATGGATTGGAAGCGGATCCGGTCCGGGCCGAAGCCGAGATGAGCCGCGACGACCTTGGCGATCTCGATGTCGAATCCCGAGTAGGCGCCCGTCACCCCGCCCTCGGAGAGCAGGTCCGTGGAATTGGAGGCGATACCCACGTTGAGGAAGCCGCGCTCCAGGAGGCGGCGTGATGCGTCCGGGAGGTCGGACGGTGGGATGGTCCCGGGTTGGGTGCCCGTCGAGGTGGGGCCCGTACCGGTGGGACCCGGTAACGGAGGTGAGCCGGAATTCTTGCCGGCGGGCGTCCGGTCCTTCGCCGTGTCGTGGTCGAACACCATGGGGCCGAAGGTCAGTCCGAGGCCGACGACCAGGGCGACGGCGAGGAGGACGGATACGACGCGCGCCGCCTTCATCGCCTCGCGGACCGGGAGCGGGAACACGCCGCCGGAGCCGGGCGGCGTTTCGTCGGATTCCTCGGGTCTCTCGGGCCTCTCGGGGGTCGGGCCGTCGGTGGGCACGGGCGGGCGGGAGGGTGGATCGGTCGGCCCCGCGCCGCCGGTGGTCGCCGGCTGCCCGGATCCGTCCCCCGACGTCGGTGCCGGCGGCGGGAGTTCGTCGGCCGTCGTCTCGGCCCGTCCGATCGCCCCCGACGCGTGGACCTGGGGCCGGGCCGAGCGGACCGCGAGCAGGGCGGCCAGCATCGCGCCCGCGTCCGGGTACCGGTCGGCGACCGGCTTGGCCATCGCCCTGGCGAGTAAATCGTCCACCTCGGACGGGAGTTCCGGCACCTCGGCGGACACGAGCGGCACCGCGGAGTGGATGTGCCGATACATCACGGCCGGCGAGTTGGCGGCGGGGTAGGGGACCCGGCCGGTCAACAGTTCGTAGAGCAGGCAGCCGACGGCGTACACGTCGCCGGCCGGACCGGCCTCGCCGCCCTGGATCACCTCGGGCGGCATGTACGCGACCGTCCCCAGCACCGAGCCGGTCGCGGTCAGCCGGCTCGAATCGCTGCCGGTGATCCGGGCGATCCCGAAGTCGGTGACCTTGAGCCCGCCGTCGACGCGCACCATCACGTTGGCCGGCTTGACGTCGCGGTGCACCACGCCGTGCCGATGCGCGTGGTCCAGTGCGGCCAGCACGGCGCGCCCGATCGGCAGCACCTCTTCGAGCGGTAACGACCCGCGCCCGGCCAGCAGTTGGGCGAGCGTGTGACCATCGATGAGTTCCATCACCAGGTAGGCGACCATGTCGCCGAAGTGATCGATCTCGTCCTGGTCGTGCACGATGACGATGCCGGGATGGTTCAGCGCGGCGGCGGCCCGGGCCTCGGTGAGGAACCGACGGCGGACCACCGGATCGTGCGCGAGTTCGGGCGCCAGCAACTTCACCGCGACATCGCGACCCAGCCGGGTGTCCCGCGCCCGGTGCACCAGGGCCATCCCGCCCCGACCCAGGAGCGGCCCCAATTCGTATCGCCCGATCCTGTCCACCGTTGCCCCCCGTCGCGCGGCCCCGACCGGCGGGCGTCCGACGCGTGACCATGGTGCCGGCCGAGGCGACGCCTCATGCGGGAGTCGGCAAAGGACGAGGGTTATCCCGATCCGGGTGGTGTGGACGCCTCCGTTTGCGGGGTGTGCCAGCGGTAGATGTATTCGGGGCGACCGGCACCGCCGTACCGCGGTTCGCGCGAGACCAGGCGGCGGGCGGACAGGTGGTCCAGATAGCGGCGGGCGGTCGGGCGGGAGACGCCGACCGCGTCGGCGATGTCGGCCGCGGAGGTCACCGCGCCGGTGCTCAGGTGCGCCACGATCGCCTCGAACGTGGCGGCGGCCAGGCCCTTGGGCAGCGGCGGCGCGTCGGAGGTGCGGCGCAGCGCGGCGAACGCCTGGTCGACCTCGCGCTGTCCGGTGGCGGTCGGCGCGGCTCCGGCCTCGCCGATCTGCCGGCGGTATTCCGCGTAGCCGTCCAGGCGTTCGCGGAACGCGGCGAACGAGAACGGCTTGAGCAGGTATTGCACGACTCCCAGCGACACCGCCGAGCGCACCAGCCGCAGGTCCCGGGCCGAGGTGACGGCGATGACATCGGCGTCGTGGCCCTGGCCGCGCATGGTTCGGCACAGGTCGAGGCCGTGCAGGTCCGGGAGGTAGAGGTCGAGCAGGACGAGGTCGACCGGTCGGGTGGACAGCAGGCGCAGCGCCTCGGTGCCGCTGCCGGTGACGCCGACCACCTCGAACTCCGGGACGCGGCCGGTGAAGACCGCGTGGGCCTCGGCCAGGACCGGGTCGTCCTCGACGACGAGGGTGCGGATCATGCTTCCTCCCCCGGGCGTTGGGCGGGCAGTGCGGGCCGGTCGGGCAGTGTGGGTTGTGCGGGCAGCGCGGGCAGGCGCACGGTGAACACCGCGCCGCCGGTGTCGCCGCGGGCGACGTCGACGGTGCCGGCGTGTCGGGCGACGGTGGCGCGCACCAGCGCCAGGCCCAGGCCGCGGTCCTGGGATCCGTAGGGCTCCTTGGTGCTCCAGCCGCGCTCGAACACCCGCGCGGCGAGCGGTTCGTCGATGCCCGGGCCGCTGTCCGCGACCCGAAGCAGCAGGCCGCCGTCGGCGGCGTCCGGGTCGGCACCGACGGTGACCCGCACGGTGCGCGGCGGCGGCGCCGACACGGCCGCGTCGATCGCGTTGTCGACCAGGTTGCCCAACACGGTGACCAGGTCGCGTGGTTCGAATCGGGAGGCGAACGCGTCGAGCGGGCCCGGCCCGTCGTGGTCGGTCGCCGGCCCACCGGTCACCGTCAGTTGCACACCGCGTTCGGCGGCCTGCGCGTGCTTACCGAACAGCAGTGCGGCCAGCGCGGGTTCGTGCACGGCGGCGGTAAGTTCGTCGGCCAGGTCCTGGGCGGCGGCCAGTTCGCCGGTGGCGAAGCGGATCGCCTCGGCTCCGCGCCCGAGTTCGATCAGCGCGACGATCGTGTGCAGTCGGTTGCCCGTCTCGTGCGCGGACGCCCGCAGCGCCTCGGCGAAGCCCTTGACCTGGTCGAGTTCGCCGACCAGGGCGCGCAGTTCGGTGTGGTCGCGGAAGGTGGCCACCATGCGATCGTCGCGGCCGGTGGGGCTGATGTTGACCGCGAGTGCGCGAGTGTTGCACAGGTGGATCTCGTCGGTGACGGTGCGACCGGCGGTGAGGGTGTCGGCCAGGGTGCCGTCCAGGCCCAACGTGCCCACATGCCGCCCCTCGGGCACGGGGGGAAGCGCGAGCAGCCGGACCGCCTCGTCGTTGGCCAACACCAGCAGGCCCGCCGAGTCCACCACGATCAGGCCCTCGCGAACGGCGTGCAGCACCGCGTCGTGGTGTTCGTACACCCGGCGCAGCTCGACCGGCCCCAGGCCCAGGGTCTGTCTGCGCAGTCGATGGTGCACCGCCATGCTCGCCGCGCAGGCCACCGCGAGGGCGGCGGCGGCGACCGCGAGGACCAGCGGGACGTCCTGGCCGACCAGGGCGTCGACGCGGTGGTTGGTGACGCCGACCGAGACCAGCGCGACCGGGCGGCCGGCCGGGCCGATCACCGGGACGACGGCACGCACCGAGGGGCCGAGCGAGCCGGTGTAGGTCTCGGTCGAGGTTCGTCCCTGGGCCGCGGCGTCGATGTGGCCCAGGAAGGTCCGGCCGATCCGAGTCGGGTCGGGGTGGGTGAAACGGGTGCCGTCGACGCTCATCACCACCACGAAGTCGACGCCGTTCTCCTTGCGGATCCGCTCCGCGATCGGCTGGAGCCGGGCGGTCGGGTCGGCGGCGGTCGCGGCCTCGGCGAGGCCGGGCGCGCGGGCCAGGGTGCGGGCCACGTCGAGCGCGCGCTCCCGGGCGGTCTGCTCGCCGGATCGGCGTACCGCGTGGACGGCGACGCCCGAGCCCGCCGCGACGAGCAGCAGGACGAGGGCGAGCTGCCACAGCAGCACCTGCCGAGCGATGCTCTGGTTGGCCATGCGCGAATTATCACTGGACGTCCGGGCCGTCTCGCAAGGCGACCGCTGCCGGTATTTCACTCGTTTTACGGCGATTCGTCAGCAATTTCGTCGTGCGCGTAATGCGCGTAAGCACCGTCGCGCTCCGTCGCCGCGCCAATCTACGTCCCGTAACGCGCTGTTTCGCCGATGTTTCCGCCGCCTGCCCGTCCGCCCGTCCGCCAGGGCGCGCGGCCCGGTGCCGCTCCGGTGTCGCAGCGTTCCCGTCCGCTCGACCCGACATCCCTCCGGGAGGCCCCAGATGTCCCAGGCCACCACGACCGACCCGGTCGCCGGCGCAGCCGACCCGCCCCCCACCGGTCCGCCGCCGCCTCAGCCGCCTGCGGCCCGTCGGCCCTGGTACACCCTGCTGTACGTATGGGTCCTGGTCGGCATCCTCGCCGGCATCGTGGTCGGCGCCGCGTGGCCGCACACCGGCGAACAGTTGCGCCCGCTGGGCGACACGTTCGTCAACGCGATCAAGATGATCATCACGCCGATCATCTTCGTGACCGTGGTGACCGGTATCGCGGGCGTCGACAGCCTGCGCGGTGCCGGTCGGATCGGCTGGAAGTCGCTGGTCTACTTCGAGGCACTGACCACCATCGCGCTGATCCTGGGCCTGGTCGTGATGAACGTGCTGCGCCCGGGCGACGGGGTGCACGCCGACGTCGGCTCGATGAAGGTCTCCGCGACCGCGCAGGGCTACATCGACAAGGGCGAGGCGCAGTCCTGGTGGCACTTCCTCACCGACCTGGTGCCCAGCAGCGTGGTCGGTGCCTTCGCTGACGGCGACGTGCTCCAGGTGTTGTTCTTCGCGGTGCTCTTCGGCATCGCGATCAAGCTGGTCGGGCGCCCGGCGGAAGGCATCGCGATCGGCGTGGAGCGGACCGGCCGGGTGTTGTTCGCGGTGCTGCGGATCGTGATGTACGCGGCGCCGGTCGGCGCGTTCGGCGCGATGGCGTTCACCGTCGGCAAGTACGGGCTCGACACGCTGACCAGCCTGGGCAAGTTGGTGGCGATCTTCTACGGGACGAGCCTGTTCTTCGTGGTGGTCGTGCTCGGCCTGGTGATGGCCGCGATCCGGCTGAACATCCTGCACCTGCTGCGGTACATGAAGGACGAGCTGCTGATCGTGCTGGGCACCTCCTCCAGCGAGAGCGTGTTGCCCCGGGTGATCACCAAGATGGAGAACCTGGGCGTGCCCCGGCAGGTGGCCGGGCTGACGGTGCCGAGCGGATACTCCTTCAACCTCGACGGGACCTGCATCTATCTGACCCTGGCCGCGCTGTACGTGGCGCAGGCCACCGACACACCGCTGTCCATGGGGCAACAACTGAGCCTGGTCGCGGTGCTGCTGCTGACCTCCAAGGGCGCGGCCGGGGTGACCGGATCCGGGTTCATCGTGCTGGCCGCGACGTTGTCCACGGTCGGGCACGTGCCGGTGGCCGGGATCATGCTGGTGTTCGGCATCGACAAGTTCATGAGCGAGTGCCGCGCGCTGACCAATGTGTGCGGAAACAGCGTGGCGAGTCTGGTGGTGGCCTCGTGGGAGGGCGTCCTGGACCGGGACCGGGCCCGCAAGGTCCTGGCCGGCGAACCGGTCGCGCCACTCGACGCCCTCGACCCGATCCCACCGGCCGCACCGGGCGGGCAGTCGACGACCGACGCACCGGGCGCGGTGTCGATCACCAAGGGGGCCCCGGTCGCGGCGGCGCACTGAGCGCGGCCGGACGGCCCGCCACCCGCGACCCGCCTTCGGCGTGGTCGCGGGTGGCCTGGTGGGTGCTGGGCATCGCCCGCTGTGGATCACAACCCGCAACGATTGATCCGGTCCGCCTCCTCCGGCGGTGCCGGGACGGTGCGGCTCGGCGGCGGCGGTGTGCCGTTCCGGGTCCAGGCGGCCAGCGCGTCGAAGGCCGTGGCGAAGCACGGGGACATCGACTGGATCACCTCGGGCATGGCCCGGTACAGGCCGTCCGCGTGGGTGCCGTTGGTGACCCGGTAGTAGCGGTGCAGGTCGCCGCGACCGGCGTCGTCGACCATCCTCGCGTACACGTCACCGCTCCTGGTGATCGGCAACAACGCGTCCAACGTGCCCTGGAGACTGATCAGCGGACGCTTGATCCGTCCGGTCGACGACAACCGTTCGATCGCTTTGTGCACGGCGGCCGGGCGATCGGCGTAGACGTAGTCGGTGTCGCAACCCTTGATCGTGTTCGCCGGGCAGAACGGCGTGCCGGCCTCCTTCGGGCCGTCGTACCCGGGGTCGAGCTCCTCGCGCATGGTGCGCTGGAGCGAGTCCCACAGGTTCTGATAGTGGAATCCCCAGATCGGCTCGGAGCCGACCGGGTAGCCGGCCGCGTGCATCTCCTCCAGGCCGCCCGGCACCCGGTCGCGGAACTTCGGGTAGGCGCGCAGCGCCGCCGGCGCCGTGTCCAGGATGTTCGGCGCGTCGGGCGTGAGCAGCAGGCCGTGCAATTCGACGCCGCCGGTGAACAGGCCCGGGTTGTTCTCCAATTGCCAGCGCACCAGGTAGCCGGCCGCGGAGGCGCCGGCCATGAACGTGGTCGCGGGCCGCCGACCGTAGTGCCGCGTGGCGACCTGCTTGGCGGCGACCGTCAACTGCGCCACCCGCTCGTGCCATTCGGCGATGGCATCGCCGGGACGCCGGCCGTCCCGGTAGATCCGCTCCCCGGTGTTGCCCTTGTCGGTGGCCGCGTAGGCGAAGCCTTGCGCGAGCACGTGGTCGGAGATCAGCCGGTCGTTGGCGTACTGCTCGCGCAGGCCGGGCGGGCCGGCCACGACCAGGCCGCCGTTCCAGTTCCTCGGCAGCCGGATCACGAACTGGCTGTCGTGGTTCCACCGGTGATTGGTGTTGGTGGTGGAGGTGTCCGGGAAGTAGCCGTCGAGTTGCACGCCCGGGACGCCCGACGGATCGACCGTGCCGGCCGTCTCCAGGCCGGCCCAGTCCTCCGGGTCGGTGTGTCCGGAGGCGACGGTGCCGGCCGTGGTCAGATCCGCCAGGCAGGCACCGATCACATGCTCCGCGCCGGGCACGCGCACTCGGCACGCCGACGCCGCGGCGATCGAATCGGACTCGGGTATCGCGCTCGCCGCCGTCGAGCCCAGCGTCGTGGCCAGCAGCAGCGCGGCGGCGACGGCCAGTGGGCGGGTGGTCTTCAGCAAGGAACTGCCCTTCGTGGGATGGGGTGGGGAGCCGGATTCGGCAGTGCCGAGACTAGGAAGGGCCGGGGAGCGGGCCACAGATGCCGACCGGCCACACCGCGATCGGTCTCCGCCCCGGGGTGTGCGGCGGCGCCGCCGAACGGCACATGACCTTCGGCCAAGGTTCGGCACGCCCCCGGCCGCACCGGTCCCGGGCGCTTCATCCGCGGGTATCGTTCGGCGCACCGCACCGGGGATCGAACAGGGGTACCAAGATGACCGCGTCGTCACCGCCGGCCCCGACCGCGGGGGTGTCCCGGCCGATGTCCTGGCTGCCGAGCACGGTCTACGCCGTCGTGTTGATCGGCGGACTCCACGGCGGCGTGATCGAGGCCGGCCCGATCCGGCCGCTGCGACTGGTCGGGTTCGCCGGGTGTCTGCTGCTCCTGGTCGCACTGGATCGCCGGGAGGTGTACCGCCACCCGGTCCGTACCCCGCCTCGACCGGCCGTGTTGTTGCTGATCGGCCGACTGGCGCTGTTCGCGGCGGCGGCCGGGCTCGACCGCTCCGGCGTGTCCCGGGCGCTGTTCGTCCTGGTGCCGATCACCGCCTACTTCGCCTTCGGCCGGCAGGTCGGCGTGGCGCTGAGCACGGTGTGCGTGGCGGTGATTCTGCTCGCCGACGTGCTGTGGGTGCCCGAGTGGTATCTGCGGACCGACATCGTCACCGACCTGCTGATGTCCGGCCTGGGCCTGGTGCTCGCCGTGGCGATGGCCTCGATCGCGGTGGGCGAGCAGGCGGGTCGGGTCCGGCTGGAGGACACGCTGCGCGAACTGCGCGACTCGCACGCGCGGTTGGCCGACTACGCGGCCCGGGTCGAGCGGCTTTCGGTGGCCCAGGAACGCAACCGGCTGGCCCGCGAGTTCCACGACGGCCTCGGCCACCATCTGACCGCGATCGCCATCCAGTTGGAGAAGGCATCGGCGTTTCGGGACCTGGACGCCCGCGTCGCCGAACGGGCACTCGCCGACGCACGCTGGTCGGCGAGCCGGGCACTGGACGAAGTCCGGGTGTCGGTACGGGCGCTGCGGGACGAGGGGGAACCGTTCTCGTTGTCCGCGGCGCTGGCGGACCTGGTTCGGCACGTCGAGGGCGGCCCCGCCCGGGTCACTCTGGACGTGGCCGGCGAGGAGCACGGTTACCACGTCGAATCGCTCACCGCGCTGTATCGCGCGGCGCAGGAGGGTCTGACCAACGCGCACCGGCACGCCGGCGCCGGGCACGTCGCGGTGTCCGCCCGCTACGGCGAACGCGAGGCACGACTGGTGGTCGCCGACGACGGGCGCGGCTTCGTCCCCGGCCCCGCCCTCGGCGATCGTGCGCTCGACAGCGCGGACGGCTTCGGCCTGCGGGCGATGCGCGAACGGGTCGACCTGCTCGGCGGCCGGGTCGAGGTCGACGCCGCACCCGGGCGGGGCACCGTGGTCACGGTCACGGTGCCGCGCGTACCGGCGCGTGCCGGGGCGTCGAGCCGGTGAGCGGACACGAGGAGGACCCGGTACGGGTGTTGGTGGTCGACGACCAGGAACTGGTGCGCGAGGGCATCGCCTCGCTGCTGGGCATCCAGCCCGGCATCACGGTGATCGGCGCGGTCCCGGACGGCCGCCAGGCGGTGGACATCGCGTGTGCCGAGCATCCGGACGTGATCCTGATGGACGTCCGGATGCCGGTGATGGACGGTGTCACCGCGGTCGCGCTGCTGAGCGAACGCGCGCCGCTGTGCCGGGTGATCATGCTGACCACGTTCGACGACGACCGGTACGTCTCGGAGGCGCTGCGGGCGGGTGCGATCGGCTACCTGCTCAAGAACCTGCCCTCGGCACAACTGGCCGCCGCGATCCGACTGGCCCGCGCCGGCGTCGCCCCACTCGACGCCTCGATCACCCGACGCCTGGCCGCGCCCCGGCCCGAGCGGCCGACCCCGCCGCGCGACCCGGACCCGGACCCGGACCCGAGCCCCGGTCCGGATCCGGGCCGCGAACTCGACGTGCTGACCGGGCGCGAGATCGAGGTGCTGCGACTGATCGCCACCGGGTCGACCAACCGCGAGATCGCCGGCCGCCTGTTCCTCAGCGAAGGCACCGTCAAGAACCACATCTCCCGGATCCTGTCCCGGCTGAACCTCCGCGACCGCACCCACGCGGCGATCTACGCCCGCGACCGCGGCCTGCTCTAGGAACCACTGACGAAAGCCGGCGACACCTCGAGGAACCGAAGGTCAAGGGGCGGATCGGCGCGCTGCCCGACCGACGGGACGTCAACCGCTGTCGAGCGCCGAGGGGCGCCGAGACCCCTCGCCACGAAACCCGCTAACCGCAGTTCATCGTCACGCTCGCGTAGAAGACATGGCCGCGGTACGGGTCGTCGAAGACCTCGAAGACCTGTGGCGCGTCGGCCGCTTCGCAGGAGTAGTGGCCGTCCGTGCGGGCCGACTCCCGGGCGTCCTCGACCGCGGCCCGAACCGCGATGTCGGCCGTCGGGCCCATGCCCCCGCCGCAGTACAGCGCCGTCCCGCTCGCCATCGCCGGCGCGCCGGCGGACAGCAGGGCGGCGACCAACCCGGCCACGAACAGTGCGCCCCGGGTCAGCCGCGTGGAAGTTGTCGCCATCGTCGATCCCCTCCTGATTCCGCAGGGCCCGGCGGTGGGCGGGGCCCTGGAGTCTCCGTCACCTACACGGCCGGCCGGCCGCACGGGTTCACCGGGCCGCCGTTCACCCGTCCGCGTCCGCCCACCGGTCCAGGATCGCCGCCGGGTCGTCGCCGCCGGGCGGTGGGATGTACCGCGCCCCGGGCGAGGCGTGTGCGGGGGGCGTGTAGGCGCCGCGATCGATCAGGCGGCGGATGTTGGCTCGATAGATCTCGTCCACGTCGGCATGGCCCGTCGGATCGTGGTCGAGCCACAGATTGGCCGGGTGCACGGGGCGGTCGTACATCCGGCGGAAGAGTTCGGTGCGCAGGTCCTTCAGCCAGTTGGAGTTGAGGTTCATCACCCGGAATCGGCGCAGCGCCTCGATGTCCACGATGCCGGCGACGAAACTGTTCGCGCCGGAGACCGTGTGTGCGATCACGGCGCCGAGGTGGTCGACGATGTGCGAGTGCCCACCGCCGATGTCGTACGGATGCCGGGCGTCGGGAGTCACGTACACCGGGCCGACGTTCGGGCAGACCATGTACAGGGAGTTGAAGTGCGCGTGGGCCCGGTTCTGCAAAAGCCACGTGCCGCCGGGGTCGGGGCCGGCCTGGGTCATCGGCACCGCCTCGCTGGGTCGGTACACCACCTCGGCCCCGCCCAGTGCCAACGCCCTTACCGCCTCCGGGTATTCGCCGTCGCTGCAGCAGATCGTGCCGATGTTGCCGATGTCCGGGGTGCGCAGGACGGGGTAGAAGGCGTCGATCCCGTCGCCGAACACCTCGACCCAGCGATCGTAGACGTCGTGCGGGGTGCACGAATGCTCGCGGCACCAGACGTGGTTCTTGGCGGCACGGTGCACGATCTCGCCGTCGGGGGAGATCACGAACAGCACGTTGAAGTAGCGGTCGGGGACGATCTCGGGCCAGCGCGCCTTGCACTGGACGACCAGGTAGGTGCCGTAGTGGCGGGCGAGGGCGGCGAGGCGGTCGGTCTCGGGGCCGGGGATGTCGATGAACAGGTCCCGGGCGGCCCGGACGTGCGGGAGGTCGAAGATCTCGTCGGTGAAGCCGGTGAGCGCGCCCTCGGCCAGCGCGATCAGCTTGACCGGCATGTTGATCCCGATGGTGGAGACGGCGGCGTGGATGGCGTCCTCGATCGTGTCGAGGTTGCGGGTGATGTGCCGGCGGGCGCCGATGCCGTGCACGATCGTCGACAGTCCGACGGCCAGGTAGGGCGCGATCGGTTCGGGCCCGCTCACGCGCCGCACCAGTCGATCGCCGCGAGCGCGTAGGTACGGGCCGCGCAGATGATCTCGTCGATCGCGCAACGTTCGTCGTAGGCGTGCGCCATGGCGAGTCGACCCGGTCCCAGGCCCACGGTCGCGATGCCGGCGCGGCAGAGCCAGGTGGAGTCGGTCGCGGAGGGGAACGCCTCGATGCCGGGCCGGGCCGCGTACGGACTGTCGTGTCCGGCCAGTTCGCGCGCGCCGGCCACGACGTTGCACAGCGGATGGGTCGGGTCCACGCGCGATCCGGGGTAGCACAGTTGCCAGGTGACCACCGGCGGATGCTCGCGCAGCCATGGGTCGGTGGCGGCGACGTGCGCGATGTGGCTCTCGATCTCCTCCCGGATCGTGTCCTGTTCCTCGGCCGGCGGGTGGAACACCGCGTAGACCATGCTCATTCGGTCCGGAATGAAGGCGCCGCTGCGGGAGTGTCGGGCGCCGCCGTCGAGGGCTCCGGGGGCGATGGTGAACTGTCCGGGTTCGAAGAGCGGGTCGAACTTCGTGATCGCCCAGTCGTGTTCGAGGCGCCGAAGGGCCTCGTGGATCACCAGTCCCCGGTCGATCGCGCTGACCGCGATCGGGTCCCGCGTGCCCTGCCCGCGCAACATGCGTCCGCGCATGGACGAGTGGGCGCTTTTGCCGACCACGTCGACCTGCATCACCAGCACGCCGGGGGTCGCGGCCATGACGGTCAACGGCTTTGCTGCGCCCGTGGGTTCGGCCACGATCGCGCCGTCGGCGGTGTAGCCGCGCGCGAGCACCGCGGAGGTGCCCATGTGGTGTTCGAGGTTCTCCTCGCCGACCACGGCCTGGAGGATCAGGTCGCCGCGCAGCCGCACCCCGGCCTCGCGCAGGGCGCGGGCCGCGAACGCCTGCGCGACCAGGCCGCTCTTCATGTCGGCCGAGCCGCGGCCGTGGATCCAGCCGTCCTCGATCGCCGCGTCGAACGGGTCGCCGGAGCGCCACGCGGCGGGGTCGCCGGGCGGGACGACGTCGACGTGACCGTTGAGGATCAACGAACGGCCGCCCCCGGTACCCCGGATCACCCCGACCGCGTTGTCCCGCCCGGGGTCGACCGCGAACACGTCGACCTCGGCGCCGGCGTCGGTGTACACACCGGCCAGCAGGCGCGAGACCGCGCCCTCGGCGCCGACCACGTCGGCGTAGTCCTCGCCGGGGAAGGTCGGCGTGACGCTCGGGATTCGAATGGCCGCGGCGAGGGTGGCCAGCAACTCGTCGCGCAGGTCGTCGATTCGGGCGAGCACCTGCTCGTGTGCGGTCATCGGCCGTTCTCCGTTTCGGGTTCGTCGCCGGCGTCCGCGAGGTCGCCGCTGTCGTGCACGGTGCGTCCGCCGAGGAGGGTGCGCAGCACCCGGGTACCCGGGAGGTCGTCGAGGTCGCAGCGTGCGGGGTCGCGGTCGACGATCGCGATGTCCGCGTGGTGGCCGGGTACCAGGGCGCCGATGTCCGGCCAGTCCAGCACCCGGGCGGCGCCGGTGGTCCACATCCGCAGTGCCTGGGCGCGGGTGAGGACCTGGTCGGGACCGGCGTTACGGTGCCCGGAGCCGGCGAACTCGTGTGTCTGGGCCAGTTTGATCTGCTCCCACGGGTTCTTCGGTCCCCAGTCGGTGCCGCCGCCGAGGTCCAGGCCCGCGTCGAGCAGTCGGCGCAGCGGGACGAGATCACGCCACACGTGCTCGCCCATGCGCTCCCCGTACATCCGGCCCTTGCCCCACGCGAAGCCGACCGACGTGGTGACCTGGAATCCGAGCGCGCGGTAGCGGCGGACCTGGTCGGGGGTGATCGTGATCGCGTGTTGCAGGATCCAGCGCCGATCACGGAAGTCGTGTTCGCGGACCACACGTTCGGCGATCGCCAGGAAGTCGTCGTGCTCGCGGAACGCGCCCAGGCACATGTTCGCGCGGATCCCGCGTTCGGCGCAGAACCGGACGAAGAGTTCCTCCTTCTCCAGGGACAGGAATCGAACTCCCCGGGTGGGCGAGCCGAACGGGCCGGTGTACGGCTCGTGGGTCGCGAAGTAGCCGGAGAAGCACGGGCCGCCCGGACTCATCGTGATGCCGTCGATCCGCAGGAACTCGTCGTCGCGCTCGGAGGGTTGTGCGGTCAGTCGCTCCAGACGGGCCCCGAATTCGGCCGTGCTCAGCGGCTCGAACGGGGTGAAGATGACCGACTCGATGTCGGGCGCGGCCAGGACCCGGAAGGTGAGCCGGCCCTGGGCGCGCAAGTGCCGGTATACCTCGATGTGTTCGGGTTCCATCGCGTGACCCTCGTACACCGTGGTCACCCCGTGCGCGGTGAACCGGGCCATCTCGTCGAGGGTGCCCTGCACGGCGCGGGCGGGGTCGAGCGGGGGCAGCTTGGTCAGGATCTGGGACCAGAACGGGTCGTACGTGTAGTAGTTGGTGACCGGCCCGCGCAGGATGCCGGTGAGTTCGCCGTTGTCGTCCTTGTCGATTTCGACGTCGCAGACCCGGTCGGGCAGGAAGGCGCTCAGCCCGACGGCGCGCAGTCCCGCGCTGTTGAACGCCACCACGTTCGGCATGCGCGGCGCCCAGGCCTGGATCAGCACCGGGTGGTCGGCGGTCGCCGCGTCCAGGGTGTGCCGGTCGGGCAGGCGCCGTTCGGCGAGGTCGGCCGACGAGCGCCGGACGAAGTAGTGCGGTTCCCCGACCGGCGTGCACATGATCCACTCGCCCGGGGGCGTGTGTGCCGCGTGCTCGCGGATCCGCGCCACGATGTCGGCGTGGTCGACGGCGTCGGTCAGGTCGACCAGGCCCGCCGCCAGGCCACCGAAGTGCAACACGTGCGGGTGGGTGTCGATCAGACCGGGCAGCACGGTCGCCCCGGCGACGTCCATCGTCCGCGCGCCCCGGCCGGCGAGGCTCGCCATGTCGCGGGCGCCGCCGGTGGCGAGCACCCGCCCCGCCTCCACCACCAGCGCCTCGGCGTCCGGCGCGGACGGATCGAGGGTCAGTACGTTGCCACCGGTGATGAGTGTCCTGGCCATCCGCTGCCTCCGCTCCGACCGGCGGGTCCGGTCATCGGGTGAAGGTAGGCGGGCAGGCGATGGGGCACATCGATCCAACGGTTGACACCCGACCTTGACCCCTCGGTTCGGGCGCGGTTAGGTTCGACCTGCCTCCCTTCGACCTCCTCGTGTCGATCTCCTCGGTCGGCCTCCTCGGTCGGCCTCTCCTCGACCCCTTCCCTCGGACGAAGCGGCGGCCCCCATGTACCCCAGCACCCCACGATCCACCGTCGGCCCGCACGGCGTCGCCGAGTTCAAGGCGCGGACGATGGACTTCCTGGCCGAGTCCGTCTCGGCGACCGGGATGGTCTTCTACTCCGTCGATCCGGGTCTGAACGCGGTCGGCCATGTCTTCCGGGGCATCCCGCCGGCGCGCAACGTCGGCTACCTGAGCCATTTCCATCTGCTCGATCCGTTCCACCCGAGGCGGTTCGACGCGTCGGACACCCCGCTGGCGACGCTGTTCGACCTGGGGGAACGGTTCGACGCGTCGGATTACTACCGGCACTTCATGCGTCCGCTGGGGATCCGCTACGAGGCCGAGTTGTACCTGCGGCACGACGGCCGGCTCGTGGGAGGTGTGTCGCTGTTGCGGGATGCGCGCGAGGGCGATTTCACCGCGCGCGAGCTGCGGTTTCTGCGCAAGGCGCACCCCTATCTCGAGTACGCGTTCGGCGCGTGGCAGCAGCCGGCGGTCGATCCGGCCCCCGAGGCGGCCTGGGAGCTGACCGCGCGCGAGGCCGAGGTCGTCGCCCTGCTGCTCGACGGTGCAACGAACGCGGAGATCGGCCGGGTGTTGTCGATCGGTGTGCCGACGGTCAAGAGTCACCTTCAGCACATCTTCGACAAGACGGGGCTGCGGTCCCGGGGCCGGCTCCTGGCCCACATGTTGCGGGACCGACCGGGAACGACGGATCGGGCGGGACGCTGACGGCGGGCGCGGGGACGGTGCCTAGCCGTGACCGGCGCAGTGGCGCAGGATCGCGGGGCGCAGGCGGGTGTGCTCGAAGTCGTCGTCGGGTGTGGCGAGTTGTTCGAGGACGAGGCCGTTGAGCAGAGTGAGCAGGTCGGCGGCGGCGGCCTCGGGCTCGGCCGCGCCCACCGCCGCCAACCGGACGGCCAGGGCCTCGCGTTGTACCGCCCCCCACTCCTCCAGGGCGGGGCGCAGCTCGGGTCGGCGGGCGACCTCCAGGAACAGCTCGAACCGGGCGATGCTCGCGTCCCGATCGCCGGCGACGGTGTCCGCCACGTAGTGGGCGAGCCGGGCGGCGAACTCCTGCGGGTCGGCGGTGGCCGACCGCCGCAACACGGCCCGGATCTCGTCGATCTGCCCGGCCGCGAGGCGGCGCAGGGCCTCGTCGAGCAGTTGCTCGCGGGTGCCGAAGTAGTAGCGGGCGGACCCGTGGGTGGTGCCCGCCTCGACCGCCACGGCGCGGTGCGTCACCGCCCGGGCGCCGTCTCGGGCGAGCAGCCGCACGGTGGCGTCGAGAAGGGCCTCGCGCCGCGCCGCGCCGCCGGCCGACCGGGGTGCTCGGACGGGAGTGGACATGGGGACCACCCTAGTTCCTCGACAACTTTTCTCCATTCGGAGAAAAGTGGTGCTACGGTCGTCGTGAGGAGACGTGAGGGGTGGCGTGGCCGTTCCGGAACCGGGCGGTGATCACCGCCCGGCAGTCGGATGCGATCGGGCGATCAGGAGGTACCGGGAGGAGTGGATGTCGTCGCGTCGTTCCCAGCGGATGCGAAGGCGGCGGAAGTCGTGCAGCCAGGAGAAGGTGCGTTCCACGACCAACGCACGCGTCCGAGGCCGGATCCGTGGGGTTGTCCCCGTCGGGCGATCATGGGTTCGGTTCCTCGTGCCCACACGAGGCGGCGGTATTTGTCGTGGTCGTGGTAACCCCGATCGCCGCGAGCAAAGGCATGACCCGAGTGACGTCGTTGCGGTTTCCGCCGGACAGGGCCTAGATCCCCGGCGAGACCGGAACCCCGCGCCCCGGCTGTCGTTTCGTGGGCAGGAACAGGACGGAGTTGACGTAGCGGCGGCTGAAGGGTGCCAAGGTGCGGCGCAGTAGGCCGCGTTCGGCCACGTGGGAGGTGCGTGCCTGGTGGCCGGCCAGGTCGAAGTCGGTCAGCGGCAGCCAGTGTCGACCGGGCAACACCCAGCCCCGGTAGTCCAGTCGGCCGAGGAAGTCGAGCACCGGCGCGGGCGACTGGATGCGGGCCTCCAACTCGATGAACAGCGCCGGACGATCCCGGCGCAGGGTGTCCTCGGCGCCCTGGAGCACCGCCGGTTCGCTGCCGTCCACGTCGATCTTGACGAAGGTGACATCGGTCAACCCGAGATCGTCCAGACGCACGCAGGGTACGTCCAGCGCCCGATCGTGGATCTGCCTGCGCACGAGCGAGGACACGCCCCGATCGCCCCGATCGCCCGGCGGCAACCACAGCGCGGTGGTGCCGGTGCCGCGATCGCCCGCCGCGGCGGCCACCACCCGTACGTTGGCCGGTGTGCGGGCGTCGAGCAACGCGGCCAGGTGCGGTACCGGCTCCACCGTCACCACCGAGTCCGCGCGTCCGGCCAGTCGCCGGGACCACGGCCCGTACCAACCGCCCACGTCGACGGCGGTGCCGCCGCGCGGGACGAAGTCGGCGATCCGCCGCAACTCCGGTTCGAAACGCGGGTACAGCACGTCGACGGCGGCGGTGACCAGTCTCGGGGAAACCCGGGGGGCGAGCCGGGCGGCCAGCGTCACGGGGCGATCCGGTGGGAGAGTCGGGCGTGTTCGTCGTCCGAGACCCGGACGCCGGAGGAGGGGAGGAGTTGTGGGATGCCGTCGAGGATCGGGTATCGGCGGTGCAGTCTCGGGTTGTACAAGGCGTCCTCCGGGAGAAGCAGGGTGAGTGGTCCCTTGTCCAGTGGGCAGGCCAGGATCCGGAGCAGCGGATCATCGGGTTCCATGTGGTGACTCCTTGGGCAGGGAAGCGACTTCCCCCGTGGTGCCGGTGACCCGAGGTCCTCGTGTCGGGGCAGCAGGAGCAGGACGAGCACGGCCAGCGCTCCGCCGAGCAGGCGCAGGGTCAGGCGCAGTCGGTCGTGCGGCAGTGCCTCGCCGAAGGCGAAGCTGCCCGGTACGGCGGTGAACAGGGCCGAAACCGTGGTGCATACCGGCACGATCAGCGACGCGCGGCAGCGCTGCAACGCGGTCTGCGACAACACCAGGCCGGCCGCGCCGATCCCGACGAGCAGGTACGGGTAGGGGGAACGGAGCAGGTCGACGGCGGTCGCGCCGGGGCCGGCCCCGCCGAGCCGGCCCGAGATGCCCTTGATCGCCAGCGAACTCACCCCGTACAGCAGGCCCATCGCGACGCCGTAGGCCACGCCGGTGGTGGGCGGGCGGCCGGGGTCGCGAGCGCGCCGCTCCGCGCCGAGGTAGAGCCACAGGCCGGCTGCGAGCGCGGGCAGGCAGACCACCAGGAACCGACCGAGCGGGGCCCGTTCGCCGACCGGGTCCGCGTCGCGCAACGAGGCGACGATCATCGCCAGTGCGGCGAGCACGGCCAGGACCCCGGCGCGTTCCCGACCGGAGGCCCGTTCGCCCAGGAGCGCCGAGGACAGCAGGAGCAGCAGTACCAGCCCGCCGACGAACAGGCCCTGGGCCGCGGCGATGGGCAGCGTGCGGTAGACGGCGAGTTGGGCGACGAAGCCGGCGGCCAGGGCGAACGAGCCGGCGAGCCATCGCGGGCTGCCCACGAGCAGGCGCACCAGCCGGAGCGGCCGGCCCGTCGACAGCGCCGGAAGGTCGGCCAACGCCCGTTTCTCCAGCACGAATCCGGTGCTGTAGAGCACATTGGCGAGCAGCGCCGCGGCGACTCCCCACCACACGGCTAGGCCCGCCGCGCGTGCACGAGCAGGATCGAGGCCAGCGAAGGGGTCAGGCACGCGGCCCGGTCCAGCGGCCCGAGTACCCTCGGCACGCCGTGGAACGGCGCCCCGGTCGTCCGGACCACCTCGAAGCCCGATGCGGTGAGGAAGTCGCGCAGGGCGCGGGCGGTGTACAGCCGCAGGTGGCCGACCACCCGGGCGCCCGGTCGGCCGTGGATGGCGCGCAGGCTGACCTCGGAGAAGATCGGTTGCACGCCCGCGAGCAGCAACGCGCGGTTGTACCAGGCGGCCAGGTTCGGCGTGGAGAGCATCAGGTGGCCACGGGGCTTGAGTATCCGGCGCAGTTCGTCCAGGGCCGAGTCCGGGTCCACGAGGTGTTCGAGCACCTCGCCGAACAGCACCGCGTCCACGCTCGCATCGGCCAACGGCAGCCCTCCGTCCGTGAGTTCGCCGCGAACCAGGTGCCGCATCCGGCTGCTCGCCCGGCGCAGCGCGTCCTGGGACCAGTCGATCCCGATCAGGGTGTGGCCGGGCAACAGCGGGCCCGTGATCGAGGCCGCCGAGCCGTCGCCGCAGCCGACGTCGACCACCAGGGCCGGGTCCGGGCCGAGGGCGCGAGCCAGCATCGCGGCCTGGCGCCGGCTGCGCTCGACGCCGGAGGCGACCGGCACCGTCGGATCCTCGTAGAACTCGCGCAGCCCGGTCGGTCGGGTGTCGGTCATTCCGGACCCCCTTCGCGGGCAACCGCCGGGTTCACGACCGGGGTTGCGAGCGGGCCCACCGCGGGAGCCACGACCGGTCCGGCGGCGAGTGCGGCGGCCGAGACGGTGTCGAGGTAGTCCGCGAAGAAGCCGTAGAGCCGCCGACCCGCCGCGTCGTCGAGCAGTGCGCGGGACCAGCGCAGTCCCACGTGCAGCCGGCCGGCGATGCCGGTCGTGGTGATGGTCAGGCCCCGGGGCATCCGGGTGGGTGCGGAGACCCAGACCGCGTCCGCCCGGCCCGCGTCGCCGAAGTCCAGCGGGTAGGGGATCCGGCCCAGGTTGCTGAGCAGCGTGGTGGAGGTCCACGGCCCGAACGCGCGGCCCAGGCCCCGAGTGATCGAGGCGCGCAGGTCGACCGGGAGGACCGGTGCGGTGAGCAGGGCCGCGCCGTGGCCGAGCGGGGGGCGTGGCGCGGCCCGGAGTTGCCTGGTCCGGCGGGCCGTGCGGCGGAGCAGGGCGACGATCGCCTCTGGGCTCGGTTCGTTCGCGTACTCGCGGGAGCCGAAGGCCACTTCGACCAGTCGGGTGCCGTTGCCGATCGGCATCTCGGCGCCGCGCGGGCGGTCGTCGACGGGCATGGTGATCCGGATCGGCCGGGTCGGCGCGGCGTGCAGCCGGTTCCAGCGGGCGATGGTCAGGCAGGTGGCCACCAGCAGGCGGTCGTTGACGGTGTGGTCGGCGCCGGGTGGACGCGGGTGGACCGGGAGTTCGCCGAGGACGACGCCGTTGCCCCGACGTCGCCGCGCGAGTGCGGCGGGGGCCGGTGCGACCCGGGCGGAGCGGGCCGGCGGTCGGCCGGGATCCAGGGCCGGCGATTGCGGACCGGCGGCGGCGTCGGGTGGGCCGGTGCGCTCCGGGACGGGCGTGGAGTCGGTTCCGCTGTACGACTCGGCGGCGGTGGCCAGGACGCGCAGGAACGAGGGGCCGTCGAGGGCGGTGTGATGGATCGTGCACAGCAGTACACAACCGCCGGACGTCGCGGAGGAGCGGATCACGTCCAGGCGCACCGGCGGGGACAGGGACAGCGGCGGTGTCTCGGCCAGGGCCCTCGCCCGGGCCCGGGCCAACGCGTCCGGTCCGGGCGGTGGGAAGCCGACCGGTTCGACGTCGGGGGCGGCGGTGAGTTCCCATTCGTAGCGCCGCCCGTACCACGGGCGCGGGGCCTCGCGGACCAGAACGCGCGCGTGTCGGCGCAGCGCGGTACGGAACGCGGCACGCAATCGGGCCGGATCCGGCTGCCCGGGCAGCCGGATCTCCATGTGCACCGCGATCGGCTCGCCGGGCCGCTGACCGTGCCGGGACATCTCGTCGACGAGCGGGAACGGGATCCGGGCGAGAGCCGGCCCGACCGGAAGCCCGGGCCGACTCGGGCGCGCTGCGGTCACGGCTGCCCGGCCCCCTTCCCGCCGGTCGGCGGCGCCGGCGACTGCGTCGCGCCGGTTGCGTGGTGGTCGGTTGGCGGTGCGGGCGCCTGCGCTGTGTCGGTCGCGTGGTGGGCGGTCGGAGGTGCGGGCGACTGCGTCGCGCCGGTCGCGTTCCCGTCGGGTGGCGGTGCGGTGTCGGTCGCGTGGTGGGGGGTCGGAGGTGCGGGCGACTGCGTCGCGCCGGTCGCGTTCCCGTCGGGTGGCGCTGTGGTGTCGGTCGCGAGGTGGTGGGTCGGCGGTACGGGCGCCTGCGCTGTGTCGGTCGCGTTCCCGTCGGGTGGCGGTGCCGGCGACTGCGCCGCGCCCGTCGCGTTTCCGCCCGATGGCGGCGTCGGCGCCTGCGCGGCGCCGGCTTCCCCGCCGCCGGGTGGCAGCGTGGGTAGCTGCGCCGTGTCGGCGTCCCGGTCCGGGTGGCTCGGCAACTGCGCCGTGTCGGCCTCCCGGTCCGACCGATCCCGGCCGGCCCCCGTGCCATCGCCGACCGGGACTCCGTCGGGCGGCGCCGACTCGGCCATCGACCCGGCCCCGGCCGCCTTTGGCCCGTCGGGCGACGGCGGCGCAGGAGGCCCAGGCGGCCCAGGCAGCGCAGCCGCCCCGGTCGTCCCCGCCGCCCCCGCCGGCGCAGCCCCCGTCCCCGCGTCCCGCGTACGTCCGTGCCGGCCCCCGCCCGCCGCGGTCCGCAGGCCCCCCGGCTCGCCCCCGCCCGTCGTCACCAGCGCAGCGCACAACGCGATCAACGCAAGCACCTGGGCGGCGGGCCCGAAAGCGCCCTGGCCGCCGACGACCGGCTCGTCCGCGCCGACCGCCGCCGCGATCCCGGCGCCGGCCATGGCCGCGAGTGCGATCGGTACCAGCAGCCGGTGGCGCAGGTGGGCGACCACCGCGAGCGCGGGCACCAGCAGCGCGACCGGTCCCGCCACGACGGCGATCACGACGGTGAGCGCGAGCACGCCCAGGATCCGGCCCGGCGCCGGCGGATCGGCGAGCGGCTCGTCGAGGCCCGTCGGATCCTGCTTCCGCCGCCGCACGAAGGCCAGGGCGAGCAGGGCGGCCAGGGCCACCGCGGCGCCGATCAGCCCGCCCCGGTAGATGTCGCCCGGTTCGTAGTCGAGCTCGACGGTGCCGGCCGCCCCGGCGGGCACCAGCCAGCCCTGTTGCCAGCCGTCGATGCGTACCGGACGCAGTTTCTTGCCGTTCAGGGTGGCCTTCCACCCCGAGTTGTGGTTCTCGTACATCTGCAGGTAGGTGGCCTCGCCCGCGCCCATCCGCACCGAGCGGTGGTCGCCGCTCCAGTCGGCGGCGTCGGCCGAGCGCGCCGACCGGCGGTCCGGGACCGGGAGTCGGCCTCGGGTCGCGGTCACGTCGGTGATCTGGAGCGGGCCCTGATTGCCCGCCTCGACCGTGTGCAGCCCCGGGCCCAGCGGCAGCGCGCCGCCGGCGGCCTCGGCGGCGCACAACCGCACCGACACGGGCCGCCGTTCGAGCAGATCGCGCACCGAGCCGGCGACGCTGGTGGTGTGCAGTACGCCGTCCACCGCCAACGCCGGCCCCTGCCCGCACGGCAGCGTGAAACCGAGCTTGGGATCCGGCGGGGGCGTGCGCAGGCCGGCCAGTGCCGGGACGTGGATCTCGCTGAGCCCGACCGGCAGTTGCAGCCGCTTGTCGGCGAGCGGATTGTGCACGGTCAGCGGTGCGGTCCGGGTGATCGTGATGGTGATCCGGTCGGTGTCGATCGGGCCGAAGCGGGCCAGTCCGTTCTCGTCGACGGTGGTGGTCACCGAGCCGTTGGGCGCAGTGATCCGTACCTCCTCCGGTCGGCTGGACAGCCCGCCCGCCGCGCCGAAGACGATTCGGTCGATGGTCTTGCGGTCGGGCCAACTCAGCTCGACCACCGGCCGATCCCCGGCGATCCAGGCCGTGGTCAGGTCGCCGTCCACGAGGTTGCGCGGACTGAGCGAACGACCCGTGCGGCCGGTCGACTCGGCGGTCACGGTGATCCGCCGCGCCTGTTCGGGCGCGGCGGCCACCAGCAGCCGGTCCAGTTCCGGTCCCGGCACCGCCACGGCGCGGATGTCGAAGGCGAAGTCGCCGGCCTGCGGCGTGGCGAACCGGCGGTGCAGCCCGTCCTCCGCCGCCACCGGCGAGAGCCCGCCGAGGTCGATGTCGCGGTGCAGCGAGTAGACCGAGGTCTGCGCGTCGTCCCGGTCCGCGTCGGCGGGCAGCCGCAGCAGCCGGGAGACCTGCACACCGGGGATGGCCACCTCGGCGAAGCCCGCGCCGGAAAGACCCGATCGGGCCGTCTGCGCGTCCAGGATGGTGACCTTGAGCCACTTGGCCGCTCCCGGCGGCGCCGGCACCGGTTGGGCGGTGCCCTCGGGCCGCAGCGTGCCCTCCCTGGCCCCACGATCGGTCTCGATCCGCACCCGGGTCGGCACGGCGCGCAGGCCGTCGCCGGCCAACGGGGTCAGCAGCAGCGACGCGGGGATGTCGGTCGGGGCGGTGAAACCGACCTTGAGCCACTGACCGGCCGGCTTGCCGGGGCTGCCCTCGGCCCACGCGGTCGCCGAGTCGCCGTCGAAGGCGTTCACCGGGTCGAACTGCGGCAGATGGAAGAGCCAGTTGCCGCTGCTGGACGCGCTCACCGACGTCGCCCCGCGCAGCTCGGCGGTGCTCTGATGTTCGGCACCGTCGATCGGCAGGATCTGCTTCGGTGGTGTGCCGGGGTTCTGCGTGCTGTCCGAGGGGTTTCGTTCGGTCGCGGTGTACGGATAGGACGTGTTGGAGTTGATCAGCCCGAAGCGGGTGTCCGCGCGGCGCAGCCCGTCGGCCACGAGCCGGGTGCCGGGCCGGTCGATACCCGGGTGGGCGTCGCCGGTGAGCACCGTGGGCCGATCGCGCAGCGTGGGGTCGACGGACAGTTGCAGCAGCGCCTCCGGGCCGCCGCTGAGCAGCGCCGTGTCGGCGACCGCGCGGCTGCCGACCCGGCCGGGGCGCGGGGTGTCCGGGCTCGGCTCGTAGATCTCGACGGCCTGCCGGCGGGTGAACAGGCCCTGCACCTGGACCGGGGTCTCCTCGGGGATCCGGCCGCCGGTGATCAGCGGCCCGAATCCGGTCACCCGGTGGTAGCCGGAGGACTCCAGGGTGCGGATGACGGTGGCCGGCTGCACGTAGCCGATCTGGTCCGGGTCGAGGTCGTTGCGCACCACCACCGTGTACAGCCCGGCCCGGGAGAGGAAGTCACGCAGCCCGGGCACCGCGCCGCCGGTGAGCAGCGCCTGCTCCACCGCGTCCGTCGCGCGCCGCACCCCGGGTGTGCCGAACGGGACGAAGTCCCGCTGCGCCCACGGCGATTCGGCGAGCGGGTCGAGCGGTTGGTCGATCGGGGAGCCCCACGTGTACAGCCCGTGGGCGGTCGCGGGGACCACCAGGGCCCGGGTGTCCGAGGAGTGTCGGTCCAGCCACTGGGCGGTCTGCCGCCAGTGGTCGGGCAGCTTTTCGAAGCTCCCCGGTTGCAGGATCGTGCCGTTGAGGTAGGGCCAGGCCAGGCCGGGCAGGATCAGCAGCGCGGCAAGCGCGGGCGCGAACCGGCGGGCCGGCCGGGGCAGCACCCGCTCGCGCTCGCCCGCGGTGCCCACCAGGTGGGTGAGCCCGAGCACCAGGGCCAGCGCCAGTCCCGGCTCGAACTTGTAGATGTTGCGGAACGGACGCAGCCACCCGTCCAGCCAGTCCCGGGCCGTGCCGTGGAACGGCGCGCCGAACGAACCGCCGTACCCGGCCAGCGCGATCAGCGCCACGACCAGCACGGTCAGCGTCAGCCAGCGGCGCTCCGGCAGGTCCCGTCGGGCCAGCCCGGCCAGGCCCAGCGCGGCGGCGAACGCCGAGCCCAGGATGGTGACCACCGCGGTCGCCACGGTCCAGCCGGCCGGCAACCACGGCTCACCGAAGTGCAGATAGGCGACCCAGTCGCCCGCGCCGCGCAGCAGTTCGGTCGCGGACATCGTGCTCGTGGTGGTCTCGGCCTGCTCGATGTACGGCAGGAAGTTCTCGCCGTAGATGCCGAGCAGCAGCAGCGGGACCACCCACCACGCGGTGGCCAACAGCACCCCGGGCACCCACCAGCCGATCAACGCCCACTTGCGCGGCCCGGCCGGACGGGTGAGCAGGTACAGCCCGACCGGCAACAGCGCGGCCAGCGTCGAGGCCGCGTTGACCCCGCCCATGAACGGGATCAGCAACGCCGAACGGGCGGCGGCGGTACGCGGGTTCAGCCGGGTCGAGGCCAACGGCAGGAGCACCCACGGCAACAGCGCCCCGGGCAACACCGCGGCCGAGGTGGACCCGATCACGATGGTGAAGGTCGGCCACAGCGCGTACGCCACCGCGCCGAGCAGCCGGCTGCGCGCGCTGCCCACCCGCAGCCGCTCGGCCAGCCGCAGTGCGCCCCAGAAGGCGGCGCTGACGATCAGCGAGAGCCACAGCCGTTCGGCGAGCCAGATCGGCAGGTGGAGCAGATCGGCCAGTGCGTAGTAGGGCAGGATCGGGAAGGCGTAGCCGATGTACTGGTCGGCGATGCCGCCGAAGCCGGCCCGGTCGTGCCACAGGTTGCCCAGGTCGCCGATGAACCGCCACGGGTCGGTGACCACGCCGAGCTTGGTCTCGAAGGTCGTCCGGCCCGGCGCCCGGACCAGGAACGCGACGAAGACGACCGCCCAGAACGCCGGCAACCAGGCCCGCCGGCGCGGCCGTTCGGCCGGTGGCTCGGCCGACGACACCTCGGTGGGCGGCCGGCCGGGCCGGGCCGGAGGGAGGGACAGGGTCGTATCGGTCACGAGTGCCTCCTGCGAAGCGCGCGCGGTGCCCGGGCGGCCGGGGTGCCGGCGGCGGGGGCGACGTACGCGTCGGGCGGCGCCGCCGTCCCGGGGGCCGCGGTCACGGGCAGCGCCGAAGAATGAGGAGCAGGTTCCAGGTGAGGACCTCGCGCAACCCGGGAACGCGGATGATCGCGCCGGGCGCGAAGGGCCAGTAGCGGGAGCGGGCCGAGACCAGCACGACGTCCGGACGGTCCCGGACGTGGCGCAGCGTGGGCCCGACGTGCACGGTGAACAGGTTCTCGCCCAGGGTGTGCTTGGCGGCCCGACCGGTGCGTCGCGCGTACCGGGCCCGGGCGCGTTCGGCACCCAGGTAGTGCCAGGGCGCCCACTCGTGACCGCCCCACGGGGAGTACCAGTTGGTGAAGGCGACGTAGATCAACCCGCCCGGGCGGGTGACCCGGACCAGTTCGCTCAGGAAGGTCTGCGGATCCTCGACGTGCTCCAGCACATTGGAGGAGAAACACACGTCGGCGACGCCGTCGGCCAGCGGCAACAGGTAGCCGTCGGCGAGCACCGCACCAAGGAGCGGTGCGCCGTGCCCGGCCAGTTCCCGCGCATCCGGTTCGAACAGGTAGCCGTGGGCGCCGCGTCGGCGGAACTCCCGGGTGAAGTGCCCACTGCCACCGCCCACATCCACCACCACTCGACCACGCAGCCGGACATGCCGCTCGACCTGGTCGGCGGCATCGCGGGCGAGCAGCCCGTAGCACCGATCCGGGTCGTGCCGCTCCTGCCGGAAGGCGCGAAAGAGCGCGATCGACCTGCGCAGCGACGGGTCCTTCATCCGGTCACCACCCGGCGTCGCGTCCGGTGACCGGGGCGGCTGCGGCCTCGGCGGCCACCGCTCGGAACTGCCGCACCGTGTCGGTCCAGCGAAACCGTGCGGCGCGCAGCCCGGCGGCGGCGCCCATCGCCGCGCAGCGCTCGGGACCGAGCGCCAACGTGCACCAGGCGGCGGCGAACGAACTCTCGCCCCGGGCCAGGACCCCGGTGACCCCGTCGTCGATCGAGTCGCGCAGTCCGGGGATGTCGAACCCGATGGCCGGCGTGTGCCGGGCCGCGGCCTCGGTCACCACCAGACCCCAGCCCTCGACCAACGAGGGATGCAGCAACAGCCAGGCCGAGCACAACAGTCGATGCTTCTCGGCCTCGGAGATCCGACCGGTGAACAGCACGCCGGGCCCGGTCAGCGCTTGCAGTCGCTCGCGTTCGGGACCGTCGCCGACGATCACCAGCCGGCCCCCGGTCACCGGCCGGACCCGCTCCCACAGGCGCAGGAGCAGGTCGATGCGCTTGTATTCGACCAACCGGCCCACCGCCACGAACAGCGGCTCCGGCGACTTGGCGGCTCTGGGCCCGGGTTCCTCCACGCCGTTGTGCACGACCCGGATCCGGTCCGGCGGCACCCCGATCGCGCGCAGCGCGGCGGCGGTCGACTCGGACACCGCGACGATCAGGTTGCCCCGATGCGCGCCGGCCAGTCCCCAGTGCTCCAGTCGCCGGCCCAGCCGTGCGGCGGGGCCCGGGAACCGCATTTCCCACAGGTCGGTATGCACGTGGTTGACCAGGCACACGGTCGGCCCGCGATGCCACAGCGGGCTCAGGTAGGGCATGCCGTTGCAGACCTCGACGAGCAGGTCGCAGCCGCCGACGCGGCGGTCGAGGGCCCGGTGGGCGCGCAGGTAGTGGTCGGTGTCGCCGCCGACCGAGAGCACCCGGTAGTCGCGGTCGGCGGACGGTCCGCCGCACAGCAGGGCCACCTGGTGGCCGTGCGCGGTGAGTCCGTGCGCCAGCCGATCGACCAGCAGTTCGGAGCCGCCCGCAGCCGGGTTGGCCAGGTCGCGGCGGGCCAGGAAGACGATTCGGCGCGGGTGCGGGGACGGTCGGGCACGGGGGTGCGCGGCGTGGGTCGGTACGGCTTCGGGGGGTGTCGCACGGAGCACCGGACGCAGCGCGGAAGGCACGTGCTGGGGCATGTCGGCTCCAACTCGTATCGAGCCTGGATCGGACGCGGATGGGTGCGTGGGAAGTGCGGGATGTGCGGGGTGAGTTCGTAGCTTTTCGCCACCGTGTGCGCGGCGGCTACTCACGCAGGTGACAACTTTGCCGCCGGGAAGTGCGACGAACCGTCAGTTCGGTGCCGGCCGACCGGAGTCGCCGCCACGCGCCGCGCTCGGGCGCAGCCGCGGCAACCGGCGCCGGCGGACCCGCGCCTTGCGATCGGCGGCCGGTTCGGCAACGGGGGTGCCGGGCCGCGGTCCGCGGATCACCGACAGCAGCCCGAGCGCGGTGAGTACGGTTCCCACACCCCCCGCGGCCAGCGGTGCGGTCTCCCCGACCAGCACCAGCCGGGCGTCGTCCCGCTTGGCCAAATCGACCTGCCGGCGCCGGGTTTCGGGGGTGAAGCGGATGTCGGAGCTGTCGAGCAACACCACCGAGGCCGTACTCGCGCCGGGTGCCCGCAGGGTCTTGCGCGGGGCGATCCGCGCGTCGATGACCCGACCGGTGCGCGGGTCGGCGACCAGTTCGATGCCGGCGTTCGCGTACCACTCCTCGGCGAGCACCTGCGGTTGTGCGACGCCGACCAGGGTGCCCGGGACCTGTCGACCGCCGACCCGGGTGTCCCGGACGGTGCCGGTGAAGCGATAGCCGCGATGCCCGCGCACCTCGACCGTGCCGCGATAGTCCAGCGGGACCTCGGCCCCCAAGGTCTCGTCCCACCAGCGGTAACGCCGCTTCTCCAGGTCGAACGGGAACTTCAGGAACGCCTCGCCCCGGATCGCCGGCGTCTCCCCGCAGCAGTGCACGGGGGCATTGGTACGCCGGTCGGTCACCCAGCGGGCCACCGTCCACTGGTAGGACCGCCGCGGGTCGTGCTCGGCCAGCGTGGCCGGGGTGTCGATCGTGGTCGACACGTCCCACACCGCCCGGCCGCTGCGCTCGGCCATCGCCACATCGCCCACCACCCGGCGGGTCACGGTCAGCGTCTCGCCGTGTACCGGCCGCAACGCGGTGGTGTCGAAATAGCTCCCGGTACCGGCGAACACCACCGTGTCGTCGATGTCGAGCGGCGTGCGCTTGGCCTGCGGCTCGACGTACCAGGCCAGCATCGCGGCCAGCACGAGCAGGAAGACTCCGGCTCCGAGCAGGGCCAGGGACAGAATCGGGGAACGAAACGAAATGGCGCGGCGCATCCGGCACTCCTGACGGCAAGGGGCCTGGGGGACGTGCACGTCTGTCTCAGGCCGGGAACCGTAGGCGCACCCTTGACGGAGTGTCAATACGCCTCGCACACTGTGTTCATTCAGAGCCGGTGCATGGGAATGGGCGGGGTGCCCTCCGATCGAGAGGCTCGTCGAAGCATGCACAGACTGCTCGCCGCCGGGTTGACCGTGATCCTCGCCGCCGCCCTCGCCGTCGGTGCCGCGTTCGGCATCGTCGCCGCGTTGCACAAGACCCCCGAACAACCCAATGTGCCACTCGTGTCCTTCCGCACCGATCCCACCGCGCCGAACCCGCAGCCCTGATGCCGGCCCCGCATGCCGGGAAACGTGTCCGGCCCCGGACCCACGCCGCCGGTGCGGGCATCGACCACCCGCCGCGGGGGAGAGGCACGGTGCGCACCGCGTGGCGGGACGTGCCCCGGCCGCAACTGCGCCGGTTCGCCGATCTGGCCATGGCCGAGATCGCAGACCTGGCACAGGGCATCCTGCGCGACATCCGGATCGAATTCCCCGCCCTGCCGCTGGTCCCGGACGAGTCGGGCGAACCGATGGCCCTGGTCGCCATCCGGCGCGCCCTGGCCGACTTCGTCGAGCACCTGCTCGCCACCGACGACCGGCAGCACGAACGCCTGGAACTGTTCGAACTGTTCGGCCGCGCCGAGGTGCTGCAAGGGCGCAGCCTGGACTCGTTACAGGCGGTCTACCGACTCGGCGTGCGACTCGCGTGGCGGCGGCTGGCCGAGATCGGCCAGCAGGTGGAGATCCCGCCGCCGGCGATGTACGAACTGGCCGAGGCGGGCTTCGAATACCTCGACGGCCTGGTCGCCCAGTCGGTGCACGGCTATGCCGAGGCCGCGGCCCGCCAGGTGGGCGAACGCCTGTGGGCGCAGAAGCGGTTGATCAAGTTGTTGCTCACCGAGTACGGCACCGAACCCGCGAGCGCGCTCGCCGAGCACGCCGCCCGGATCGGCTGGCCGCTGCCCGAACAGGTCGCCGTGGGAGTGCTGTTGCGGCCCGCGCCGGACGCGGTCGCGCCGGCGGTGGGCCGGGACGTGCTGTTGGACATGGAGTGCGAACGACCCCGGATGATCCTGCCCGATCCGGACGCGGCCGGCCGGCCCGAGTTGCTGCGCCGGGCGATGGCGGGTTGGTCCGGCGCGATCGGCCCGTCCGTGCCGCTGGCCGACGCGGCCAAGTCGCTGCACTGGGCCTGTACGGCGCTGCGCCTGATGGAGCGCGGGCAACTGCCGGACGGGCGGGTGATCCGCTGCACCGAGCACACCGAGGCACTGGTGTTGCTGCCGCCCGAGGAACTGATCGAGGACCTGGCCCGGCGCTGCCTGGCACCGCTGGACAACTGCCCGCCCGCGCACTCGCGCCGGTTGGCCGAGACGCTGCTGGCCTGGCTGGAGACGCGTGGCGGCGCACCGGAGATCGCCGCGCGGCTGGGAGTGCACGCGCAGACCGTGCGCTACCGGCTGCGCCGGATCCGGGAGTTGCTGGGCGACGAGATGGACGAACCGGATCGCCGCTTCGAGTTGGAACTGGTGCTTCGGGCCCGGCGGTTGCGCGACGACAAGGCGGCGGCGCAGCGGGACTGAGGGCGCGCTACGGCTGCGCGGGCGATGTCGAGCCGGTCGTCGACGTCGTCGGCGCCGTGCCGGTCGGGGCCTTCGTGGTCGGGGTCGGTGGGATCCACGGCGTCGGTGGCCCGGTCGGCGACCACTCCCACCCGTCCGGCGAGGTCCGGTCCGGGGACGCCGGTGGCGCGAACGGGCCGATGCGCCTGTTCATCAGGACCAGCATGACCACGACGAAGACCACGGTGACCACGGTCAGGGCCAGACCGATGGGATTGCGGACGTTGAACACGTAGGGGCTCGGTCCCCACCTGTTCCGTTTGAACACGGGTTCGTGGTCGCGCACGCCCGGCAGTCTATGCGGCGGCCTCCCCGGCCCGTTCGGGTCGGGACATCGGCCGGGGATTCGGGGCCGTGGGCTCATCCGCCCGGGACCACGGGAGGCGCAGGGTTGTCACGTGAACGAAGAACGGAAGCACCCCGTGGCAGCTCGCCGACCCACTGCCACCCACGGCATTCCCGGAAGGATCAGGACCATGTGCCGACACTCTCCCCCCTGTCCCGCCGCGTCGGCCACCGACCACCTCGCGGCGCACGTCGTACAGAGCCATCCCGAACAGGGCTGGAGCCTGCTGTGCAACGGCGTGGTGATCTTCGAGGACACCGGCGCGCTGCTGCCCGACGGCGCGATCGAGCCCCCGCATCGCGCGGGCCGGGCCCGGTCGATCCCGATGCAGGCGGCCCGGTAGCCGAGCGCCCGCCGCGCGGCACCGCAACCAGCCGTCACCCGCGGAGAACCGCATCCGGTTCTCCGCGGTTTCGCATCCACACGTTTCCCATTCACACGTTTCGCATCCACACCTTCGTATCCACACAAGGAGACCGCTCGTGAGCATCCTCTGCCGGCCCGCCGTGGCCGTCCCCGAGAACGTGATCACCATGGACGAGTCGCTGGAGATCGCCCGCCGACTGCACGCGGACAATCCCCGACTGCCGCTCGCGCTACGACTGATCGAGAACACCGGCGTGCGCAAACGACATCTCGTCCAGCCGATCGAGCGCACCCTGCGCCATCCCGGCTTCGAGGCCCGCAACCTCCTCTACCACGAGCAGGCCAAACTGCGGGTGCCCCCGGTGATCCGCCGGGCACTGGCCAACGCGGAACTGCGCGTACGCGACGTCGACCTGCTGATCTACGTCTCGTGCACCGGATTCGGCATGCCGTCGATGACCGCGTGGCTGATCAACGAGCTGGGCATGCGCCCCGATACCCGCCAACTGCCGATCGCCCAGCTCGGCTGCGCGGCCGGCGGCGCGGCGATCAACCGGGCCCACGACTTCTGTACCGCCCACCCCGGGCTCAACGCGCTGATCGTGTCCTGCGAGTTCTGCTCGCTGTGCTACCAGCCCGACGACGCCGACATCGGGTCGTTGCTCTCCGACGGCCTGTTCGGCGACGCGGTCGCGGCGGCGGTGGTGCGCGGCGCGGGCGGCACCGGCGTCCGGCTCGAACGCAACGGCTCCCACCTGATCCCACACACCCAGGACTGGATCTCCTACGCGGTCAAGGACACCGGATTCCACTTCCGCCTGGACAAGCGGGTGCCCACCACGATGGAGCCGCTGGCACCGGTCATCGAACAACTCGTCGCCCGCCACGCGTGGGACGCCTCGGCACTGGACTTCTACGTCGTGCACGCCGGCGGCCCGCGGATCCTGGACGACCTGAGCACATTCCTCGGCGTCGCCCCCGAGGCGTTCCGGCACAGCCGGGCCACCCTCACGGAATACGGGAACATCGCGAGCGCGGTGGTCTTCGACGCCCTGGACCGGTTGTTCGCGACGGGCGGACCGGCCGCCGGCGGACGCGGCATCGTGGCCGGCTTCGGCCCCGGGATCACCGCCGAGATGGCGGTCGGCACCTGGGTCGATTCCGGACCACCGGGCCGCGGCGATCGCCGGCCCGCGACCGAGGAGGTGTCGTCGTGGTCGACGGCCTGATCATTCCGCCCGGGGCGGGCCGGCGGCTGGTGACCGCCGCACAGGAGGTCACCTACAAGGTCACCGGAGCGCACGCCCGGCACACCTCGACCTTCGAGGTGGTGGTGCCGCCCGGCTTCGACGTCGGCGCACACGTGCACGCACGGGGCGAGGAGTTCTTCTACGTACTCGACGGCGAACTCGACGTACTCGCCTTCGAACCCCTGCACCGCACCGCCGACGATTGGCGGAACTGGCGCTCGGAGACCGGCCGGGGGCCGGTCCGCGCTGGCGCCGGGAGCTGCATGTTCGTGCCGCCCGGGTGCCCGCACGCGTTCGGCAACCCCACCACGAGACCGGCCAGGATGCTCTTCCAGTCCACACCCGCGCCCGACCACGAGCGCTACTTCGAGGAACTGATCGAGATCTTCGGGGCCGGGGAGCGGGTCGACTCGGAGCGCGTGGCCCGACTGCGGCGCAACTACGACATCCACCAGATCACGCCGCTGCGGCACGCGGCCCCGAGCGTCGCGCCGCGCGGGGAGCAGGAGAGACCGCGATGAACGCCACGCGCGGGCCGGCCGTCGACACGTCGCCGTCGGACTGGCTGAGGTGCCCGAGCTGCCACACCCTGGTGTACCGCAGACGCTTCGAGCGCGCCCATCGGGTGTGCCCCGGCTGCGGCGCGCACACCCCCCTGGACGCGGCCAGGCGGCTGGACGCGCTGCTCGACCCGGGCAGCGCCCGGCCGCTGACCCCGACCGCGACCGTGCACGACCCGCTGCGCTTCGAGGACCTCCAGCCGTATCCGGACCGATTGGCGGCCGCCCGCGCGGCGACCGGGCACGAGGACGCGGTCCGGGTGGCCCTCGGCACCTTGGCCGGGCATCCGGTGGTGCTGGCCGTGATGGACTTCGCCTTCATGGGCGGCAGCCTGGGCGTCGCGGCCGGGGAGGCGATCGGCACGGCCGCCGACGCCGCGCTGGCCGGACGGGTGCCGCTGATCGTGGTCACCTCGTCCGGCGGCGCCCGGATGCAGGAGGGCGCGCTGGCCCTGATGCAGATGGCCAAGACTTCGGCGGCGATGGCCGAACTGGACGAGGCCGGACTGCTCACCGTCACCGTCGTCGCCGACCCCACCTACGGCGGCGTGGCCGCCTCGTTCGCCACGCTGGCCGACGTGGTGGTGTGCGAACCGGGCGCGCGGATGGGCTTCGCCGGACCGCGCGTGATCGAGCAGACCATCGGCGAACGGCTGCCGGAGGGTTTCCAGCGGGCCGAGTTCCTGCTTCGGCACGGCCTGGTGGACGCCGTCCGCCCGCGCGGCGAGCTGCGCCGGACGCTCGCGGTTCTCCTGGCCGCGGCGCGCCGGCCCGCCGAGCCGGATCGCCCGGAGGCGACCGGGCCGACCCGGGCCGCCGGCGTGGGCGATGGGGCTGCGGCTCGGCCCGAGGCCGGGTCGGCCGGGTCGGTTGGGCCGATCGGGCGGCCCGCGCACGAGGTGGTGGCCGCCGCGCGGGATCCGCGACGCCCGACGACGCGTGACCATCTCGCTTACTGGATGGACGCGTTCGTCGAGTTGCGCGGTGACCGGGCGGGCGGCGACTGCCCGGCGATCGTGGGTGGTCTGGGCCTGGTGGAGGGCCGCGCGATGCTCGTGCTCGGGCACCAGAAGGGCCACACCACCGCCGATCTGGTCCGGGCCAACTTCGCGATGGCCTCGCCGGCCGGCTACCGCAAGGTGGTCCGGCTGGCCCGGCTGGCCGAGAAGATCGGCGTGCCCCTGGTGACCCTGATCGACACCCCGGGCGCACATCCGGGAATCGAGGCCGAGCAGCAGGGACAGGCCGGAGCGATCGCCGGATGCCTGCGCGTGCTCGCCGGGCTGCGGGTGCCCGTGGTGGCCGTGGTCACCGGCGAGGGCGGCAGTGGCGGCGCCCTCGCGCTCGGCGTCGCCGACCGGGTGCTGATCAGCGCGAACGCGCTGTACTCGGTGATCAGCCCGGAGGGCTGCGCGGCGATCCTGTGGAAGACCCGGGAGCAGAGCCCGGCGGCGGCCCGCGCGCTCGGTCTGGACGCCGGTTCGCTGCTCGAACTCGGGGTGGTGGACCGGGTGATCGCCGAACCCGAGGGCGGCGCGCAGGCCGATCCGCCCGCCGCGAGCCTCGCGCTGCGGGACGCGGTGTTGGAGACGGTGGCCGAACTCGCGAGCCTCGATCCGGCCGAGCGCGTCGCGTCGCGGCGACGGCGCTTCCGCGCCTTCGGGCTGCCTGCGGCGTCGGACGCGGCCGGCGCGGGGATCGGGACCGGCCGCGTCCGGGAGGACGGCGACGACTACCGGGACAGCGACGACTACGAGGAGGATTCGGCATGACCGCCGTCGACGACGAAGGCCGGGCGGCCACCCTGGCCGTCCTGCGCAACGCATTGGGCCGGGTGCTGCACGATGCCCCGCGACCGCCCACGAAGATCGTGGTGCGCTCCGGCGGGGAGAGCATCGAGGTCGCCTGGTCCGCCTTCCCGGGGCCACCGCCGATCGCTGCCGCGGCCTCGGCCGGCCCGGAGGTAGAACCCGCGCCCGCGCCGCAGCCGGCCGTGCCCTCGGGTCACCTGGTCCGCGCACCGCTGGTCGGCACGCTCTACCACGCGCCGGAACCGGGAGCGGCACCGTTCGTCGAGGTCGGCGACCGGGTCCGGGCCGGCCAACAGGTGGCCATCATCGAGGCGATGAAGCTGATGAACCCGATCGAGGCCGACCGGGACGGCCGGGTGACGGCGGTGCTGGTCGACAACGGGCAGGGCGTGGAGTACGACCAGCCGCTGTTCGAACTCGAACCCGTCGCCGGTTCCGGGCACGACCCCGCCTCCGGTGCCCCCTCCGACTCCGACTCCGACTCGGCGAGGTGAACCTCCGTGTTCGACACCGTACTGATCGCCAACCGGGGCGAGATCGCACTGCGCGTGGTGCGTACCTGCCGGGACATGGGCATCGCCACCGTGGTGGTGCACTCCGGCCCCGATCGCGACTCGGCCGCCGTACGCGCCGCCGACCACCACGTCAACATCGGCCCCGCGGACCCGCATCGCAGTTACCTCTACCCGCCGGCGGTGATCGAGGCGGCCCGCAAGACCGGCGCCCAGGCGATCCACCCCGGCTACGGCTTCCTGTCCGAGGACCCGGACTTCGCCACCATCTGCGCCGAGAACGGGATCGTCTTCGTCGGCCCCGCGCCCGAGGTGATGGCCCGGCTCGGGGACAAGTCGACGGCCCGGCGGATCATGGCGGACGCCGGGCTGCCGGTGTTGCCCGGATCGCGGGACCCGGTCGATACCGTCGACGAGGCCGCCGAGGTGGCCCGCGGCATCGGCTTTCCGTTGATCGTCAAGGCGGTCGCGGGCGGCGGCGGTCGGGGGATGGCGGTGGTGCCCGACGCCGGCGCGCTGTTGCCCACCTTCCGGGCGACCCGAGCCACGGCCCAGGCGGCCTTCGGCGACAACCGGGTCTACCTGGAGCGTTACCTGGCCGGTGCCCGGCACATCGAGATCCAGATCCTGGCCGACGGGCACGGGAATGTGGTCCATCTCGGCGAGCGGGACTGCTCGGTGCAGCGCCGACACCAAAAGCTCGTCGAGGAGTCCCCCGCACCATGCCTGCCCGCCGACCTGGCCGATCGGCTGGCCGCCCACGCGGTCGCCGGGGCCCGGGCGGCGGGTTATCGGGGCGCCGGCACCTTCGAGTTCCTGGTCCGCGGCGAGGAAGCGGCGTTCATCGAGGTCAACTCGCGAATCCAGGTCGAGCACCCGGTGACCGAGACGGTGACCGGGATCGACATCGTCCGCGAGCAACTGCTCGTCGCCGCCGGCCGACCACTGGACTTCGACCAGGACCGGGTGCGGCGCCGCGGCGCGTCGGTGGAGGTCCGGATCAACGCCGAGGACCCGGCCCGCGACTTCGCGCCGTGTCCCGGCACGCTCACCACCTTCGACGCGCCCGCCGGCCCGTTCGTCCGGGTGGACACGCACGCGTTCCCGGGATCCCAGGCCCGTCCGGAGTACGACTCGCTCCTGGCCAAGATCGTCACCTGGGGGCCGGATCGCGACCAGGCGCTGGCCCGGATGCGCCGCGCGTTGCGCGAACTGCGGGTCGAGGGCCCGGGTGTGCGCACCACCGCGCCGCTGCTCGCCGAGATCCTCGACGACCCGGACTTCCGCGCCGGGCGGCACGACACGACCCTGTTGGACCGCCGTACCGGTTCCTGACGAAAGGCCACTCATGTCCGTGCCCGGGACCGCTCCCGCGTCCCCTTCCCCCGCCCGCGTGTTGGCGATCTCCGGCTCGCTGCGCGCACAGTCCGCCAACACCCGACTGCTGGCCGCGCTGCCCGCGCTCGCGCCACCCGGCATGTGCTTCGACGTGTATCCGACGCTGGGTGAACTGCCGCTGTACAACGAGGACTTGGACGTACATCCGGAGCTGCCGGCGGTGCGCCGGTGGCGTACCGCGATCCATCGGGCGGACGGGTTGGTGATCGCCACCCCGGAGTACAACCACTCGATTCCCGGCGTGCTCAAGAACGCCGTCGACTGGGCCTCGCGCCCGCGCGGCGACGCGTCGTTGTCCGGGAAGGCCGTCGCCGTGATGGTGGTGACGGCCAGCCGACTGCACGGGTTTCGCGGGTTGACCGACACCGTGCGGATCCTGGCCGGTCTGGGCAATCTGGTCGTGCCGCACCCCGAGGTGGTGGTGGGTGGCGCCCCCGACGCGCTGACCGGCGAACCGGACGGATCGGTACGACCGGCGGACCCCCGGGTCGCCGCGCTGATCCGGGTGCAGTTGCAGGCCCTCTCCGACGTCATCGGCACCGGCGCGGCCACCGCCGCCCTGGTCGCACCGACCGGCCGGCAGCGCACGGGATGAATTCACGCCCACGCCGGCCGGCGTGCACCCGCGCCCGCCCCGGGCGTCCCGGGCACCGGGCACACGGCGCCGCCCCCGCCGTCGAGGACGGCGGGGGCGGCGGTTTGTTGTGTTCCTTCGGGTCGGCTCAGTCATCCGGCGGATCGTGCGTGTCCGGCTCGGCTGTTCGGCCCGAGCCATCGGCCTTATGCGGCGGATGACCGCTGCTCGCATCCGTTGCCTTCGCCGAATCGGACTCGTCCACGCTGGTGCACGGCGGATTCGGAAAGTGGCAGCCGAGCGGCTGGTCGGGCTTGTGCGACCCAGGCGGTGGTTCGCCGCCCTTCGGAAGTGGGCTCTTCGACATTTTGGATCTCCGTGTTGTGTGGGGGACAAGGTGATCAAGTCGATCACCGCTCCTCCACCTTCGCTCGCTGCGGGTCCCTCCGCATGTGGTCACGGTCCCGGGTCGGTCCCGGGTTGGTCCCGGGTATCGGTCCCGGCTCGTGGGATGACCGCGCGCACGACGGTGCCGTGTTCGTTGCCGCCCGCGGTGAAACTGCCGCCCAGTTCCTCGGCGCGTTCGGCCATCGAGGCCAGGCCGACACCCTCGGTCGCCGCGCCGCGTTCGCGCTCCGGGCTCCCGACGCCGTCGTCGATCACCTCCAGGACGACGCGGGTCTCGGTGACCACGACGTCGAGCGTGGCGTGGTGGGCCTGGGCGTGCCGGACGACGTTGGTCAGCGCCTCGCCGCAGATCCGGTAGATCGCCACCTCCACGGCCGCGGGCAGCGGCGGGGGCGGATCGGGATCGAAGGTGACCCGGATGTGCGGGTGGTTCCCATCGCCGCCGCCCAGCCGCGTCGCACATTCGCGCAGCGCCTCGGCCAGCCCGAGTCGGGCGAGTGCCGCGGGGGCGAGGCCGTCGGTGATCCGGCGCAGCTCGGTGATCGCCTCGCCGATGCTGCGCGAAGCGATGGCCAGGGTGCCCTCGGCCGGGGTGCCCGGCGGTACGCAGGCCCGCGCGGTGTCGACCTGGAGCCGGGTACCGGACAGCGCGGGGCCGAGGCCGTCGTGCAGGTCGTGCCGGAGTCGGCGGCGGGCTTCCTCGCGGGCCAGCACGATGCGTTCGCGGGTCTCCTGGAGTTCTTCGTACAGGCGCAACGAGGCGATGGCGGGCGCCGCCTGGTCGGCGAGGAAGCGCAGCACCTCCAGGTCCTGGCGGTCCAACGCGTCCTGTCCGGGGCGGGGCGGTGCGGAGAGCCGGCCGATCACGACACCCTCGTAGGTGAGCGGGAAGTCGACCTCGGCGGTGCCGGCGGTGCCGATCCGGGCGAGTTCGCGTTCGCCGTGCCGGGTGTCGACCACGACACCGGCGCCGGGCAGGCCGAGCGTGTACACGACCGTTCGACAGAGCAGGGCGGGTGCCGAGCCGGGGGCCGGTGCTCGGCTCAATTGTTCGGAGAGGTCGCGAACCACCTGGTAGGGCCGGGCCCGTTCGCCGTAGTAGAAGCGGTCGACGACGCGCATCGCCCATTGCACGGTCGGCCGCAGCAGGGCGCCGATCAGCAGCGCCCCGGCCGCTATCACCAGCGCGCCGGCGGTGCGCGCGCCGGGGAGCACGCCGGACAGCGCGACGGCGATCCCGAAGTAGCCGCCCATCAGCACCGCGGCCAGCGTGAAGGTGGCCAGAACCTTGCGCGTGGATCGGTCGAGGTGCCACTGCCGGTCCCGGGCGAAGGCGTACGCGAAGCACAGTTGCCAGACCAGCACGCCCGCGTAGAGAAGGAATTCATAGAGCAGGTCCGAGAGTTCGAGGTGGTAGCCGAGGAAGCTCACGGCCAGCCACAGCAGATAGGGCAGCAGCGGCACGAGCCGCATCGGGTGCGGCTTGGGCGAGCGCACCCAGCACACGGTCATCACGGCGAGGCTGGTCAGGATGACCAGCGGCGGAATCAGGTCCATCCGCGGGGTCAGCCACTCGTCCAGCCACCGCTGCGTGCCGGCCCAGGCGCCGTGTTGCAGGAAGCTGGGCAGTCCGTACCAGCCGGACCCGGAGTAGTCGTCGTACGCGTGCACGGCGCTCCACAGCGCGAGCAGCACGGCATAGATCCGGACGAATCGGGACTTCGGCAGGGTGCCGTTCGGGAGCCACAGCGGCAGCGCGTACATCCCGAACAGGAGCATCGTGTCGGCGATCAGCCACACGGTGATCGCCACGGTGGCCCCGGCGAATCCGGCGTCGGCGAACACCGCGGTGAACAGGACCGCGCTCGCCAGCGGATAGCACAGGCCGGTCCACAACAACAGCCAGCCCAGGCCGGCGGCGGATCGACGCGAGAGTACGAAGAGCCCGGACAGCGAGAAGGCGATGCCCTGGAGGGTGGCCACGCCGATCAGGGCGGGGCGCGGGGGCATCCTCGGGTCGTCGAGGTGGGTGAGCAGCAGGATCAGCGTGACCAGGCCGCCGACCAGGGAGGCGCCGCATACCGCGTAGGCGCGGTCGAGGCCGGAGCGTTGCCTTCGGTTGCCCATGGGCATCTGGCGCCTCCTCACGGACGTCGTCGAACGACGGCGCGGACGAGTCGAGCCGGGTGGGGCCGAACGACGCCGGGTGCTTCCGATGTGCAGGACCCGGAGGGGTACGGACAACTCAGGATGGTCGTCGCGGTGTCCCGTGCACACGAGGCAGCGGTCCCATCGAGGTCCCGACCGGGGCCCGGCCGATGCTCCGGGACGGGCTCGGGTCGGGCCCGTCGGCGCGGTGGCGCGCGGGGCGGCGGTCCGGATCAGTCGGCGCCCAGGCCGAAGTCGCGGGCGTGCGCCACCGCCTCCGCGCGGGTGGTGACGTGCAACTTCTCGAAGATGTGCGTGATGTGGTTGCGCACGGTCTTCTCGGCGAGGAACAGCCGGCGGGCGATGTTGCGGTTGTCCAGGCCCCGGGCGAGCAGGTCCAGCACCTCGCACTCGCGTTCGGTCAGCTCGGGGAACACCCGCTCGGACGCGCGGGGGCTGCCGCCGGCCAGCAACGCGGCGAGCCGGGGCACGGTCTGCGCACCGAAGACCGCGCCACCGGCCGCGACGGTACGCACCGCGTGCAGCACCTCGTCCCGGCCCGCGCCCTTGACCAGATAGCCACCGGCGCCGGCGCGTATCGCCGCGAGCAGGCTGCCGTCGTCGTCGGACATGGTCAACACCAGGACCGGCACGGTCGGCGTGTCGGCCGCGATCTTCCGGGTGGCCTCGATCCCGGACCCGTCCGGCAACGACAGATCCATCACCACCAGATCGGGCGCCTGCTCGGCAACCACTCCCGGCACCGCGGCGGCCGTCTCCACCTCGGCGACCACCACGATGTCCGCGGCACTCTCCAAAGCGGCCCGCAACCCCGCCCGAAACAACGGATGGTCGTCGACGATCACGACCCGCACAACCTCGAACCCACTCTCCCCAACCACGCGGTACATACTACGCGTGCGCACCCCGTCACTTTGCGCACATGCCCCGATCCACCCCCACGCCCCGCCACACCCCGCCGCAACGCGCGGCGCGCGGCACCACCACCGGCACGAGACTGCGGTGCGGGGGCCGCCGAAGGCGAGGGACGACACACCAAACCCGAGGCACCCACAACCCACTCGTCCCACTCGTCCCGCGCCTCCGCGCCTCCGCGCCTCCGCGCCTCCGCGCCTCCGCGCCTCCGCGCCTCCGCGCCTCCGCGCCTCCGCGCCTCCGCGCCTCCGCGCCTCCGCGCCTCCG